>NZ_JBFBOC010000022.1:8887-99493 GCF_040685975.1 Kitasatospora sp. NPDC086791 | reverse complement strand
CTGATCCACCCCGAAGGGCTTCACCGTTCGACTTGCATGTGTTAAGCACGCCGCCAGCGTTCGTCCTGAGCCAGGATCAAACTCTCCGTGAATGTTTACCCGTAATCGGGTTCCCACTCGCGTTGAGCGGCACGGCAACCACCGGAATAGGGCGGCCCCGCGCACTGCGTCCTCGCTAGTGTTATTTCAAAAGGAATCTCCAACCCCGATCAGATGACCGAGGCCGGGGATGTCAACATATCTGGCGTTGACTTTTGGCACGCTGTTGAGTTCTCAAGGAACGGACGCTTCCTTCGGACCGCCTTCCAGCGGACCCTCCGGGCTTCGTTCTTTCGTGTTTCCAGCTTATCAGACGTTTTCCGCTCCGTTTCCGGGGCTTCGTTCATCCAACTCGCCGGTGTCTTCCGAGGCTTGACGCCCTGTCCGACGTTTCAAACTCTAGCCGATCCGTACTCCGAAAAGCGAATCGGCCGCAATCCGATAAAACGAGCACGCCACATAAACGCCAGGCCGCGACGCAGAAATGCGCACGCGAACCAGCCCGAACCTGGGAAGTGGTGTTTCAGGGGATTGGCCGCTCCGGGACCGTCCGCGCAGACGCGTGTCCGGTGCTCCCTGCCGAGCAGCTCGAAGAACTCTACGCGCTTCGGCGCAGCGATGCAAACGGCAGGCAAACACACGCCGGCCGGGCCCCGGGGAGAGGGGTCCGGCCGGCGAGGCGTGGGCTCAGCTGTTGGTCGGGAAGCCGAGGTTGATGCCGCCGTGCGACGGGTCCAGCCAGCGCTGGGTCACGGCCTTGCCGCGGGTGAAGAACTGCACGCCGTCCGGGCCGTACGCGTGGGCGTCGCCGAACAGCGAGGCTTTCCAGCCGCCGAAGGAGTAGTAGGCGACCGGCACCGGGATCGGCACGTTGATGCCGACCATGCCGACCTCGACCTCGAACTGGAAGCGCCGGGCCGCGCCGCCGTCGTTGGTGAAGAGGGCGGTGCCGTTGCCGTACGGGTTGGCGTTGATCAGCGCCAGGCCCTCCTCGTAGGAGGAGACGCGCACGACCGAGAGGACCGGGCCGAAGATCTCGTCGTTGTAGACGGACATGCCGGGCTTCACGTGGTCGAACAGGGTCGGGCCGAGCCAGAAGCCGTCGGCGGTCGGGGTGCCGTCCTTGTCCTCGGCGGTGATCGGGTGCTTGCGGCCGTCCACCGCGAGTTCGGCGCCATCGGCGACACCGGACTCCACGTAGGAGGTGACCTTGTCGCGGTGCTGGCCGGTGACCAGCGGGCCCATCTCGGAGTCGCCGTTGCAGCCGGGGCCGACCTTGAGGGTGGCGACCCGCTGCTTGATCTTCTCGACCAGCTCGTCGCCGACCGGGTCGACCGCGACCAGGACGGACACCGCCATGCAGCGCTCGCCGGCCGCGCCGAAGCCGGCGTTGACGGCGGCGTCGGCGGCGAGGTCCAGGTCGGCGTCGGGCAGGACCAGCATGTGGTTCTTGGCGCCGCCCAGGGCCTGCACGCGCTTGCCGTAGCGGGTGCCGGTCTCGTAGACGTAGCGGGCGATCGGGGTGGAGCCGACGAAGCTGACGGACTTGATGTCCGGGTGCTCCAGCAGGCGGTCGACCGCGACCTTGTCGCCGTGCACGACGTTGAAGACGCCGTCCGGCAGGCCGGCCTCCTTCCACAGCCCGGCGAGGAAGTTGGCGGCGGACGGGTCCTTCTCCGAGGGCTTCACCACGACGGTGTTGCCGGCCGCGATGGCGATCGGGAAGAACCACATCGGCACCATGGCCGGGAAGTTGAACGGCGAGATGATCGCGACCGGGCCGAGCGGCTGGCGGATCGAGTAGACGTCGACGCCGGTGGAGGCCTGCTCGGTGAAGCCGCCCTTGATGAGCTGGGGGATGCCGCAGGCGTACTCCACGACCTCCAGACCGCGGGCGATCTCGCCCAGGGCGTCGGAGTGCACCTTGCCGTGCTCCGACACGATGATCGAGGCCAGCTCGTCGCGACGGGCGTTCAGCAGCTCGCGGAAGGCGAAGAGCACCGTCGACCGCCTGGCGACCGAGGCGGCACGCCACTCGGCGAAGGCCGAGGCGGCGGCGGCCACGGCCTGGTCGACCTCGGCGATCCCGGCGAAGTCGACCTGGCCCGCGACCTGGCCGGTGGCCGGGTCGAAGATGTCACCGCGACGGGGCGCCGCACCGGCGGTGGCGACCGGCTTGCCGCCGATCCAGTGAATGATGTGCTTGCTCAAGGTCGTCTGCCTCCGAAGTCCCGGGCGGCGTCCTGCCACCGGTCCGGTCTGGCGCCGCCCGCGAGTGGGCCGGGCGACGGAAATTCACGGGGCTACCGCGCTCGTCTCCCAGTCTGGTCGCCGACCCGGCCCCGGCTCAACGAACAGGCTGACGGGGATCTCGGATTCAGCCTTACAGGTCGTCCGGTCGCTACTCCGAACGCGTGCCACCCACCGCACGGGACGGGGCTCAGGCCTCCTGAGCCCCCGGAGCCGGAACCGGATCCTCCGGAGGCAGATCGTCCAGGGCCGACTCCTCCAGGTACGGATCGTGCAGCCCGTCCGCCGCCTCCTGGGTCTCCAGCAGGTCCAGCCGCAGGTCCTGCGCCCACGCCAGCGCCCAGCGCTTCAGCCCGTCCACCTCCCCGACCGGGACACCCCGGGCGCGGAACCGCCCGTCAGCCGCCTCGGCGAGCGTCTCCAGTCGGTCGGCGAGCGCGGTGAGCTGGAGGTCCGGGTCCAACTCCTTCGCCAGGGCGATGAGTTCGCCCTCCCGGTAGCAGCGGGTGAGGGCGTGGACGTCGACCAGGTCGCGCGGCATGCCGCGGTCCACGAGCAGCGCTGTGGTCAGCGCCGCCGCGTCCTCCAGGGCGACGACCGGCAGCACCGCCGGGGGCTCGTCCGGCCCGGGCGCGCCGAGGTCCAGGTGGACCGCCCGGTGGCCCAGCGGTTCCTTGCGCAGTTCCACCGAGTGCGTCCGGCCGCCCAGGGCCAGCCGGACGGTGAGCTGCTCCAGTCTCGGGGTGCCCGGCCGCTCGGCCACCCCGCCGCCCGCCGCCCGGTACGCCTCGGCCAGCGCGTCGGCCACCTCCGGCAGGTCGGCGTCACCGGTCGCCAGGGTGAGCCCGTCCTGTGCGCAGGCCGCGACACCGTGGGCGCGCAGCGCGTGCCCACCGGCCAGGGCGAGGCCGTACCGGACGCACACCGGCGCGGCCAGACCGGCCAGGCGCAGCTGGGCGGGGCCCGGCCGGAGGGACGAGTCGACGGCGTGCGGAGCGGTGGTCACGCCTCCAGTCTGACGCTGCCGCCCACCCCGCGCCCCACTGCCGCCACCCTCACCACCCGGCCCGTGCCGCCCCCGCGTGCCGTCCCCGCCGCGCTCACCGCCCGCCGAGCCCGGCCGCCGCCTCGTGCAGCGCGAGTTCCAGCAGCACCGGGTCGTTGAGCCGCCCGGAGCCGTCCGGCGGGACGAGCCAGCGCACGCCCCGGCTGCTGCGTTCGGGGTGCGGGACGACGATCCAGGTGCCCTCCCCCGCGCCGCGCACCCCGGTGCCGACCCAGCGGGCGGCGGTGCCGACCGGCACCAGGAAGCTGACGTGCTCCTCGCCGAAGTCGGTGAGGACCGGGCCGCAGGTGCCGCCCGCCACGACCTCCAGCGCCGGGCGCCCGAGCCGTCCGGGGACGGACAGGACGTCCCAGCCGCGGCCGGCCGGCAGCAGCATCAGGCCCAGCCCGGTGCGCTCCCACTGCTCCCGGAAGGTTTCCGGGTCCGGTGCCACCTGGGCGAGCCAGTGCAGTCCGGTGCTCTCCATGTCTGTCCCCGCTTCTCGCCGTTCGTCCTGTTCGGGCACGGCGGGGAAGACCGAGACCCGCCGTCATCATGGAGAGGCGGACGGCGGGTCCCTCTTACACGGGTCCGACACGGGTCCGGCACCGGGCCGGGGCGCGCTCGCCCCGGGGCGCGGGCGCCGACGGGACCGGCTCGGCGGGGGTCAGCTGTCGAAGCCCAGCCCCAGGCGGTCGAGCGTGCGCAGCCAGAGGTTGCGGTGACCGCCGTTGCGGTCGGCCCGCTCCAGCGACCGGGTGGTGATCTCGATCCCGGCCCAGCGCACCGGCTCGGGCGGGAACGGCAGCGGCTTGCTGCGGACCATCTCCAGCGAGGTGCGCTCGGTGCGCTCGCCGGCCAGCAGGTCGAGCATCACCTCGGCACCGAAACGGGTCGCGCCGACGCCGAGCCCGGTGTAGCCGACCGCGTACGCGACCTTGCCCCGGTACGCGGTGTCGAAGAACGCCGAGAACCGGCTGCAGGTGTCGATCGCGCCGCCCCAGGCGTTGGTGAAGCGCAGGCCCTCCAGCTGCGGGAAGCACTGGAAGAAGTGGCCGGCCAGGGTGCGGAAGGTCTCCGGCCGCTGGTCGTACTCGTGCCGGAGGTGGCCGCCGTAGTGGTAGACCGCGTCGTAGCCGCCCCAGAGGATCCGGTTGTCGGCGGAGAGCCGGAAGTAGTGGAACTTGTTGGCGCTGTCGCCGAGCCCCTGGCGCCCGTGCCAGCCGATCGAGGCGAGCTGCTCGTCGCTGAGCGGCTCGGTCATCAGCGCGTAGTCGTACACCGGCACGACGTACGGGCGGACCCGCTTGAGCAGGGACGGGAACACGTTGGTGCCGAGCGCGACCCGGCGGGCGAAGACGCGGCCGTAGGGGGTGCGGACGGCCGTGCCGCTGCCGTACTCCCGCAGGTCGGTGGCCCGGGTGTGCTCGTGGATCCGCACGCCCTGGCTCAGGCAGGCCTCCTTGAGGCCCCAGGCGAGCTTGGCGGGGTGGACCATCGCCACGCCCTCCTTGTCCCAGAGGCCGCCGAGGAAGGTCGGCGAGTTCACCTCGGCGCGCAGCTCGTCGGCGTCCAGGACGGTGATGTCGAGACCGTGGCGGGCGACCGCCTCGGCGAGCTCGTGGAGCTCCTCGACCTGGTGGGGCTGGGTGGCGACGTCGATCTCGCCGGTGCGCTCCCACTCGGCGTCGATGCCGTAGCGCTTGAGGGTGGCCTCGATGCCGTCGAGGTTGGCGGCGCCGAGGCGTTCCAGCCGGGCGAGTTCGGACGGCCAGCGGTCCAGGCCGTTGCCGAAGCCGTGGGTGAGGCTGGCCGCACAGAATCCGCCGTTGCGCCCGGACGCGGCCCACCCGACCTCGTTGCCCTCGACCAGCACGACGTCCAGCGAGGGGTCGCGCTCCTTGGCGATGAGGGCGGTCCACAGGCCGGAGTAGCCGCCGCCGACGACCAGCAGGTCGCAGGTGGTGTCGCCGACCAGGGCGGGGAGCGCCTCGGGCCGACCGGGGTCCTCCAGCCAGAAGGGGGTGGGCCTGGCGTCACTGAGTACGCGGGCGGAATCCATGCATTATCAGCCACTTTCCACGAATAGGCGTCGTTACGGGCCACCGGTGACCGGGCGTGCGTCAGGCGGCGGCCTTCCTGCGGTTCCCGAGCCACTGGCCGACGACGGTCAGCACGACGGCGGCGAGGAACATCGCGGTGCCGATGACGTTCACCTGCACCGGGATGCCGCGCTGCGAGGCGCCCCAGACGAACATCGGGAAGGTGACCGTGGTCGGGCCCGAGTTGAACTGGGTGATGATGAAGTCGTCGAAGGAGAGCGCGAAGCTGAGCAGCGCGCCCGCCGCGATGCCGGGCGCCGCCAGCGGCAGGGTGACCCTGAGGAAGGTCTGGGTGGGGGTCGCGTAGAGGTCCTGGGCGGCCTGTTCGAGCCTCGGGTCCATGCTCATCACGCGCGCCTTGACCGCCGTCACCACGAAGCTGAGGCAGAACATGATGTGCGCGATGAGGATGGTGGTGAAGCCGAACGGGATGCGCATGTTGAGGAAGAGCGTCCCGAGCGAGGCGGCCATGACCACCTCGGGCATGGCCATCGGCAGGAAGATCATCGCGGTGGTGGCCGAGCGGCCGCGGAAGCGGTGGCGGGCCAGCGCGAAGGCGACCATGGTGCCGAGCACGGTGGCGCCGATGGTGGCGAGCACCGCGATCTGCAGGCTGAGCGAGAGCGACTGGCACATGTCGGCCACGCCGCAGGGGTTGGTCCAGGCGTCGGTGGAGAACTCGTTCCACTCGTAGTTGAACTTGCCCACCGGCTTGTTGAACGAGAAGGCGAGCACGACCAGGTTGGGCAGCACCAGGTAGGCGAGGGCCAGCAGGCCGGCCAGGACGACCAGGTGGGCGCGGACCCACTTCAGGATTCGGGACATCAGACCAGATCCTCCGTCCCGGCCTTGCGCATGTAGACCGTCACCATGCCCAGGATCAGGGCCATCAGGATGAAGCTCAGCGCGGCCGCCGTGGGGTAGTCGAGCACGTTCAGGAACTGCTTCTGGATGCCGTTGCCGACCATCTGCTCGCTCGGCGAGCCCAGCAGCTGGGCGTTGATGTAGTCGCCGGAGGCCGGGATGAAGGTCAGCAGGGTGCCCGCGACCACGCCCGGCAGCGAGATCGGGAAGGTGACCTTGCGGAAGGTGGTGAACGGCCGGGCGTAGAGGTCGCCGGCCGCCTCGTGCAGGCGCGGGTCGATCCGCTCCAGCGAGGTGTACAGCGGAAGGATCATGAACGGCAGGAAGTTGTAGGTCAGGCCGCAGACCACCGCGAGCGGTGTGGCCAGCACCCGGTCGCCGGAGGTGAGGCCGACCAGGTTGGTGAGGTCCAGGACGTGCAGCGCGCCGAGCGCGCCGACCACCGGGCCGCCGTCGGACAGGATGGTCTTCCAGGCCAGCGTGCGGATCAGGAAGCTGGTGAAGAACGGCGCGATGACCAGGATCAGGATGACGTTGCGCCAGCGCTTGCTCGCCTTGAAGGCGATCGTGTACGCGAGCGGGTAGCCGACGGCCAGGCAGAGCACGGTGGCGACGGCGGCGTAGGAGAACGAGCGGACGAAGTGCCACTTGTACTCGACCAGGGCGTCCCAGTAGGTCGCGAAGTGCCAGGTGACCTTGAAGCCCGCTTCGAGCGAGCCGGTCTGCAGCGAGGTGGACGCCTGGTAGACCATCGGGACGGCGAAGAAGACGACCAGCCAGGCGATGCCGGGCAGCAGCAGCCAGTACGGGGTGAGCTTGCGCTTCGGCTTGCGCGCGGCCGTCGGGAGCGGACCGCCGTCGGGCGGTACGGCCGTCGGCGGCGCGGCCGGGGTGGTGGCGGTCATGCGGCCTCCTCCCCGGTGCCCGCGTCGATCGCCTGCGAGGCGTCCAGGGCGAAGGAGTGCGCCGGGTTCCAGTGCAGCCGGACGGCGGCGCCGGGAACTATCCGGGCGTCGCGCTCCATGTTCTGTTCGAAGACGGCGACCTCCTGGCCGCCGTCGGTGCGCACCACGTACTGGGTGGAGACGCCGATGAAGCTGGAGTCGAGCACCGTGCCGGCCAGCTTGTTGCGGCCGTCGGCGACGTCCTCGGAGGCGTGCGTGATGGTGATCTTCTCCGGCCGCACGCCGAGGTGGACGCGCTTGGCGTCGGTGGCGCAGCGCGCCTTCGGCACGGTGAGGCGGGCGCCGGCCGCGCTCAGCAGCAGGTCGCCGCCGTCGGTGCCGGTGACCTCGGCCGGCAGCAGGTTGGACTGGCCGAGGAAGTTGGCCACGAAGGTGGTGGCGGGGTTCTCGTACAGCTCGGCGGGCGCGCCCAGTTGCTCGACCCGGCCGCCGTTCATCACCGCGATGGTGTCGGCCATGGTCATGGCCTCCTCCTGGTCGTGGGTGACGTGCACGAAGGTGATGCCGACCTCGGTCTGGATCCGCTTGAGTTCCAGCTGCATCTGGCGGCGGAGCTTGAGGTCCAGCGCGCCGAGCGGCTCGTCCAGGAGCAGCACCTGCGGGTGGTTGATCAGCGCGCGGGCGACGGCGACGCGCTGCTGCTGGCCGCCGGAGAGCTGGTGCGGCTTGCGCCGGGCGTACTGGCCGAGTTCGACCAGCTCCAGCATGTCGTCGACCTGCTTCTTGACCTCCTTCTTGCCGCGCCGGCGCAGGCCGAAGGCGACGTTCTCGAAGATGTCCAGGTGCGGGAAGAGGGCGTAGCTCTGGAAGACGGTGTTCACCGGCCGCTTGTACGGGGGCAGGGCGGTGACGTCCTGGCCGCCGATCAGGACGGTGCCGCTGGTGGGCTCCTCCAGGCCGGCGATCATGCGCAGGGTGGTGGTCTTCCCGCAGCCGGAGGCTCCGAGCAGGGCGAAGAAGGAGCCCTGGGGGACGGTCAGGTCGAGGGGGTGGACGGCGGTGAAGGAGCCGTAGGTCTTGCCGATGCCGGTGAGCCGGACGTCGCCGCCGACGGCCGCGTCGCGCTGCTGGTCTGTCATGGGGTGGTGTCTTCCTGGGTTTCTCGGCCGGGAGTGGGGGTCAGGCGCCGATGAGCTTGGAGAACTTCTGCTCGAAGTCGCTCTCCTCGCTCTCGGTGAGCGTGCGGAACACGTGCGCCTTGGCCGCCATGTCGGGGGTGGGTACGACCAGCGGGTTGGCCGCGGTGTCCGGGGCGAGGGCGGCGAGCTCGTCGCTCATCCCGGTGACGGCGGAGACGAAGCCGATGCCCGCGACCAGTTGCGCCGCGATCTTCGGCTGATAGTAGAAGTCGATCAGCTTTTCCGCGTTCGCCTTGTGCTGCGCCTTGGCCGGAACCAGCAGGTTGTCGGTGGAGGAGAGGAAGCCCTTCTCCGGGATGACGAACTCGATGTCCGGGTTGTCGGCGCGCAGTTGGATCAGGTCGCCGCCCCAGGCGATGCAGGCGGCGATGTCCCCGGAGGAGAGCTCCTGGCCGTAGTCGTTGCCGGTGAAGCGGCGGATCTGCTTGCTGTCGACCGCCTTCTGCAGCCGGGCGATCGCGGCGTCGAAGTCGTCGGCGGTGAACTTCGCGGAGTCCTTGCCCTGGTCCAGCAGCACCATCCCGACGCTGTCGCGCATCTCGGAGAGGAAGGTGACCCGGCCCTTGAGGTCGGGGTCGTCCAGCAGTTGGGAGACGCTGGTGACCTCCTTCCCCTTGGTCGCCTTCTTGTTGTAGGCGACGACGGTCTGGATGCCGGCCCACGGGTAGGAGTAGAGCCGGCCCGGGTCCCAGTCGGGGGCGCGGAAGCGCGGCTCGATCGTGGTGATGGCGGTGGTCACGTTCGCCGGGGTGAGCTTCTGCACCCAGCCGAGCCGGATCAGCCGGGCGGCCATCCAGTCGGTGAGCACCATCAGGTCGCGGCCGGTGTCCTGGCCGGAGGCGAGCTGCGGCTTGATCTTGCCGAAGAACTCGACGTTGTCGTTGACGTCCTCGTTGTACTTGACCTTGATCCCGGTGGCCTGGGTGAAGGCGTCCAGGGTGCCGTGCTTCTCCTTGTCCTTCTCGTCGGTGTCGATGTAGAGCGGCCAGTTGGAGAAGTCGACCTCCTTCTCCGTGTCCGAGAGGTCCTTCGCGGCGTTCGCGGTGGAGTCGCCGGTCGCCCGGGGGGCCGCCGGGATCCCGCAGGCTGCCAGGGTGCCCGCTCCGGCCGTGAGGGCGGCGGCGCGCAGCAGGGTGCGGCGGCCGAGTGCGGCCCGGCCGCTGGTCAGGCTGCGCTCCCAGGCCCTGCGGACCGGTTCGGGCAGACCGTCGGTGAGCTCGTTGAACGCCATGGAACGGGCCTCCTGGGGGAGAAGGGGGGCGTGGGGGAAGCGCCCTGGTCCGGGGGTTATCTGTCTCCGAAGACGGTGCGGTGCCAGTCCTTGCGGGCGACCGCGGTGGTGTCGAACATGACGTGCTTGACCTGGGTGTACTCGTCCAGCGAGTACTGGGACATGTCCTTGCCGTAGCCGGACGCCTTGTAGCCGCCGTGCGGCATCTCGCTGATGATCGGGATGTGGTCGTTGACCCACACGCACCCGGCCGCGATCTCCCGGGTGGCGCGCAGCGAGCGGTGCACGTTGCTCGTCCAGGCGGAGGCGGCCAGGCCGTAAGGGGTGTCGTTGGCCAGCCGCAGGCCCTCGTCATCGCCGTCGAAGGGCAGCACGACCAGCACCGGCCCGAAGATCTCGCCCTGGACGACCTCGCTGTCCTGGGCCGCGCCGGTGATCAGGGTGGGCGGGTGGTACGCGCCCCGGGTGAGGTCGGTGCCGTCGTGGCCGGTCGTGGGCACGCGCCCGCCGGTGACCACGGTGGCGTACGCCCGGGCGCGCTCCACGAAGCCGGCCACCCGGTCCCGGTGGGTGTACGAGACCAGCGGGCCGAGGTCGGTGTGCGGGTTCAGCGGGTCGCCGATGCGGATCGCCGCGAACAGGTCGGCCACCCCGGCCACGAAGGCGTCGTACAGCGGGCGCTGGACGTACGCGCGGGTGGCGGCGGTGCAGTCCTGGCCGCCGTTGATCAGCGAGGCGGCGACGGCGCCGTGCACGGCGGCGTCCAGGTCGGCGTCGTCGAAGACCACGAACGGGGCCTTGCCGCCGAGCTCCAGGTGGGTGCGCTTGACACTCGCGGTGGCGAGCTCGGCGACCCGCTTGCCGACGGCGGTGGAGCCGGTGAAGGAGACCATCGCGATGTCCGGGTGCCCGACCAGGTGCTCGCCGGCGGTGCGGCCGGCGCCGGTGACCACGTTGACCACGCCGTCCGGGACGCCCGCCGCCGTGCACGCCTCGGCGAACATCAGCGAGGTCAGCGGGGTCAGCTCGGCCGGCTTGAGCACGATGGTGTTGCCCGCGGCGATCGCCGGGAGGATCTTCCAGGCGGCCATCTGCAGCGGGTAGTTCCACGGCGAGATGGAGCCGACCACGCCGACCGCCTCGCGCCGCACGTACGAGGTGTGGTCGCCGGAGTACTCGCCGGCCGCCTTGCCCTCCAGGTTGCGGGCGGCGCCGGCGAAGAACGCCGCGTTGTCGATCGTGCCGGGGACGTCGAACTCGGTGACCAGCTTGACCGGCTTGCCGGTCTGCGCGGTCTCCACCCGGGCGAGGTCGCCGCAGGCGTCGGTCAGCACCGCGGCCAGCCGGGTGAGCACCTCGGAGCGCGCCCCGGGGGTGGCCGAGGACCAGCCGGGCAGGGCCGCCTTCGCGGCGGCGACGGCCGCGTCGACGTCCTCGGTGGTGGCCAGGGCGACCTGCTCGACCACGCTGCCGTCGGCGGGGTTGACGACCTGGAAGGGCTCGCCGCTCCCCCGGGTCCGGCGGCCCGCGATGTGCTGCGCACCGGCGCCGAAGTCGGTCAGGTCCATCTGGTTCCTCCAAGTGCCGGTGGTACGACTGAGTGACGGAGCGCCGCCGCCGCGGTGGGGGTCTGCGGGGGTGCGGAAGTCCGTCCTGTCGATCATCGGGGTTGCGCGATCCTGGCAGTCCGGCTGGCTCCGGACAAGGGATTCCACGGTTGCGTTCTTGTTAACGCGACGGATTCCGGCGTGGGGTCGGTTTTCCGCCACTGCCGACCCGCTGACCATGCCCGGTGCCGCCGGGGCGTGACAAGGCTCACTGCGACAACCTCGACTCGAAGGGCCTTACAGGGTGCAAGGGTCCCGGCAGGGCGACAGGTCGTCGCGAGGATGGATGATTCACCTGACACCCTGGTCACCCCGTCCCCGCTCCAGCTCCGTTCCAGCCCCGCCCCGTCCCCACTCCACCCCCACCCCACCCCCACCCCGTCCCCACTCCGGCCACCTCGGCCATGGAGGCCCGCGATGCTCCCCACCGTCGCCCGCGTACTCGACCTGGAGGTGATGCGGCGCGGCCTGCCCCAGGTCGTGGCCGGCGCCGACCACCTGGAGCGGCCGGTCCGCTGGGTCCACGTCAGCGAACTGCCCGACGTCGCCGGGATGCTCCGGGGCGGCGAGCTGGTCCTGACCACCGGCATCGCGCTGCCCGAGGACCGTGCCGGGCTGGCCCGCTACGTGCACGAACTGGACGAGGTCGGGGTGGCCGGCCTGGTCGTCGAGTACGGGCGGCGCTACTTCGACACGCTCCCCCGCGCCCTGGTGAACGCCGCCGAGCAGCGCGGGCTGCCGCTGATCACGCTCCGCCGCGAGCTGCGGTTCGTCGCCGTCACCGAGGCCGTGCACGCCCTGGTGGTCAACGCCCAGCTGGAGCAGCTGCGCGTCTCCGAGTCCGTCCACCAGGTGTTCAACGAGCTGGTGGTGGAGGGCGCCGAGCCGCCCGAGGTGATCCGGCAGGTGGCCCGGATGGCGGGCGGTCCGGTCGTCCTGGAGAACCTGGCCCACCAGGTGCTCGCCCACGACGCCGCCGGGCGTCCGGAGGCCGAGGTGCTGGAGGACTGGGAGCGCCGCTCGCGCGGGGTCCGTCCGGCCGGCCGCACCGGCCACGACCCGCGCAGCGGCTGGCTGGTCACCACCGTCGGCGCCCGCGGCCAGGACTGGGGCCGGCTGGTGCTGGTCCAGGATCCCGGCCCGCTGCCCGAGGGCGAGGCCCACCCGCACACCATGCTGCTGGAGCGCGGCGCCTCCGCGCTGGCGCTCAACCGGCTGGTGGTCCGCGACCGGGAGAGCCTGGAACGGCAGACCCACCGCACCCTGCTCTCCGGCATCCTCACCCACGCGCTGACCGTCTCCGAGGCGGCGCTGCGCGCCCAGGCGCTCGGCGTCCCGCTGGAGGGCCGTCGGCTGGTGGGCGTGGTGCTGCGGCAGCGGCGCGGGCCGATCCCGGCCGCGCTGGAGGCCCAGGCCCGGCTGCGCGACTTCACCGAGCTGGCCGCGGGCGCGGTCCGGGCCTGCCGGCTCTCCGCCCTGGTCGGCGCGCTGGACGACGAGGGCGTCGGCCTGCTGATCTCGCTCGGCGCCCAGCAGGACGAGCACGCCGCGCTGGACGCCTTCTCGGCCGCCCTGCGCCGGATGTCCGCCGAGGCCGGCCGGGAGGGCGCCGACCCGGCGGGTCCGGTGGTCGCGGTCGGCTCCTCGGTCGGCTCGGTCCGCGACGCCCGGCGCACCCTGCTGGAGGCCACCCAGGTCGCCGACGCCGCCCTGCACGACGTGCCCGGCGGCGGCCGCGCGTCCTCCTACTACCGGCTTCCGGACGTCCGGCTGCGCGGCCTGCTCCACCTGCTGCGCGACGACGCCCGGCTGCAGACCTACGTGGAGCGCGAGTTGGGTCCGCTGCTGGCCCACGACGCCGAGCACAACGGCCAGTTGGTGCAGATGCTGCGGATCTACCTGGAGCAGGGCCGGAACAAGTCGGCCGCGGCGGACGCCGCGCACCTGTCCCGGCCGTCCTTCTACGACCGGCTGCACAAGGTCGAGCGGATCCTCGGCGTCGACCTCGACCAGGTCGAGTCCTGCCTCTCCCTGCACGTCGCCCTGCTGGCCCTGGACGCCGTGCGGCGCTGACGCCGTGCGGCACCGGCGGGCGCCCCCGGCGTCCACACCCCGGCGCTCTCACACCCGTTGCCCTCACACCCCGGTGATGCGTCCCCAGACCTTGTGCAGCTCGGGCCGCTCGGCCGAGGTGACGTCGCGCATGGTGTGCAGCCGGGCGCGCATCTGGTCGGTCGGGAAGACCAGCGGGTTCTCGGCGAGTTCGGCCTTCTTCTGGTCGCCGCTGGCCGCCAGCACCTCGCGGGCGGCCGGCACCGGGCAGATGTACTGGACGAACGCGGCGAGTTCGGCGGCCACCTCGGGCCGGTAGTAGTAGTCGATCAGCAGCTCGGCGTTGCGCTTGTGGGTGGCGCGGTTGGGGATCATCAGGCTCTCCGCCCACAGCTCGCCGCCCTCCTCCGGCACCACGAACTCGATGTCCGGGTTCCCGGCGGTGAGTTGGACCGCGTCGCCGGAGTAGGCCTGGCAGGCGAGCGCCGCGCCGGAGGCGAGGTCGCTGGTGTAGTCGTTGCCGGTGAACCGGCGGACGTGGCCGGCGTCGACCGTCTTCTGCACCAGGTCCATCGCCTTGTGCGCGTCGTCGTCGGTGAACGCCGCGATGTCCGCGCCCTGGGAGAGCATCAGCAGCCCGAGCGCCTCGTCCAGCCCGGCGAACAGCGTGACCCGGCCCTTGAGGTCGGGCGCCCACAGGTCGGCGGTGGTCCTGATCTCCCGGCCGAGCGCCTTGCGGTTGTACGCGATGCCGGTGATCCCGGACTGCCACGGCACGCTGCGCCGGCGCCCCGGGTCGAAGGCCGGGTTCGCGAGCTGCGGGTCCAGGTTGGCGGTGACGTTGGGCAGGTTGGCCCGGTCCATGGCCTGCACCCAGCCCAGCGAGACGTACCGGCCGGCCATCCAGTCGCTGATCACCATCAGGTCCCGGCCGGGGTCGGCGCCCTGGGTGAGCACCGGGCTGAGCTTGCCGAAGAACTCGTCGTTGTCGTTGATGTCCTCGGTGTAGGCGACCTCGATCCCGCTCTTCTCGCCGAAGGCGTCCAGGGTCGGGCGTCCGCCCTGGTCGTCGGTGTCGATGTACTGCGTCCAGTTGGAGAAGACGAGCCGCTTGTCGCTCTCCGAGCGGTCCGGCGCCGAGCGGCGGTCCTCGGCGACGTACGCGGACGGGATCCCGCAGCCGGTCAGCGTGCCGGCCCCGAGCAGCGCGGCCCCGCCGAGCACGGAACGTCGGCGCAGGGAGGGCGGGTTGGACGAACGGCGGGTCAGGGTGGAGCGGCTGGGCATGGGGAACCTTCCGGAGCGTGGGACGGCCCCGGGCGCACGCACGGGTGCCCGGGGCCGTCCTGGTAGGTACGTCAGACAGTGTGCGCGTCGGTGAGCGACAGCACCTCGTCCAGCACCGCGAGGCCGGTCTTGGCCTCCTCCTCGGTGACGGTGCACGGCGGGACGACGTGGAAGCGGTTCATGTTGACGAACGGCCAGAGCCCGCGCTGCTTGCAGGCCGCGGCCAGCTCGGCCATCGGCGCGTTGGCGGCACCGGCGGCGTTGTACGGCACCAGCGGCTCGCGGGTCTCCCGGTCCTTCACCAGGTCGAGTGCCCAGAACACGCCCAGGCCGCGGACCTCGCCGATCGACGGGTGCCGCTCGGCCAGCTCGCGCAGGCCGGGGCCGAGGACGGTCTCGCCGATGTGCTTGGCGTTCTCGACGATGCCCTCCTCCGCCATCGCGTTGATGGTCGCCACCGCGGAGGCGCAGGCCAGCGGGTGGCCGGAGTAGGTGAGCCCGCCGGGGAAGGCCCGCTCGGCGAAGGTGGCCGCGATCTCGGCGCTGATCGCCACGCCGCCCAGCGGCACGTAGCCGGAGTTGACGCCCTTGGCGAAGGTGAGCAGGTCCGGGGTGACGCCCCAGTGGTCGGCGGCGAACCACTCGCCGGTGCGGCCGAAGCCGGCCATCACCTCGTCGAGGATGAACACGATGCCGTGGCGGTCGCAGATCTCCCGCACCCCGGCCAGGTAGCCCGCCGGCGGGATCAGGATGCCCGCGGTGCCGACCACGGTCTCCAGGATGACCGCGGCGACGGTGCCCGGCCCCTCGAACGCGATCACCTCCTCCAGGTGCCGCAGCGCGCGCTCGCACTCCTGCGCCTCGTTCTCGGCGTGGAAGTTGGAGCGGTAGGCGTACGGGCCCCAGAAGTGCACCACGCCGGAGACGCCGGTCTCGTTGGCCCAGCGCCGCGGGTCGCCGGTGAGGGCGATCGCGTTGGCGGTGGCGCCGTGGTACGAGCGGTACGTGGAGAGGACCTTCTGCCGGCCGGTGTGCAGCCGGGCCAGCCGGATGGCGTTCTCGTTGGCCTCGGCGCCGCCGTTGGTGAAGAAGATCTTGTCCAGGTCGCCCGGGGTGCGCTCGGCGATCAGCCGCGCGGCCTCGCTGCGCGACTCGACCGCGAAGCCGGGCGCGATGGTGCAGAGCTTCGCCGCCTGCTCCTGGATCGCGGCGACCACCTTCGGGTGCTGGTGACCGATGTTGGTGTTGACCAGCTGCGAGGAGAAGTCCAGGTAGCGGTTGCCGTCGTAGTCCCAGAAGTACGAACCCTCGGCGCCGGCCACCGCGAGGGGGTCGATCAGCGCCTGGGCGGACCACGAGTGGAAGACGTGCGCGCGGTCTGCGGCCTTGACCGCCTGGCCGGCGGCTGGGTCAGCGGTGGGGATGCTCATGCCGGTAAGGCTAGGGCGGGTCGCCCTAGAAGTGCAGTTCCATCGTGTCAGCCGGTCGCGCGATCCGTCGACAGGGTGCAAAGACACCGGGCCCGGGTCGAAAGGACCCAGGCCCGTAGTCAGTTCATACAACCTGAAATCAGATCGCGGTCATCCCGCGCCGGACGGTCACGACCCGCTAGATCGCGGTCATCCCGCGCCGGACGGTCACGACCCGCTAGATCGCGGTCATCCCGCGCCGAACGGTCACGACCCGCTAGATCGCGGTCATGACGTGCTTCACCCGGGTGTAGTCCTCGAAGCCGTACGCCGACAGGTCCTTGCCGTAGCCGGACTTCTTGAAGCCACCGTGCGGCATCTCGGCGACCAGCGGGATGTGGGTGTTGATCCAGACGCAGCCGAAGTCCAGGCGGCGGGACATCCGCATGGCACGGGCGTGGTCCTTGGTCCACACGGAGGAGGCCAGCGCGAACTCGACGCCGTTGGCGTACTCGACGGCCTGGTCCTCGTCGGTGAACTTCTGCACGGTGATGACCGGGCCGAAGACCTCGTTCTGGATGATCTCGTCGTCCTGGTTCAGGCCGGAGACGACGGTCGGGGCGTAGAAGTAGCCCTTGTCGCCGACCTGGTGGCCACCGGCCTCGATCTTGGCGTGGGCGGGCAGCCGCTCGATGAAGCCGGCGACCTGGCGCAGCTGGTTGGCGTTGTTCAGCGGGCCGTACAGCACGTCCTCGTCGTCCACGCCGCCGGTCTTGGTCTCGGCCGCGGCCTTGGCCAGCGCCTCGACGAAGGCGTCGTGGATCGACTCGTGCACCAGCACGCGGGTGGCGGCCGTACAGTCCTGGCCGGCGTTGAAGTAGCCCGCCACCGAGATGCCCTCGACGGCCTCGGCGATGTCGGCGTCCTGGAAGACCACGACCGGGGCCTTGCCGCCCAGCTCCAGGTGGACGCGCTTGACGTCCTTGGAGGCCGACTCGGCGACCTGGATGCCGGCCCGGACCGAACCGGTGATGGAGGCCATCGCCGGGGTCCCGTGCTCGACCATCAGCTTGCCGGACTCGCGGTCGCCGCAGATGACGTTGAAGACGCCGGCCGGCAGGTCCAGCTCCTTGAGGACGCCGCCGATGATCTCGGCCAGCAGCACGGTGGAGGCCGGGGTGGTGTCCGAGGGCTTCAGGACGACGGTGTTGCCCGCGGCGATGGCCGGGGCGAACTTCCAGACGGCCATCATCATCGGGTAGTTCCACGGCGCGACCTGGGCGCAGACTCCGACCGGCTCGCGGCGGACGATCGAGGTCATCCCGTCCATGTACTCACCGGCGGCCTTGCCCTCCAGCAGGCGGGCGGCACCGGCGAAGAAGCGGATCTGGTCCACCATCGGGCCGATCTCCTCGGAGAGGGTCAGCGCGCGCGGCTTGCCGGTGTTGCGCACCTCGGCGTCGACGATCTCGTCGGCCCGGGCCTCGACCGCGTCGGCGATCTTGAGCAGCAGCTTCTGCCGGGTGCTCGGGGTGGCGTCCCGCCAGATCGGGAACGCGGCGGCGGCGGAGGCCATGGCGGCGTCCACGTCCGCGGCGCCGGACAGCGGCGACGTCGCGTACACCTCGCCGGTGGTCGGGTCGACGATGTCGAGCGTGCGGCCGTCAGCCGCGTCGACGAACTCACCGTTGATGTAGTTGCGCAGCGTGCGAAGGTCGCTCACGGATCTCTCCTCGGTCTGGGCCTGCGGCGTTGCAGATTCCGGCGCCATGGTACGTCGGCGGATCCGACGCACGAAGGGTGCCGAGTGGCCGGGCCCGGAACGGCGCGGTCCACTGGTGGCGGTACGCACGGCACCTCGCGGGGCCGCGCGCGTACCGTGCCAGGGTAGCCGCACGACTGCCGGTATCGACAGGCCGAGTGCTCGCAAGCGATGAAATCCGTATGCGTTTTCCGGGATCACAACGAAATCAGCAGCTTCCACACTTGCGAACGCGGGAACGATCAGGCACAGTGGCCGCGTGGCCAACCGCGACCGGAACGCCAGCGTTCCCCTCGACGCCGCCTCCAAGGCGATCATCGAGCAGCTCCAGGAGGACGGGCGCCGCCCGTACGCCGCCATCGGCAAGGCCGTCGGCCTGTCCGAGGCAGCCGTACGACAGCGCGTCCAGAAGCTGCTCGACCAGGGCGTGATGCAGATCGTCGCCGTCACGGACCCGCTCACCGTCGGCTTCACCCGCCAGGCGATGGTCGGGATCCGGGTCGAGGGTGACATCGAGCCCGTCGCCGACGCGCTGGCCGCCCTCGACGAGGTCGACTACGTCGTCTGCACCGCAGGCTCGTTCGACCTCCTGGCCGAACTGGTCTGCGAGGACGACGAGCACCTGCTCGAACTGATCAACAAGCGCATCCGCGCGCTTCCCGGCGTGCGGAGCACCGAGAGCTTCGTTTACCTGAAGCTCCGGAAACAGACCTACACCTGGGGCACCCGATGACAGCCGACCCGGCGCAGAAGGACCTTTCCAAGACCGCCTACGACCACCTGTGGATGCACTTCACCCGCATGTCGTCGTACGAGAACTCCCCCGTGCCGACGATCGTCAGGGGCGAGGGCACCTACGTCTGGGACGACAAGGGGCGGAAGTACCTCGACGGCCTCGCCGGCCTGTTCGTCGTCCAGGCCGGTCACGGCCGCGAGGAGCTCGCCGAGGCCGCCGCCAAGCAGGCCAAGGAGCTCGCCTTCTTCCCGGTGTGGAGCTACGCCCACCCGAAGGCCGTCGAGCTGGCCGAGCGCCTGGCCAACTACGCCCCGGGCGACCTGAACAAGGTCTTCTTCTCCACCGGTGGCGGCGAGGCCGTCGAGACCGCCTGGAAGCTCGCCAAGCAGTACTTCAAGCTGACCGGCAAGCCGACCAAGTACAAGGTCATCTCGCGCGCCGTCGCCTACCACGGCACCCCGCAGGGCGCGCTGTCCATCACCGGCCTGCCGGGCCTGAAGGCCCCGTTCGAGCCGCTGGTGCCGGGCACCCACAAGGCGCCGAACACCAACATCTACCGCGCCCCGGCCTTCCTCGAGGGCCCGGACGGCACGGTCGACCCCGAGGCGTACGGCCGCTGGTGCGCCGACGAGATCGAGGTCGCCATCCTCAACGAGGGCGCCGAGACCGTCGCGGCCGTCTTCGTCGAGCCGGTGCAGAACGCCGGCGGCTGCTTCCCGCCGCCGCCCGGGTACTTCCAGCGCCTGCGCGAGATCTGCGACCGCCACGACGTGCTGCTGGTCTCGGACGAGGTCATCTGCGCCTTCGGCCGCCTCGGCACCATGTTCGGCGCCGACAAGTTCGGCTACCAGCCCGACATGATCACCTGCGCCAAGGGCATGACCTCGGGCTACTCCCCGATCGGCGCCACGATCATCTCGGACCGCCTCGCCGAGCCGTTCTACAAGGGTGACAACACCTTCCTGCACGGCTACACCTTCGGCGGCCACCCGGTCTCCTCCGCCGTGGCGCTGGCCAACCTCGACATCTTCGAGCGCGAGGGCCTGAACCAGCACGTCCTCGACAACGAGGCCGCGTTCCTGGGCACCCTGAACAAGCTGCGCGACCTGCCGATCGTCGGCGACGTCCGCGGCAACGGGTACTTCTACGGCATCGAGCTCGTGAAGGACAAGGTCACCAAGGAGTCGTTCAACGACGACGAGGTGGAGCGCGTGCTCTACGGCTTCCTGTCGAAGGCGCTCTTCGACAACGGCCTGTACTGCCGCGCCGACGACCGTGGCGACCCGGTGGTCCAGCTGGCCCCGCCGCTGATCTCCGACCAGTCGACCTTCGACGAGATCGAGCAGATCCTGCGGACCAGCCTCACCGACGCGTGGGCGAAGATCTGACCGTCTGAGCTTCCTTCCCCACCCTCCGCCGAAGGGCGGTCCCGCTCCCCGCGGGGCCGCCCTTCGGCGTCCCTCCATCCGAACATCACAGTCGTACGACCAAACATGCCTGAATGCGGGTGATTTGCCCGTGATGGACCAGTGCGCCGCAACCGCGACCCGCCCCGGTCGTTCTAATCTGACGACTGTCATATCCCTGCGGCCCCCAGGATGGAACCTCATGTCAGCGGCACCGCCTGACAACGACGTGCTGTGGGCCCGAGGGATCGTCAAGTCCCATCACGGCACCCCCGCCCTGCGCGGCATCTCGATCGGCGTCCGCGAGGGCGAGGTCCTCGCCGTCACCGGCCCGCGCGGCTCCGGCAAGAGCACCCTGCTGGGCTGCCTCTCCGCCCAACTCCCGGTCGACGACGGCGAGGTCTGGTTCAACAGCGCCCCCGTGCACACCCTCACCCGGGCCGGCCGCGAACGACTGCGCCGCGACCGCTTCGGCTTCGTCGGCTCCGAGCCGCACCTGGTCCCCGAACTGACCGCCCGGGAGAACGTCGCCCTGCCCCTGCTGCTCGCCGGGGCCGGCAACAAGGCCGCCTACACCGCCGCCGACGAGTGGCTCGAGCGCCTCGACGTCGGCGACTTCGCCCGGCAGCGCCCCGACCGGCTGGTCCAGAGCCAGCGCCAGCGGGTCGCCGTCGCCCGCGCCCTGGCCCCGCTGCCGCCCGTCGTCTTCGCCGACGACCCCACCGCCCCGCTGCACCGCGAGGCCGCCGAACAGGTCCTGCGGATACTGACCAGCGCGGCCCGCTCGCACCAGCTCACCCTCGTCCTGGCCACCCACGACCCCGAGCTCGTCCGGTTCGCGGACCGTGCCGTCGCCCTCGTCGACGGACGGCTCGCCGCCCCCGCCGCCCCCGTCCCGCGCGGCCCCGCCGCGTCCGGGGCCCCCGGAGCGTCCGCCGTCACGGCCACCCGCCGCTGACGACGCCGAGCCGCTGAAAGAGTCGACGTGTTCTATCTCCGTCTGGCCCGGGGCTACCGGGCGCCCGACCTCGGCCGCTGGCTGCTCACCGCGCTGGCCGCCGCCGTGGTCGCCGCCTTCCTGCTGCGCTCCCTCGGCCGGGCGATGAGCGACCCGCTCGGCGGCGCCGACCCGCTGGTCCGGCTGCTCTGGTGCCTCCCCCCGCTCGCCGCCGTCGCCTGGTTCGCGGCCGTCGCCGCCCGCGCGGTGCCCGCCCGGTGCCCCGAACGGATCGCCGGCCTCACCGCCGCCGGAGCTGGCTCCCGCCGGATCCGGGTGCTGATCGCCGGCGAGGTCGCCCTCGCCTGCACCCTCGGCAGCCTGCTCACCCTGCTGGCCTTCCTGGTGCTGCGCAACGACATCGCGGGGCCCTCGCTCGCCCCCGACCTCGGCATGGGCGTCCCGCTGCCGCCCGCCGCACCGGTCACCCTGCTCGCCCTGGTCCCGCTCACCGCCGGGATCGCCGCCGCCTGCGCGGTGTCCGTCACCGAGCACCTGCCCGGCGGCCGCACCCGGCGCGGCACCGGCTTCGGCCCCTGGCGGATCGCCCTGCCGATCGGCCTCGGCGTGATCGGCGCCGCGCTCGAACTCATCGCCCTGCGGCCCGGCGCCGCAGCCGACGGCCGCCCGATCCACCTGCCCGCAGGGCTCGGCACCACCAGCACCGCCGCCCTCGGCGGCTGGGCCGCGAGCGCGCTCGGCCTCGCCCTGCTCACCGGCCCGCTGCTGGCCTGGACCGGACGGCTGCTCGCCGTCGGCCGGCCCACCCCGCTGCGGCTGCTCGCCGGCCGCGGCCTCACCGCCCAGGCCCCGCGCCTCGGAGCGCCGCTGGCGGTCCTCACCCTCGCCGTCGCGCTGGTGCTCACCACCATCCGCTACTGGATCGGCACCCCCGGCAGCGCCGACGCGCTGCCCGCCGTCGAGGCTGGCCTGGTGCTCGGCTGCGCGGCCGCCGCGGTGGCCGCCCGGCTGGCCGAGGTCCGCACCGACCGCCGGGACGTCACCGACGCGCTGCTGCGCCTCGGCGCCTCGCCCCGGCTGCTGTTCGGCGCGGTCGCGCTGCGCACCCTGGCGGTCGGCACCACCCTGCTGCTGACCGGCGGGGCGACCGCCGCGCTGGCGGCCGCCGGCCTGCGCTGACCGCCGGGGCCGCCCCGGACCGGTCCTCGGACTAACCCGCCGCGGCGAGCTGGCCGCAGGCGCCGTCGATCTCCTGGCCACGGGTGTCGCGGACGGTCGTCGGCACGCCGTGCGACTGCAGCCGGCGGACGAACTCGCGCTCGTCCTCGGGCCGGGAGGCGGTCCACTTGGAACCCGGGGTCGGGTTCAGCGGGATCAGGTTGACGTGCACCCGGCGGTTCTTGATCAGCCGGCCGAGCAGGTCGGCCCGCCAGGCCTGGTCGTTGATGTCCTTGATCAGCGCGTACTCGATGGAGATCCGGCGGCCGGACTTCTCCGCGTAGTTCCAGGCCGCGTCCAGCACCTCGGCGACCTTCCACCGGGTGTTCACCGGCACCAGCTCGTCGCGCAGCTCGTCGTCCGGGGCGTGCAGGGACAGCGCCAGGCGGCAGCTCAGGCCCTCGTCGGCGAAGCGGTGCATCGCCGGGACGAGCCCGACGGTGGACACCGTGATGCCGCGCTGGGACAGGCCGAAGCCGTCCGGCGCCGGATCGGTCAACCGACGGATCGCGGACAGCACCCGGTTGTAGTTGGCCAGCGGCTCGCCCATGCCCATGAAGACCACGTTGGACAGCCGCGCCTCGCCGCCGGGGATCTCGCCGGACTTCAGCGCGCGCATCCCGGCCGCGATCTGCTCGACGATCTCGCCGGTGGACAGGTTGCGGGTCAGCCCGGCCTGGCCGGTGGCGCAGAACGGGCAGTTCATACCGCAGCCGGCCTGCGAGCTGATGCACATGGTGACCCGGTCCGGGTAGCGCATCAGCACGGACTCCACGAGCGTGCCGTCGAAGAGCTTCCACAGCGTCTTGCGGGTGGCGTCGTCGTCGCACGAGACGTGCCGCACCACCGACATCAGCTCGGGCAGCAGGCTCCCGGTGAGCTTCTCCCGGCTGGCGGAGGGGATGTCCGTCCAGCTCGCCGGGTCGTTCGACATCCGGCCGAAGTAGTGGTTCGAGAGCTGCTTGGCGCGGAACGGCTGCTCGCCCAGCTCGGCGACGGCCTCCTTGCGCTCGGCGGGGCTCAGGTCGGCGAGGTGTCGCGGGGGCTTGGCGCCACGCGGCGCGACAAAGGTGAGTTCTCCGGGCTTAGGCATGGTTCATCCAGTGTCGCAGACGCGCGGGGGCCCCGGACGCCAGGCGTCCGGGGCCCTCCTGCGGGCACGTGGATCAGCTGCCGACGAAGGCCGCCAGCAGCAGCCAGACCACCGGGGCGGTCGGCAGGAGCGAGTCCAGCCGGTCCATGATGCCACCGTGGCCGGGCAGCAGCGTGCCCATGTCCTTGATCCCGAGGTCGCGCTTGATCATCGACTCGCCCAGGTCGCCCAGGGTCGCGGTGACCGCCGCGCAGCCGCCCAGGATCAGGCCCTGCCACCAGCTGCCGTCGTCGATGATCAGCTGCATCAGCACCGCGCCCGCCAGCATCGACAGCGCGATGCCGCCGGCGAGTCCCTCGCGGGTCTTGCCGGGGCTGATCGTCGGGGCCAGCTTGGTCCGGCCGAACTTGTAGCCCACGGCGTAGGCGCCGGTGTCGCTGCAGATCGTGACGATCAGGAAGAGCACGATCCGCTGCGGGCCGTCGTCGGCCGCCAGCATCATCGCCACGAAGGTGGCCAGGAACGGCACGTAGAAGGCGGTGAACACGCCGGCCGTTATATCCCGCAGGTAGTCCTCCGGCGGCTCGGCCATCCGCCAGACCATCACCGCCAGCCCGGTCAGCGCGAGCGAGGCCGCGGCCCACTGGATCCCGGCCCAGTAGCCGGTGGCGACCATGGCGATGCCGCCCACCACCAGCGGGATCAGCGGCGCCTTGATCTGCTTGCGCTCGGCGAGCCGACTGGTCAGCTCCCAGACGCCGACCGCGACCGCGGCCATCACGACGAACAGGAACAGCGCCTTCACCACGAACAGCGAGGCGACGATCACCGCGCCGAGGCCCACCCCCACCCCTATGGCGGCCTGGAGATTACGGCCACCGCGCTGCTTGCGCGGCTGCGGCTGCGGGTCGGGCTGGGCGGCCACGGGTGTCTCCTGCCCTGGGTGGGACGACGGCACGAAGTGGGGCTGCCCGGCTGCCGGGTGGCTGGGCGGCGGCGCGGGACGCACGGGTGCCCCCGGGTACGGCGGGCTGCCGGGGCCGGGGGTGGGAGCGGTGTCGTCGGATATCGCGCGCAGCACGACCGTCTCGGTCACGCCGGGCGGCGCGGTGCCGGGCTGCTCGTCCCGGAACAGCGGGCCGCCCAGTCGGCCGGCCTCCCGGGCCGGTCCCGCCGCGGGGTCGGCCGGTACGGCGGGGCCGACGGGAACGGGCCGACCAGCGGCCGGGCCGTGGCCGGTCGGCCGAGCGTGACCGGTCGGCCGGGCATGGCCGGGCGCACCGGGGGGCGGCCCCGGGTCGGCCGGTACGGGAGGCATGACCTGAGTCTCCTCCGCGTCGCCGCCCCAGTACACCGGAGGCTGCTGCGAGTGATCCGAACGGAGGCCCCGGCCGGGCGGGACGGCAGCCGGCGGGCCCGGGGGCGCCACCGGGCCGCCCCGGTGACCGGGGTGTCCCTGGACCGGCGCCGACGGCTCGCCGTACCCCGGCGCCGGGTGGGCCGGGGTACGGGGTGCCTGCGGCTGCGGCGCCGGGCGGTAGGGCTGGAACTGCTGGTCGGACGGGCCCCAGTAGCCAGGGGCGTCAGGGGCGTCGTTCATCAGACCTCGAGCAGCTCGGATTCCTTGTGCTTCAGCAGCTCGTCGACCTGGGCCACGTACTTGGCCGTGGTGTCGTCGAGCTCCTTCTCGCCGCGGCGGCCGTCGTCCTCGCCGACCTCGCCGTCCTTGACCAGCTTGTCGATGGCGTCCTTGGCCTTGCGGCGCACGGCGCGGATCGACACCTTGGCGTCCTCGCCCTTGGTGCGGGCGATCTTGATGAACTCCCGGCGGCGCTCCTCGGTCAGCTCGGGCAGCACCACGCGGATGATCGAGCCGTCGTTCGACGGGTTGACGCCCAGGTCGGAGTCGCGGATCGCCTGCTCGATGGCCTTCAGCGCGGTCTTGTCGAACGGCGAGACGACCGCCATCCGGGGCTCCGGCACCGAGAACGAGGCCAGCTGGTTGATCGGCGTCACGGTGCCGTAGTACTCGGCGACGATCTTGGCGAACATCGCGGGGTGCGCCCGGCCGGTGCGGATGGCCGCGAGGTCGTCCTTGGCGACGCTGACGGCCTTCTCCATCTTCTCCTCGGCCTCGAGGAGGGTCTCTTCGATCACTGTGGTCTCCCTGTCCGGTTCATCTGCTGTTGTTCCCACCGGTGTCGGCGCGGTGGCCGGTCGCGGCTCCCGCGCCGTTCCGTACGGCTGGTTGCTGCTCAGGCCCGGACGGAATCCTGGCTGATGAGTGTGCCGATCTTCTCACTCTTCACCGCGCGCGCGATATTGCCCTCCGCCAGCAGTTCGAAGACCAGCATCGGAAGGTTGTTGTCCTTGCACAGCGTGATCGCGGTGAGGTCGGCGACCTTGAGGTCGCGCGCGATGACCTCGGAGTACTCCAGCGCGTCGAACTTGACCGCGTCCGGGTTGGTCCGCGGGTCGGAGTCGTAGACGCCGTCCACGCCGTTCTTGCCCATCAGCAGGACGTCGGCGTGGATCTCCAGCGCACGCTGGACGGCGGTGGTGTCGGTGGAGAAGTACGGCATGCCCATACCGGCGCCGAAGATCACCACACGGCCCTTCTCCAGGTGCCGGACGGCCCGCAGCGGCAGGTACGGCTCCGCGACCTGGCCCATCGTGATGGCGGTCTGGACCCGGGTCTCGATGCCTTCCTTGACCAGGAAGTCCTGCAGCGCCAGGCAGTTCATGACGGTGCCGAGCATGCCCATGTAGTCGGAACGGGCCCGGTCCATGCCGCGCACCTGCAGCTCGGCACCCCGGAAGAAGTTGCCGCCGCCGATGACCACCGCGACCTCGGTACCGGCGCGGACGACCGTGGCGATCTCCCGGGCGATCGCGTGCACGACGTCCGGGTCGACGCCGAGCCCGCCGCCACCGGCGAAGGCTTCACCGGACAGCTTGAGCAGCACCCGGCGGCGCGCGCCGTCCTTGGGGTCCTGCGCGGTCTCCTGCGTCTCCTGCATGGACTTCTCCTTTTTGCACCTACTGGTCACAGGCGCGGGTGTGCGGATGCCCCGCCTGCGCGTACACGCGAGGAGGCCACTGCCGCGGGAACCGGTTCGGTGTCCTGCACGGCAATGGCCTCCTCGTCGTTCATGGTGCCGACGCGAGCCCGCCCGTGGGCGGTTGGCGCTGGGTGAGCCCGTTCGGCGGTCCGCCCGCCCTGGTCAGCGGGCGGGGGCGGTTCCCAGCCTAGAGGGGCCGGGGACCAGGTGGAACGTGGCTCAGGCGCCGACGCGGAAGCGGGCGAAGCGCTTGAGGGCGACGCCGTTCTCCTCGAGGACCTTGGCGACGGTCTTCTTGTTGTCCTTCGCGAAGGCCTGCTCCAGGACGGAGTGCTCCTTCACGAAGCCGGTGACGCGACCCTCGACGATCTTCGGCAGGGCGGCCTCGGGCTTGCCCTCCTCGCGAGCGGTGGCCTCGGCGACGCGGCGCTCGTTCTCGAGGTCCTCGGCCGGGATGTCCTCGCGGGACAGGTACTTCGGGGCGAAGGCGGCGATGTGCTGCGCGACGTCCTTGGCGACCTCGGCGTTCTCCTTGTCCAGCTCGACCAGGACGCCGACGGCCGGCGGCAGGTCGGGGCTGGTCTTGTGCAGGTAGACCGCGACGAAGCCGTCACCGCTGAACTGGGCGAAGCGACGGAAGACGATCTTCTCGCCCAGGGTCGCGTTGGCCTCGTCCACGAACTGCTGGACGGTCTTGCCAGCCTCGATCTCGGAGGCCAGGGCGGCGTCCAGGTCGGCCGGAACGGTCTTGGCGACGTGGGCGGCGATCGCGTCGGCGACCTGGACGAAGTTGTCACCCTTGGCGACGAAGTCCGTCTCGCAGTTCAGCTCGACCAGAACGCCGGACTTCTTGTCCTCGGCGATCAGCGCGGCGACGGCGCCGTTGGAGGCGTCACGGCCCTCGCGCTTGGCAACGCCCTTCTGGCCCTTGATGCGCAGGAGCTCGACGGCCTTCTCGACGTTGCCCTCGGCCTCGTCCAGGGCCTTCTTGCAGTCCATCATGCCGGCGCCGGTGAGCTCACGGAGCTTCTTGACGTCCGCGGCGGTGAAGTTCGCCATGGTGTGAATCTCTTCTCGCGTCTCGCGTGTCTGCGTGGGGATGCGCCGGGACCGATGGTTCGGTCCCGGCGCGGGAGAGAGGGGCACCTACCGGCGTCGTACCGGTGGGTGCCCCTCACCCTTGGTACGTCAGGCCTGCTCGGCCGGAGCCTCGGCGGCCGGGGCCTCGGCGGCGGGAGCCTCGGCGGCGGCGGGGGCCTCCTCGGCCTTCTTCTCGCCCTCGATGAGGTCCTTCTCCCAGTCGGCCAGCGGCTGGTCGGCGCCCGGCTCGGCCTTGGCGTCGCCCTTGGCGACACCGGCGCGGGCCTTCAGGCCCTCGGCGACGGCGTCGGCGATCACGCGGGTCAGCAGGGTGACGGAGCGGATCGCGTCGTCGTTGCCCGGGATCTTGTAGTCGACCTCGTCGGGGTCACAGTTGGTGTCGAGGATGGCGACGACCGGGATGTTGAGCTTCCGGGCCTCGCCGACCGCGATGTGCTCCTTCTTGGTGTCCACGATCCAGACGGCGCTGGGAACGCGCTGCATGTCGCGGATACCGCCGAGGGTCTTCTCCAGCTTGTCGTGCTCGCGCTGGAGGACCAGGAGCTCCTTCTTGGTGAGGCCGGAACCGGCCACGTCCGAGAAGTCCAGCTCGCCGAGCTCCTTGAGGCGCTGCAGACGCTTGTAGACGGTCGAGAAGTTGGTCAGCATGCCGCCGAGCCAGCGCTGGTTCACGTAGGGCATGCCCACGCGGGTGGCCTGCTCGGCGATGGCCTCCTGGGCCTGCTTCTTCGTGCCGACGAAGAGGACGCTGCCGCCGTGGGCAACGGTCTCCTTGATGAACTCGAAGGCGCGGTCGATGTAGTTCAGCGACTGCAGGAGGTCGATGATGTAGATGCCGTTGCGCTCGGTGATGATGAAGCGCTTCATCTTCGGGTTCCAGCGGCGGGTCTGGTGACCGAAGTGGACGCCGCTCTCCAGCAGCTCCCGCATCGTGACGACGGCCATAGCCGTGCTCCTCAGGTGTTACGGCCCGGCGGCGGTGACTCGTCGCAGCGACGACCGCCCACAGCCGGGTCAGGCTCGGTTTGTCCGTGGCGGCCAGGTGACAGCCACGCCTGACGCCCCGAACGTGCCGAGCCGCTTCCGCCCGCTCGGCCGGGGCCGGTCGGGCTCGGCGGACCGAGCGGCACTCGCACCTGGCGGGGCCGCGGAAGAACCGTGTCCGACCACCGGTGGCGGGGCGTGCGAAGTCGACCCGGCGGACCGGGTCGCGTGTGAAGTGTACGGGAAGCGCCGAGCGGCGGGCGACTTCACGAGCGGCCGGGGGCCTGCCGAGGAGCTGGGAAGAGTCCGGGATCGGCCGGGACGGGCGGGTCGGCGGCCGGTGGTGGGCGGTGTCGGCGGCGGGTACCGGTGGCGCACGGGAGCGGGCGCGCGCCGGTCGGCTGCCTGCCCGCGGATCGTCACCGGTATGCCGCTTGTACACCGGATGGCGGCACTCGTACACCCGTCGGAGGGACGGCGACCGGGTGCGGGGGCGGTTTGTCCACAGGAATCCGGATGTGGGTGGTGCGGAGGTGCGGAGACGGCGAGCCTTCGCGCATGACTGTTCGTGCGTGGTTCACCGGGTTTCGGAGGCTGCTCACCGTGGGGGTGGTGCCGGGGGTGGTGTTGGGGGTGACCTTGGTGCTCGGGGCGCCCGGGACGCCCGGGGTCGCGAGAGCGACGGAGGCGGCGGGGTCGGCGGATGCGACGGCGTTGGCGGGAGTGGCGCGGGCGGGAGTGGCGTGGTCGGCGGGCGGCTCCGACGGGGATCTCGCCCGAGGCGGTGGGCGGGCCTGGCCGGTGGGCGGACCTCGCGGGCTCCTGGGGCGTTTCGAGCCGCCGGCCAAGCCCTGGGCGGCCGGTCACCGGGGGGTGGACCTCGCCGCGGAGCCGGGGACGGAAGTACGGGCGGCGGCCGCCGGGGTGGTCACGTTCTCCGGGTCGGTGGCGGGCCGTCCGGTGGTGACCGTCTCCCACCCGGGCTCCGGCTCTCCCCCGCTCCGGACCACCTATCTGCCGGTCACCGGCTCCCTCCCGGTCGGCACCCCGGTGGCCGCCGGGCAGGTGATCGGCCGGCTCGCCCCGGACGGGCGGCACTGCGCCGTGCGCGACTGTCTGCACTGGGGGCTGTTGCGCGGGAGCCGCTACCTGGACCCGTTGGCCTTGTTCGGCGCGGGCACGGCGCGACTCCTGCCACTGGGTCCGGGGGCGACGAGCGGCGGGCAACCGACGGGCGGCGGGCGGCCGGTCAGCGACGGTCGGCCGAGCCGCCCGGCCAGCGACGGTCGTCCGGTCAGCGGCGGGTACCGGTCACGCCCGGCCGAGGCCGTGCAGCGCCAGGGCGACGGCGGCGTCCGCGACCTCCTCGGGGTTCTCGGTCGGGCCACCGGTGCGCTCACCCGAGACCGCCTGCTCGGCTCGGCGGACGGCCGCCTCCACGACGCCCTGCAGCAGCGATGCGGCCAGCCGGGGCCGCTCGTGGCCCAGCTCCTCCAGCGCCCGGACCACCAGACCGGCCAGCTTGCCGTGCGCCGCCCGGATCCGCTCGCGCGCGGCCCCGTCGAGCTCCAGCGCCGAGATCGCCACGACCGCGCGGTGACGCGGGTCGGCGGCCAGCGCCAGTTGGCCCCGGACATACGCCTCGATCCGCTCGGCGGCGGTGTCGCGGCTCTCCATCCCGGCCTCGATCTCGGCCGCCCAGAGCGGGAAGTCCACCTCGCAGAGCGCCTCGACCACGGCGGCGCGGGAGCGGAAGTACTCGTAGACCGAGGAGCGCGCCAGCCCGGTGCGCGCGGCCAGCGCGGGGAAGGTCAGGGCCTCCTTGCCGCCCTCGGTGAGCAGGGTGCGGGCAGCGTCGAGGAGGGCTGCACGCTGCAGCTGGCGATGCTCGGCCACCGTGGCCGCTCGGATCTTCGGCACGCTCCCACTGTACGGAGCCCTACGCGCGGCCGATGAGGCGCCGCGCATCAGGCGGCGGCGCGGGCCCCGCACCCCGGGCGGCCGGGCCACCGACCGGCTGGGTCACGACCGGCGAGGTCACGAACGACTGGGCCACGAACGGCTGGGCCACCGGGTGGGCCCGCCGCCGAACCCGCGCGCTACCGGATGTCCGAGAGCTTGGCGCGCAGCTGGAGGACGGACTTGGTGTGGATCTGGCTCACCCGACTCTCCGTCACCCCCAGCACCTGGCCGATCTCGGCGAGGGTGAGGCCCTCGTAGTAGTAGAGCGTCACCACGGTCTTCTCCCGCTCGGGGAGGGTGTTGACCGCCTGGGCCAGCAGTCTGCGCAGCTCGCGGTCCTCGGCCACCTCGACCGGGTTGTCCGCGCCGTGGTCCTCCAGGGTGTCCATCAGGCTCAGCCGGTCGCCACCCTCCCCCACCGGGTGGAGCAGTTCGTCCAGGGCCACCACGTTGGCGAGCGACAGCTGGCTGAAGATGGCGTGCAGGTCCTCGATCGCGATGCCCATCTCGGCCGCGACCTCGGGATCGTGCGGCGTCCGGCGCAGCCTGGCCTCCAGCGTCGCGTACGTCCGCTCGACCGCCTTCGCCTTCTGCCGCACCGAGCGGGGGATCCAGTCCAGGGCGCGCAGCTCGTCGATGATCGCGCCGCGGATCCGGCTGATCGCGTAGGTCTCGAACTTGATGGCGCGGTCGATGTCGAACTTCTCGATCGCGTCGATCAGCCCGAAGACCCCGGAGGAGACGAAGTCCGCCTGCTCGACATTGGAGGGCAGACCGACCCCGACCCGCCCCGCCACGTACTTGACGAGTGGTGAATAGTGCAGGATCAGCTGCTCACGCAGCCGCTGGTCGCCGCTCTCCTTGTACGAGCGCCAGAGCTCCTCCAGCGCGCTGCGCCCCTGGGCCGCGGCGTCCCGGCCGGCCCGCCCGGTGTCCGCGGGTGCGTTCACCGGTGCGTCGACGGGTGCGCCCACCGACGCGTCGACGGATGAGTCCACCGGCGCGTCGGCGGACCGGGCCGCCTCGGCGCCCCGGGTCGCGTCCGCGGGCTGGCCTGGCACCACCGTCGGTCGGCCGCCCTGGCGCGACAGGCCTCCCATCGTCCCCGCCGACTTGGGCGGGAACTCCGTCGTGGGGCGCCGCTCGGTCCGCGGCCCGCCCGAGGACCGAGCGCCACCGGTCACTCTGTGTCCGGGAATGTGTGTGGGCATGCGTTGGTCTGCGCCGTTCTGCCGAGTCATGTGCTGATAGGGAAGGCATGTGGAGCGTAGCGTGACCAACTCACTGCAAAGCGCTACCACCACTCGGTCGTCCCCCGATCCGGTGGCGTTCACCCACCGGATCCGGGCACACGAGCGGAAGAACCGGATCAGCTGGTCAGCCGGGTGGTTCGGACACGCCCTCCCCAGGCGCACGCGTGTTCTCCGTCCCGACGCTCACCTCCTCCGCACCAGGCGCCAGTGCGCGCCGTGTCGCTCGACGTAGCCGAGCGAGCCCAACTCGTAGAGCCGCTGGAGCACTTCGTCCGGCGGGAGGCCGGACTGACGGGCCAGCCGCTCGACCGGTGCGCCCTCCGCCGTCGCCGGTACGGCCTCCAGGACCCGGGCCACCGGGGGCTCCAGCAGGTCGCGCGGCAGCACCGGTGCGCTGCGCTCCGGAGCCAGGTCGTCCCCGATCGCTCCGATCAGCTCGGTGATCTCGGCCGCGTCGGTGACCAGGGTGGCGGCACCACTGCGGATCAGGGCGTGTACCCCGGCGGACAGCTCCGAGGTCACCGGGCCGGCGACGCCCATGGTGTGGCGGTTGAGGTCCCGCGCCCGTCTGGCCGTGCTCAGGGCTCCGCTGCGGACGGCCGCCTCGACCACCACGGTGCCCCGGGTGAGCGCCGCGATCACCCGGTTGCGGAGGACGAAGCGGAAGCGGTTCGGGTGCTCCCCGGGCGGGAGTTCACTGACCAGCAGGCCTTGGACGCCGATCCGCCGGATCAGTGCGGCGTTCCCCTTCGGGTAGGCCACGTCGACTCCGCAGGCGAGCACCGCGACGGTCATCCCGCCGACGGCGAGTGCGCCGCGGTGGGCCGCCGCGTCGATCCCGTAGGCCGCGCCGGAGACCACGACCCAACCGCGCTCGGCGAGTTGGGCCGACAGCTCCCCGGCGACGTGGGCGCCGTAGGCCGTGCAGGCCCGGGAGCCCACCACCGAGACGGAGCGCAGCGCGAGCAACCGCAGCGAGCCGGTGCCCATCGTCCAGAGCCCGACGGGGCGTCCGTCACCCAGGTCGTCGAGTTGACTGGGCCATTCCGTGTCCCCCGGAATGATGAACCGTCCGCCGCCGCGCCGTACCCGTTTCAGGTCCGTCTCCGGGTCCAGCCCCGAGAGCCTCGCCCGGTACCCGGCCAGCCGGGTGGAATCCAGCCCGGGGTGGTCGGGCACCGTCCCGTCCCGGATCGCCCGGACCACGTCGACGGCGGGGAGTTGGCCGAGCCAACGGCCGACCACCGCGTCCCCCGGTTCGCTGAGCCGGCTGAGCAGGGCGCGGGCCAGGCGCTCGGGATCGGACGCCGCCGTGGTGCCGGTGGGGTCGGCCTCGGTTCCGGCACCGGTCCCGGTCGTCCCGGTCCCACCGTAGGGGTATCCCAGCAGCTGGTTCATGCGTCTCGCTCCGTTCCGTCGACAGACTCCTCGCGGGTCCCGGGCCGGCCGGCGTCCGGCGGGCCACCGCGCTGGGCGGGGATCCCCCAGAGCCGGCCGGGGACCCGCTCGGTCAGCGGCAGCCCCTGCTCCACCCCGGTGCGCAGGACCAGGGCGGTGCGCACGTCCCGCTGGTCCGGTCGGTCGCGACCGGCGAGGTCGGCGACCGTCCAGGCGACCCGGAGCACCCGGTCCAGGCCCCGGGCGGTGAGCAGCCCCCGCTCCAGCTGACGGGCGACGTCGTTGAGCGCGCCGGGCGCGAGCTGCCAGTGCGTGCGCAACTCGTGGCCCGGGACCTCCGCGTTGGTCCGCCACGGGGTGTTCGCCAGCCGGGCCGCCGCCCGCTCCCGGGCGGCCCGCACCCGGGCTGCGACGGTCTCGGTGCTCTCCGCCGTGGCGTCCCGCTCCATGAGCTCGATCCTCGTCACCGGGGCGACCTGGACCTGGAGGTCGACCCGGTCCAGCAGCGGCCCGGAGAGCCGCCCCTGGTAGCGGTTGACCATCGCCGGCGAGCACTCGCAGCCCTCGCCCCGCCGGGAGTGCCGACCGCACGGACAGGGGTTGGCGGCCAGACAGAGGAGGAAGCGCGCCGGGAGCCGGAGCGACCCGGCCGATCGGGCGATCACCACCTCGCCCGACTCCAGCGGCTGGCGCAGCGCGTCGAGCACCCGGACCGGGAACTCCGGCGCCTCGTCCAGGAACAGCACGCCCCGGTGGGCCAGCGAGACCGCGCCCGGTCTCGGCAGGCCGCTGCCGCCGCCGACGATCGCGGGCATCGTGGTGGAGTGGTGCGGGGCGCAGTAGGGCGCGGTGTCGATCAACGGACGCCCGACCGGGAGCAGGCCCGCCACCGAGTGCACGGCGGTGACCTCCAACGCCTCCTTCTGGGTCAGCGGCGGGAGCAGCGCGGGCAGTCGCTCCGCCAGCATGGTCTTGCCCGCGCCCGGCGGGCCCTTCAGGTAGAGGTGGTGGCCTCCGGCGGCGGCGATCTCCAGGGCTCGTCGCGCCTCGTACTGGCCGGCCACGTCGGCCATGTCGAGGCGGGACGCCTTGTCCTCGGACAGGCCCCGCACACTCGCGCAGGGCAGCATCAGCCCGGCCATCAGCGGATCCGGTCGGCCCCCGATCGGGTCCGGCGGCTCCTCCGGCGCCGTCCCCCCGGTCAGGATCGCGATCAGCTGGCGCAGGCTGCGGACACCGATCACCGTGACCCCGGGGACGAGCGAGGCCTCGGGCGCGGTCTGCTCGGCGACCACGACCCGTTCGTAACCGGCGTCGGCGGCCGCCAGTACCGACGGCAGCACCCCGCGGACCGGCCGCACCCGGCCGTCCAGCCCCAGCTCGCCGATGATCAGCAGGTCGGCGATGGACGACGGGTCGAGCCGCTCGGCGGCCGCCAGCACGGCGCAGGCCACCGCGAGGTCGAAGCCGCTGCCGCTCTTGGGCACCGAGGCGGGGCTGAGGCCGACCGTCAGCTTGCGCTGCGGCCAGGCCTCGCCGCTGTTCACCACCGCAGCGCGGACCCGGTCGCGGGCCTCGGTGAGCGCCTTGTCGGGCAGGCCGACCAGGGTGAACGCGGCCACCCCGGGCTCCAGATCGGCCTGGACCTCGACGATCACCCCGTCGACGCCGACCAGCGCGACGGAACAGGTACGGGCGAAGGCCATCTCAGACCACCCCCCGCAGGTGGTCGACCAGGGCCGCACCCCGCGCCCGGTTGACCACGGCGACCAGGTCGATCCGCACCCCGCCCGGCGGGGCGGGAGGCCAGTGCGGATCCGTCGGCGCGACGTCGTCGTCGGCGCCGGCCAGCCGGGCGAAGTGGCCGGGCCAGCGCTCGGCCATCCAGCGCTCGGCCAGGCGTTGCAGCCGGGCGGCCTTGGCCTGGTCGATGGCCTCGGTGGGCTGCTGGAAGCCCCGCTCGGAGCGGGTCTTCACCTCGCAGACCGCCACGGTGTCGCCGTCGAGGGCGACGATGTCCAACTCGCCCTCGACGCAGCGCCAGTTGCGGTCCAGGATGCGGAGCCCGGCCTCGGTGAGGCGGCGGGCGGCGACCCGTTCCCCGTAGCGGCCGAGCCCGGTCCTGGTGCTGCGGACCGGGACGCCCCGCGACTTCTTCCCGGCTGCGGCTGTGTCCGGTACGGCCTGGTCCTGCACGACGGTGTGCTGCATGGTGACCACCTCCGCCGAGGAGGCTGCCCCATCGCGCACCGCCGGGCCCGGAAATTCCGGTTCCCTGTGGATAACCCGGACCTGTGGATAACTTTTGTCACCCGCAGGGGTGAGAAGCCCTGATCCCGCGAAATTCGGCTGGACAACGCGGGACGGAGTCGTCCAACGTCAGTTCCCGAAGCCGGACTCGTCCGAGGGCAGCTCCAGGTCGCTCTTCGCGAGTTCCTCGATGTTCACGTCCTTGAAGGTCAGCACCCGGACCTTGCGGACGAACCGGGCCGGCCGGTACATGTCCCAGACCCACGCATCCGCCATCGACACCTCGAAGAACACCTCGCCCTGGACCGAGTGCACCTGCAGCTCGTAGTCGTTGGTGAGGTAGAACCGTCGCTCGGTCTCGATCACGTACTTGAACAGGCCGACGACGTCCCGGTACTCCCGGTAGAGCTTGAGCTCCATCTCGGTCTCGTACTTCTCGAGATCTTCGGCACTCATCCAGGCGTCCCCTCAACTTGTCACGTCCACCCATTGTGGACCACCGCACCCACGGTCAGAGCCGTACCGGATCCACCGGCGGGCCCTCGACCAGCAGTCGTTCCAGGAAGTCCGCCAGGCCGGCCGGATACACCGTCTCGCCGGTCCCCCTCAGTTCCTCGACCGTCCACCAGCGCGCCGCGAGCAGCTGGGCGTGTTCGTCCGCGCCCATGCCGGAGTGGTCCAGGTCCGTCTCGGCGGTCCGGGCCAGGTGGAACCACTGTTCCTGCTCGTAACGCCGTCCTTGAAAGGAGAACGACACCGTGCCGTACGCCACCAAGGGACCCAGGTCCACGCCCCGCAAGCCGGTCTCCTCCGCGAGCTCCCGCTCGGCCGCCTCGCGCACGTCCTCCCCCGCTTCCAAACCGCCCCCGGGCGTGAACCACCACGTCTCCCCGGGAACCGCCGGGTCGGCGCCCAGGAAGAGGAGGATGCGGTCCAGCCCGTCCAGCAGCAGGATCCGCGCCGCCCTGCGGCGCTGTGCTGTCATGGCGGCGCTCCACGCTCCTTCCGTTCGCATCGGTGGTGCTACCGATCCTGCCACCCGGCGCCGCCGTCCGGGGCGATGTTCGGCAGAGCGGCCCGCGCGGCGACGGCCCCGCTCAGGAGCCGCTCCCCCGGCGCAGCCGGCGGGCCAGCCCGGCCACCCCGCCCGCCGCCGAGGTCACCAGGATCAGTGCCGCGCCGCCGACGGTGGCGTAGGCGGCGGGCTCCAGCGGGCCGGGCTGCGACGGCCCCGGCCCCGCGAAGCCGTCGAAGGCGGTGGTCCGGTCGAGCAGGCCCGTCCGGCCGAAGGGCTCCAGGGTGGCCTCGACCCTGGCTTCGACGGCGTCGGCCGGGACGGTCCCGCCGTCGACCTCCAGGTGGGTGCGGGAGTCGAGCGAGCCGACCCGGTTGTCACCGAGCAGGAACAGCCGGCCCTGCGGCACCGTCACGCTGAACGACTCGCCCTGGCCGCCCTGGGCCGCGAGGTAGGGCTCGTCCACCGGCTGTCCGTTGACCGTCAGGCGGCGGTTGTCCCCGCTGGTGGCGACGGTGTCCCCGCCGACCGCGACCACGCGCTTGACCATGAGCTCGTTGCCGCCCCAGGACTGGTCCCGGAAGACCACCACGTCGCCCCGGCCGACGGCCCCGCCGGCGACCTTGCGGGCGAGCACGGTGTCCCCGATCTGCAGCGTCGGGTACATCGAGGCGGTGGGGATGTCGTACGGCCGGTAGTCGACCGCGATGAGGGCGAAGCCGCCGATCATCAGCACCAGTCCGAGCGCCAGCGCGACGCCCTGCAGCACCGCGGCCGGCCGGCGGCGTTCGGGCGCGGGCGCGGGCGCGGGCTCACTGTCGGCCGTCTGCTCCACGACACTGCTCATCGACACCGTCCACCTCTGGCCGACCGGAGAACACCACTGGCACGCCGGGGGCACCGGCGGGAACGCCGACGGGCCGTGGCACGTCCGAGCAGATTACTCGTCGGTACCACGGCCCGCGCAAGGGTCGGGGACAACCCGGTGGAGCTCAGGACGCCTTCCGGCGCTCCTCCCGGCCCCGCACCCGACGCACCAGCGGAAGCAGGGCGACGGCCCCCGCCGCACCGGCCGCGGGGGGCGCCATCGGCGCGGCCGCCGCCAGGCCCTTCTGGTCGAAGGTGCTCGGCACCGGCAGGGTCGCCCAGTGGCTGATCGGCCAGGCCACCACGAAGGCCCGCCCGATCACGTTGTCCACCGGGACGGTGCCGCCGCCCGGCTGGTCCATGTGGAAGCGGGAGTCCAGCGAGTTGGCGCGGTGGTCGCCCATCACCCAGATCCGCCCCTTGGGCACCTTGACCGGTCCGAAGGGGTGGTCACCGCAGGGGGTGTTGCCCGGGTAGATGTACGGCTCGTTGAGCGCGACACCGTTGACCTTGACCGGCCCCTCGCCCTCGCACTCGACGGTGTCCCCGCCGACCGCGATGACCCGCTTGATCAGGTCCTTCTCGTTGGCGGAGGGCATCAGGCCGACGAAGCCGAGCACGTCCTGCACACCGCGGAGGAAGGAGTTGCTGCTCTGCGGGGTCGGCTCGTCGTTCAGCCAGCCGCCCGGGTCATGGAAGACCACGACCTCGCCGCGCTGGGGCTCGGCCCCGAACCAGGGGGTCAGCTTGTCGACCAGGACGCGGTCACCGACCTGCAGCGTGTTCTGCATCGACTCCGACGGAATGGAGAACGCCTGGACGAAGAACGTCTTGATCACGAGCGCGAGGATCAGCGCGATCCCGATCAGGATCGGCAGTTCCTTCCAGAAGGAGCGCGGCTTGCGCGGCTTGGCCGGAGCCTCCGACTCCGACCCGTCCGCCGACCCGGTCTCCGACTGCGAGGGTTCCGGCGAGTCCTCGGCCCCGGCGCCCTGTTCATCGGCGGTCTGGGCCGCGGCGTCGTCGACCGCGGCCGAGGGCGCCGACAGCTCGGCGGACCGGGCCGCCCGACGGCCTGGGCCTTCGGGCTCTCCGGCGCCCGAGCGGGCACCGATCACCAAATCCCCCACAACGTCTCCTCCCTGCTGTGCGGACGCCCGCGCGCCCGCGCTCAGAGTGCCGCACAGCGGGCACCACGCTCGCCACGACCGTGAACGACCTCAGGGCTGCCCACCGGGGGCTCCCCTGACACCAGCACAGCCTCGGCGCACGGCCGGGACCACTCCCGGCCGCACCTGCACTTCTCTATCACTCCGAGGCATCCGGCTCGCGGTCCCACACGCGAGGCCCGGCCGCTCAGCGGCCGGCGCGGCTCACTCCGGAGGCCGCCCCGGCCGACGACCGACGAACGGAAGGATGCCCAACACACCCATAACGAGCGGAGGTTCCACAGGAACCGGCCCAACGCCCACGGATTCCGCGGCAGTTCCACCGGCCTGCGGAGCCCGCGCGAGAGAGGAGAGTGAACCCGGCTCCTCGAGTTGATGGAAGCGGTCCAGCGGCCAGGCGATCACGAACGCGCGACCCACCACACCGCTCAGCGGGATCGTGCCCTGACCCGGATTGCCCATGTGGAAACGGGAGTCGGCGGAGACGTCCCGGTGGTCGCCCATGACCCACAGCCGCCCCTGCGGCACCTTCACCTTGAAGGGCTGCCTGGACGGCGGGTTGTCGGGCGCGAGGTAGGTCTCGTCCACCGGGTGCCCGTTGACACTGAGTCGCCCCTGCGCGTCACAGCACTCGACGGTGTCCCCGCCGACGCCGATCACCCGCTTGATCAGGTCCTGCTCGTTGTCGGACGGCAGCAGTCCGACGAAGGTCAGCACCTGCTTGGCCGCGCCCAGCACCGGGCCGTCGTCGGAGGGCTTGCGGTCGCCCTCCAGCCAGCCGCCCGGGTCCTTGAACACCACCACGTCGCCGCGCTGCGGCTCGCTGCCGAACCAGGGGGTCAACTTGTCCACCAGCACCCGGTCCCCGATCCGGATGGTCTGCTCCATCGAGCCCGAGGGGATCACGAACACCTGGATCAGGAAGGTCTTCATCACCAGCGCCACCAGCAGGGCCACCAGGATGATCATCGGGACCTCGCGCACCAGCGACCGCTTGCGCCGGCGGGCCGCCCGACGGGCGCTGCGGCGGCGCTCGGCCCGGCCGCGCACCGCCGGAGTGACGGCGGGTCCGGTGTCCCGCGGTCCCCGACCGTCCGGCTCCCGGGCCGGACGTTCGCTGAGTCGACTCCTACCTCTGGCTCCCATGACCACCCGTCCCCGCAGTCGCGGCGAAGGCCGCGGGCCGGTCCAGGCCGGTCAAGCGCGAGAACGGGTAGACCACCCAGTCCGCCCGGCCTATCACCTTGTCCTCCGGCACGAAGCCGCCGCCGGGCTCGCCGAGGTGGTCGCGGGAGTCGCGGGAGGCGCTGCGGTGGTCGCCCATCACCCACAGTTCACCGGCCGGCACCACCACGTCGAAGGCCACGCTCGACGGGTCGTCCCCCGGGGCCAGGTAGGAGGTCTCGTCCACCGGTACGCCGTTGACGGTGATCGGCGCGCCCGGCCCGGTGCTGGTCACCCGGTCCCCGCCGACGCCGATCACGCGCTTGACGTAGACGGTGTCCCCGGCCGGGGCCAGCCCGAGGTCCCGGGCGAGCGCACGCGCACCGTCCCAGAATCCCCGCGGCTGCGCCGACTCCCGCAGGAAGGAGCCCGTCCCGTCGAAGACCACCACGTCGCCCCGCTGGGGGTGACCGCCGAAGGCGTACGCGAGCTGGTTCGCGATCAACCGGTCGCCCGGACGCAGGGTGTCCTCCATCGAGCCGGAGGGCACCGCGTACGGGCGCGCGACGAAAGCGTTCACCAGGAGCAGGGCCGCCAGGCAGATCCCCGCCAACAGCAGCAGGTCGCGCGAGCGCGAGTGGCCGGGTTCCTCCTCCGGCTCCGGGCCGTCAGCGGCGTCCCCGGACGCGGCGGCGGTCGTCCCGGTCGGTGCTTCCTCGGAAGCACTCCCGGAAACGACCGCGGACCGCGACAGAGGGTCCGCACCGGTGGGTGCGGGACTGCCGTCGCGGTCCGCGGGTGGTTCGTGCGTGCTCATCGGGGGGTGAGCTTACCTTGCGGTCGTTCGTCCCCCGTGAGCGCTCCGATCCCCCGGCCAGGCCGGGGGACGGTGGATCAGCGGTCGCGCTTCTCCTTGATCTTCGCGGCCTTGCCGCGGAGGTCACGCAGGTAGTACAGCTTGGCGCGGCGAACCGCACCGCGGGTCACGACCTCGATCTTCTCGACGACCGGGGTGTGCACCGGGAAGGTGCGCTCCACGCCGACGTTGAAGCTGACCTTGCGAACGGTGAAGGTCTCACCGATGCCGGCGCCGTGGCGGCGGATGACGACGCCCTGGAAGACCTGGACACGGGAGCGGTTGCCCTCGATGACCCGGACGTGGACCTTCAGGGTGTCACCGGCGCGGAAGGCCGGAATGTCGCTACGCAGCGAGGCCGCGTCGACAGCAGCGAGCTTGTTGCTCATGTTGCTCTCCATCGCAGGCGCCACGGGCCGCCCACGGAAAATCGTCACAATGGGGTTTGCTGTGGGCCGCATCGGCTGACGACGATCCCCCCGTGGCGGGGGCGCCGGTCCACGTGCCCCCTACGAGAAGGGGCCAGCGACAGACAGCAGCGGCCTATTCTTCCACATCGGCGGCCGTGGACCGAAATCGGCCGAGCCGCTCGTCCCAGGCCAGGCCGAGGACACCGAGCGCCTCCCGGTCCTTCTTGTCGAAGGCGCCGTACTGCCAGCGCTCGACCAGGTCGGAGCGGTTCGCCAGGGTACGGGCGAAGGCCTGCTCGCGCCGCCAGCGGGCGATCTTGCCGTGGTTGCCGCTGAGCAGCACGTCCGGCACCGTCCGGCCGCGCCACTCGGCGGGCTTGGTGTAGACCGGGCCCTCCAGCAGGTCGGCCATCGCACCCGGCGCGAAGGAGTCGTCGCGGTGGGACTCGGCGTTGCCGAGCACCCCGGGCAGCAGCCGGGCGATCGCCTCGACCATCACCAGCACCGCGACCTCGCCGCCCGCCAGCACGTAGTCGCCGATCGAGGCCTCGACCACCGGCATCCGGGTGGCCGCCTCCTCGATCACCCGGCGGTCGATGCCCTCGTAGCGCGCGGGGGTGAAGGCCAGCCAGGGGCGGCCGGCCAGCTCCTGGGCGAGCTCCTGGGTGAACGGGCGCCCGCTCGGGGTCGGCACGACCAGGGTGGGCACCTCGCCCTCGGGCCCGCCGGCGACCACCGCGTCCAGCGCCTCGCCCCACGGCTCGGGCTTCATCACCATGCCGGGGCCGCCGCCGTACGGGCTGTCGTCCACCGTGCGGTGCACGTCGTGGGTCCACCCGCGCAGGTCGTGGACGTGCACGTCGAGCTGGCCGCGTGCGCGGGCCTTGCCGACCAGCGAGACGTCCAGCGGCTCCAGGTACTCGGGGAAGATCGTGACGACGTCGATCCGCATGCCGCTCGACACGCCGCCGGCCTCGCCACCCTCCGCCACGCCGCCGGTCACTCCGACTCCTCCGAACCCTCGGCGCGATCGGCATCCTCGACGCCCTCGGCAGCCGCGGCGTCCTCCGCACCCTCGGCACCCTCGGCCGAGGACGTACCGGCGACCTCCGCCCGCTCCGGGTCGATCAGCCCGGCGGGCGGGGTGATCACCGCGCGCTGGTTCTCCAGGTCGATGGTCGGCACGATCTGGCTGACGAAGGGCACCAGGACCTCCGTCCCGTCGGCCTTCTTCACCGTGAGCAGGTCGTGGTACGGGAGGTGGACGACCTCGGTCAGCTCGCCGACCGGGGTGCCGTCGAGCAGCACCACGTCCAGGCCGATCAGCTGGTGGTCGTAGTACTCGTCCGGGTCGTCGGGACGCTCCTCCGGGTCGACCTCGGAGATGAGCAGCGTGCCCCGGAGGGCCTCGGCCGCGTTGCGGTCCTTGACACCGGCGAAGCGCACCAGCAGCCGCCCGCTGTGCACCCGGCCGGACTCGATGGTCAGCGGCCCGGCCGACGCGGGGTCGGTGAGCAGGACGGCACCCGGGCCGAGCCGGAGCTCCGGCTCGTCGGTGCGGACCTCGACGCTGACGTCCCCCCTGATGCCGTGGGCACGGCCGATCCTGCCGACGACGAGCTGCACGGTGATCGTTCTCCTGGAGTTCCTGAGCCGGTACGAAGGGCTGGTACGACGGGTTGGTACGAAGGGCTGGTGCGTTCGGGTGGTGCGAAGTGGTGACGCGATGGGGTGGTGCGAGGCGGTGACACGGTGACGCGATGGGGTGGTGCGAGGCGGTGACACGGTGACGCGGTCACGCGACGGGGTGGTGCGGAAAACGGGAAAGGCCGACCGGGACGACATGCGTCCCGGTCGGCCCCAAGCCCTGACGGCTGAACGAGCAGCTGCGTCAGCGGATGTTGTCCACGTCGACCAGGTCGACCCGGACGTTGCGACCGCCGAGGGCGCCGACCACGGTGCGCAGTGCGCGCGCCGTGCGGCCGCCCCGGCCGATCACCTTGCCGAGGTCATCGGGGTGCACTCGCACCTCGATGGTGTTGCCCCGACGCAGGTTGCGCGAGCGCACCTGCACCTCGTCGGGGTGCTCGACGATGCCCTTCACCAGGTGGTCGAGGGCGTCCTCGATCACGCTCAGGCCTCGGCGGCGGCGTCGGCCTCGGCCTCGGCCTTGTCCGACTTCTTGGCCTTCGGGGTGATGGCGACACCGGTGGTGGCGTCCTCGAAGCCGGCGACGGCCTTGGCGAACAGGTGCGAGAAGTCCTCGACCTTCGGCTCGGCGACCTTCAGCGGCTCCGGAGCCGGCAGGCCCTTGAACTTCTGCCAGTCGCCGGTCAGCTTGAGGATGGCGAGCACCGGCTCGGTCGGCTGGGCGCCGACGGACAGCCAGTACTGGGCGCGGTCGGTGTCGACCTCGATCTTCGAGGGGTTGTAGGTCGGCTGGTAGATGCCGATCTCCTCGATCGCACGACCGTCACGCTTGGTGCGCGAGTCGGCGACGACGATGCGGTAGTGCGGGGAGCGAATCTTGCCGAGACGCTTCAGCTTGATCTTGACTGCCACGGGAGTGGATTCTCCTGGAGTTGACGTGGGTGAGCGGCCCTGCCGTCGCGTGGGGTTGCGGGGCGGACCGTTCAAGGGACACGCCAGCCGTAGGAGAGAGGGGTCCTGCCCGGCTGCCGAGTACTCAGCTGTCCATTCTGCCATACCGGCGAGAAGTGCCTGAGCACGGGCCCGGGACCCGACCAGGGCCCGACCGGGAGCCCCCGCTCCCGGTCCAACCCACGAAGTCACCGCTGTACTGCTCTGCCGTTGTCCTGCTCCGCCGTGCGACCGTCCCGCCGCACAGCGCGTACGCGCTCACGCGCTGATGTGCTCACGCGCTGATGTGCTCACGTGCCGATGTGCTCACGCGCTTGATGTGCTGATGTGCCTGTCGTACCGCCCCGCTCCGGCCGGACCGCTGCCCGCACAGCAGCCCGCCGAACCGCCGACCACTTACGCGATCTTGAACGGCTGCTGGCACGCGCCGCAGACGATGGACGCCTGCGCGAGGACCGACGGCACGACCCGGACGTTGCGTCCGCAGCCGCAGACCGCCTTGACCCGGACGCCGCCCCCGGAGGAGCCGTGCCGGGCGGCCGGACCACGGAAGGCGCGCGTCGCACCGTCGCCGGTCACCGCTTCCTGGTGCGCCCCTAGGGCGCGGTCCAGGCGCTCGATGGTCCCGGCGTAGCGTTCCTGGGTCTCCTTGAGCATGGTCACCTGGGAGAAGCCGCTGCTGGCGTGCGGTTCGACCGGGTGCGCCAGACCGAGCTCGGAGGCGAGCATCAGGAAGCGCCGGTTGTGGTAGCGGCCGGCCCGCGAGGTGTCCCGGATGTCCCGGGCCGCGGCCAGACCATGGGCAGCCTCGTGGAGGAGCCGCTCGAAACCGAGCCGCGTGCCACAGGCCGAGGAGGATTCGCCGATCAGGGCCTCGGGCGAGGCCAGGTCGGGGAGGTCCTGGTGGTAGGCCTGGATGTCACTCCAGGCGGCGGCCAGTTCGGCCGCGAGAACGAGGGGCTGTGTCGTGCTCACGCTAGACCAACGATGGAGTGCGAGCCGATGTTCCGCATGTTCCCGTCCTCCGGGAATTCACAGGGAACTCCCAGGAATGCAAGGCAGCGCGCGAATTGCACGCTCCGGATCTGATGCAAGACCAACCCCCTGCCGGTTTCGGCCCGTCGCAGAGTCGGCGGGCCTGGTGAATTCCGCCCGGGGGGCGGGCTGTCGCCCCCAGGACGTGCGGCCCGTGATCCCGTCTGATTGACAGGGCCACGGGCCGTACACCGTACCGCTATTCCGTTAATACCGGGAGTTGACCGGCCAGTAGGGATGTCGACGTCTGGGAGTCCCCCGGAAGAGTTACCGGATTCTTACCCATCCGCATTCCGGGCAAATGTCGCCGCCAAGAGTCATTACCTGCAGGTAACAAACAACCGGCGGACATCCCGGGGATCCCGGAAGAGCCGCGAAACGGACTCGAAACGGGACCCGGAAGCGAGCCCGGAAGGCCCCCGGAAGGGTCCCGGAACCGGACCCGCGACCGGCCGCGGAACCGCCGTCAGTACGCGCGGGCGACGATCGCGACGTTGCCGTCCTGGTCGTCCGACGCCGGCACCGAACCGTCGGCCGCGACGATGCAGCGCACCGTGACGCCCTGCTCGGCCAACTTGGCCTCGCCCTCCGCGCCGAGGTCGGCCCAGGAGATCCGGCCCCAGCCGGTCGCGGCGGCCTCGACCGCCTCGTCGAGGGTCTTGACGTCGACCGTGCGGGACTCGCGGCGCTCGCGGGACTGGCGCAGCAGCAGCGCCTGGTCCTCCTCCAGGACGCCCGGCAGCAGCTCGGCCAGGGCGTCGATGGAGACCGGCTCCTTGCCGCCCGGGATGCGGCGGGCCAGCATGGCGGTGCCGTTCTCCAGGTCGCGCGGGCCGACCTCGATGCGCAGCGGAACGCCCTTGAGCTCCCAGTCGACGGCGCGGCGGCCGAACGGGGTGTCGGTGCGGTCGTCGACCACGACGCGGATGCCGACGGCCTCCAGCCGGGCGCCGATCTCGCGGACCTTGGCGATGACCGCGTCGTCACCCTTGATCGCGAGCACGACGGCCTGGACGGCGGCCAGCCGCGGGGGCACCCGCAGGCCGTTGTCGTCGCCGTGGGACATGATCAGGCCGCCGACCATGCGGGTCGAGACGCCCCAGGAGGTCTGCCAGACGTACTCGCGCTCGGCGCCGTGCAGCTGGTAGGTGGTGTTGAACGCCTTGGCGAAGTTCTGGCCCAGCTCGTGGCTGGTGCCCATCTGCAGCGCCTTGCCGTCACCCATCATGCCTTCGAGGGTGAGGGTGTTGATGGCGCCGGCGAAGCGCTCCTTGGCGGTCTTGCGGCCGAGCACGACGTCGATGCCGAGCACGTTGGTCATGAAGTCGCCGTAGACCTGGGTGTGGATCATCGACGCGTACGCACGGGCGTCCTCGTACGTGGCGTGGGCGGTGTGGCCCTCCTGCCAGAGGAACTCGGTGGTGCGCAGGAAGACGCGCGGGCGCAGCTCCCAGCGGACCACGTTGGCCCACTGGTTGATCAGCAGGGGCAGGTCCCGGTGGCTCTGCACCCACTTCGAGAAGTACTCGTTGATGATCGTCTCGGAGGTGGGCCGGACGACGACCGGCTCCTCCAGCTGCTTGCCGCCGCCGTGGGTGACCACCGCGAGTTCGGGCGCGAAGCCCTCGACGTGCTCCGCTTCCTTGGTCAGGTAGGACTGCGGGATGAACATCGGGAAGTAGGCGTTCTGCGCGCCGGCCTTCTTGATCCGGGCGTCCATCTCCTGCTGCATCCGCTCCCACAGGCCGTAGCCGTACGGTCGGATGACCATGGTGCCGCGCACCGGACCGTTGTCGGCCAGCTCGGCCTTGTTGATGAGGTCCTGGTACCAGCGCGGGAAGTCTTCCGCCTGAGGGGTGAGAACGGGTGCCTTAGCCATGGGGCGAATGGTACGGGGAGCGACCCCCTGACTTCGAATCGGTATCACACCCGCGGCGGGTGCCGGACCCGGCCGCGGCACGGGGGGCGCACCACCGCGACACGCGCGCACCACCCTGCACCCCTCTGGACGCCGGGCCCGACCCGCTGTTCGCTGGAGTGGGGCGGGACTTTGGGGGAGCCGTAGCAGGACACCGAAGGACCGGATGGGAGGCCGCGATGGCTTCAGCTCGAACGACCGGCACGACCGTACGACCGACCGGCGCACGCGCGCACCACCCGCGGCCCGGGGCCACCGGGGCCGCGCGGGCGCGCGACTGGGCGGAGATCCAGGAACGCATGCTGGTGCCGCTCTACGAGGCGGTGCACGACCGGCTGGAGGTCGGCCCGGCGAGCAGCGTGCTGGGCCTGGGCTGCCGGTCCGGGCTGGCCTTGCTGCTCGCCGCCGAACGGGGCGCGGAGGTCGCCGGGCAGGAGCCGCGGGCGGAGCTGCGCGAGCTGGCCCGCGGCCGTCGGCTGCGGGTGGGCGCCGGGTCCCGGGGGACGGCCGCCGTCCCCCGGCCGGCCCATTCGCTGGTGACGGTTTTCGAGCAGTTGCCCGGCGCCGCCGACCCCGGCCGGGTGGTGGCCGAGGCGGCCGGGCTCACCCTCCCGGGCGGCCACGTGGTACTCGCCACCTGGGGTCCGCCGGAACGCTGCGAGAGCGCCCCGGTGCTGGACGTGGCCCGGCGGATGGCGGGCCGCACCACCGCGCGCGACCCGTTCGAACTGAGCGTGCCGGGAGCGCTGGAGGACCTGCTCGGCCCGGCCGGTCTGCGGCCGGCCGGCAGCGGCCGGGTGAGCTGCCCGTTCGCGTACGCGGACCTCGACAGTGCGGTGCGCGGCCTGCTCTCCACCGGGCTGTTCGAGGCGGCCGAGGAGTTCTCCGGCGCCTCGCTGGTGGCCAAGGAGCTGGAGGAGGCGCTGCAGCCGTACCTGCGTGCGGACGGCTCGGTGCGGATGGAGAACCTGTTCCGCTACCTGGTCGCCGAGCGGCCGCGCTAGGAAACGCGCGGCCGCACCAGGCCGCACCGGGCACCGACAGGCCACACCGAGCCGCGCCACGCCACACCAGGCCGCACCAAGCCGCGACACGCCGTGCCAGGAAACGCCAACGGGGGCGCCCGCCACCGTGGCGGGCGCCCCCGGCGACCGGTTCACGCTGGTCGAGCGACGTCCCTCTCGGTCCCTCCCGGCCCCCCGGACCCACCGGCCGTAGAGGGTGACGCCGAGCGGCCGGCCGCGCGGCACGACGGTGATCTTGCGGACCGGGTCCGCGCCGGGCTGGAGCATGCCCAGCAGCCCGTGCCCGCTCTCGTGGTAGGCGGTCCGCTCGCGCTCCTCCTGCGGCATCACCGGCGGCCGCACGGCCCCGCCGGACGCCTCCCACCAGCGGCTACGCCGAAGCGCCGGGCCACTCCTCGGCGGTCAGGGCGAACCGCTCGTGGTCGCGCCAGTCGCCCTGCAGGAACAGCATCCGCGGCGAGAAGCCCTCGTGCCGGAAGCCCAGCCGCTTGGCCATCGCGACCGAGCGCTCGTTGTCCGGCTGCACGTTGATCTCCAGCCGGTGCAGCCCCAGGCCGCCGGCCGACAGTGGGGCGAAGCAGCGGTCCAGGACCAGCCGCATGCCCTCGGTCATCCGCCCGGTGCCGGCGAACGGCAGGTACGCGTCGTAGCCGAGCGTCGCGTTGCAGAACCGGCTCATCACGATGTTGGCGACGTTCACCTTGCCGACCAGCCCGCCGGTCTTCCCGTCGAGGATCAGGAAGGTGCGCAGACCCGCCCCCTGGCGCTCCAGCAGCTCGGGCAGCCCGTCCGGCTCGACCGGGTTCCACCGTCCGATGTGTTCGGCGGACCGCCGCACCGCCTCGGCGTACGCAACCGCGTCCTCGGCCCTCGGGGCCCTGATCATCACTCGCATGACCCCATCATCGGACACGCGATCGGCCCGCCGCCCGGAAACACCGGACGACGGGCCGACCGAAACCGATCACGAGGACCGGGCACCGCGAACGAGGGCCGAGGGCCGAGGACTACAGCAGGTCCTTGAACTCCTTGGGCAGTTCGAAGTCGGCCGGGCCCTTGCCCGCGCCGAGGCCGAACGCCCCGCCGTCCGCCGGAGCCTGACCGGCACCCGGCCCGAGGGCCCGGCGCTCGGCGGCCGCGGCCTCCTCCTGTGCCCGCTTCAGCGGGTTGCCGCTCTTGCGCTTGCCCTTGGCCTGCGGGGCCTTCTTGCCGGACTTCTTCGCGCTGCCGCCCATGCCCGGGATCCCCGGCATGCCGGGCATGCCCTTGCCGGAGGCCATCGCGGACATCATCTTGCGGGCCTCGAAGAACCGCTCGACCAGGTTCTTCACCTCGCCGACCTGGACACCGGAGCCCTTGGCGATGCGGGCCCGGCGGGAGCCGTTGATCAGCTCCGGCTCGGCGCGCTCGGTCGGCGTCATCGACTTGATGATCGCGCCGACCCGGTTGACGTCCTTGTCGTCGATGTTGTTGATCTGCTCGCGGATCTGGCCCATCCCGGGCAGCATGCCGAGCAGCTTGGAGATCGAGCCCATCTTCTGGACCTGCTCCAGCTGGGACAGGAAGTCGTCCAGCGTGAACTGCTTCGGGCCACCGCGCAGCTTGGCGGCGATCTTCTCTGCCTCGGCCTGCGAGAAGGTCTGCTCGGCCTTCTCGATCAGCGAGAGGACGTCACCCATGCCGAGGATGCGCGAGGCCATCCGGTCCGGGTGGAAGGCGTCGAAGTCGTCGACCTTCTCGCCGTTGGAGGCGAACATGATCTGCCGACCGGTGACGTGCGCGACCGACAGGGCGGCACCGCCGCGGGCGTCGCCGTCGAGCTTGGAGAGCACGACACCGGTGAAGTCGACGCCGTCGAGGAAGGCCTGCGCGGTGGTGACCGCGTCCTGGCCGATCATCGCGTCGACGACGAACAGGACCTCGTCCGGGTCGACCGCGGCGCGGATGTCGGCGGCCTGCTGCATCAGCTCGGCGTCGATGCCCAGGCGACCGGCGGTGTCGACGACGACGACGTCGTACTGCTTCTGCTTGGCGTACTCGATCGAGTCCTTGGCGACCTGCACCGGGTCGCCGACGCCGTTGCCCGGCTGCGGGCCGTAGAAGGCCACGCCCGCGCGCTCGGCGACCACCTGGAGCTGGTTGACCGCGTTGGGGCGCTGGAGGTCGCAGGCGACCAGCAGCGGGGTGTGCTTCTGCTTCTTCAGCCAGTGGCCGAGCTTGCCCGCGAGGGTGGTCTTACCGGCACCCTGCAGACCGGCGAGCATGATGACCGTCGGGCCGCTCTTGGCGAACCGCACCCGGCGGGTCTCGCCGCCGAGGATCGCGATGAGCTCCTCGTTGACGATCTTGATGATCTGCTGCGCCGGGTTCAGCGCGCCGGAGACCTCGACCCCGAGCGCCCGCTCCTTGACCTGCTTGATGAAGGCCCGGACGACCGGCAGCGCGACGTCCGCCTCCAGCAGCGCGATGCGGATCTCGCGGGCCGTGGCGTCGATGTCCGCCTCGCTCAGGCGGCCCTTGCCCCGAAGGTTCTTGAACGTCGCTGCGAGGCGATCGGAAAGGGTGTCGAACACGTCGTCGCGGGTCCTCTGCGGCATCGGTATCGGTACGGTCGTCGTCCCCCAGGGTATCCGGCCGCCCCGGGTAAGGTCTCCACCCCTGCTTCCGCAGCGGCTCCACCGCTGCTCGGCGGCTGCTCGGCGGCGGCCCGGCGCCCGTTCCCGGAGCCGGTCAGTCCAGCGCCGCCCGGACCGCGGCCGCCACCTCCGCGGCCCGCCGGGCGTCCAGCGGACGGCCCTGCGCGTCGGTCAGGTAGAACGAGTCGACGGCCTCCGCGCCCAGCGTGGAGACGTGTGCGGTGCGCACCCGCACGCCCGCCCCGTCCAGCGCCCGGCCGATCCGGTGCAGCAGGCCGGGGGCGTCGTGCGCGCGGACCTCCAGCACGGTCGCGGTCGCCGAGGCCACCGCGGGTGCCACCGCGACCAGCGGCGGCGGGGTCGGGATGCCCTTGCGGCGCGGGGCGGCGGCGTCCCGCTCGGCGAGGCGCCGGGCGACGTCCAGCGAGCCGTCCAGCGCCCGGCGCAGGTCGGCCCGCAGCCGGGCGGCCTCCGGCAGCTCGCCGAACTCGGCGGCCACCCGCCAGGACAGCAGCAGCACCGGGCCGGCCCCGATCGGGTCCAGTTCGCGCAGCCCGGCCGAGCGGACGGCCAGCCGGTGCAGGGCGAGCACCCCGGCGGCGGTGCCGAGCAGCCCCGGACGGTCCGGGACGGCCAGGGTCAGCTCGACGCCCATCGGTTCCGTCCCCATCGGCGCGGTCCCCATCGGCGCGGTCCCCGTCGGCACGGTGCCCGGGTCCGCCCCCGCGGCCTGGGCGCGCAGCGACAGCGCCGGCTCACCGGTGCGGGCCGCCTCCACCGCGAGGCGCTCCTGCTCGGCGGTCGGCGCCGCCTCCACCGGTGCGGTGCCCGCGCCGGCCAGCCGGTCGGCCGCCCGGGCCACCAGGCCGTCCACCAGCGAGGCCCGCCAGCCGCTCCACGCGGCCGGGCCGGTGGCCAGCGCGTCGGCCTCGGTGAGCGCGTGCAGCAGCTCCAGCTCCGGCAGCGTGGTGACCGCCTTGGTGATCGTCTCGACGGTGGCCGGGTCGTCCGGGTCGCGCCGGGTCGCGGTGTCGACCAGGGTCAGGTGGTGGCGGACCAGCACCGCCAGGGTCTCGGTGTCCTCGGGGCCGAAACCCATCCGGGGGGCGAGATCGCGGACGATCACCTCACCGGCCTCGCTGTGGTCCCCGGGCCAGCCCTTGCCGATGTCGTGCAGCAGCGCGGCGACCAGCAGCAGGTCCGGCCGGGCCACCCGGCGGGTCATCGCGGCGGCCCGCACCGCCGTCTCCACCAGGTGCCGGTCGACCGTCCAGCGGTGCACGGCGTTGCGCTGCGGGCGGCAGCGCACCCGCTCCCAGTCCGGCAGCAGCCGGGTGACCAGCCCCTCCGCCTCCAGGGCCTCCCACACCGGGACGGCCGACTCCCCCGCGCCCAGCAGGGTGACCAGCTGCTCGCGCGCCTCGTCCGGCCAGGGCGTCGGCAGCGGACGGCACTCGGCCGCCAGCCTGCGCACCGTCGCGTACGAGACGGTCAGCCCGTTCTGGGCCGCGGCGGCCGCGGCGCGCAGCGGCAGCACCGGGTCGGCGGCCGGGCGGGCGCCCTGGGCCAGTACCGCCTCGCCGTCCTGCTCGACCACCCCCTCGGCGAGCGGACGGCGTTCGACCGCGCCCCGGGCCACCGCACCCGCGCCGCGCCCGGCACCGGTGAACGGGGCGGTGAACGGCGCGGTGAACGGGAAGGCGCGCCGCGCGACCCGGCGGCCCCGGCCGGTCCGGGCGGCGAGCACCCGGTCCACCGCCCGCCAGGTGACATCGCTCGCGTACGCGATGGTCCGGGCGGCCTCGTAGACCTGGCGCAGCAGGGTGTCCGCGTCCAGCACGCCGAGCCGCTCGGCGACCTGGTCCTGGTCCTGCAGGCTGAGCCGCTCGGTGGCCCGGCCGGTGACCAGGTGCAGCGCGTCGCGCACGTCGGCGAGCCGCTGGGCGGCGGCGTCCAGGCCGTCCCGCGGCGCGTCGGCCAGCCAGGTGGCGGCGACGGCGTTGAGCGCGACCACGTCGCGCAGGCCGCCGCGGGCCTCCTTGAGGTCGGGTTCCAGCAGGAAGGACAGCTCACCGTGCCGTTCGGCCCGCTCGCGGCCCAGCTCGCGGAGCTCGGGCAGGCGCGCGGGGGCACTCGCGCGCCAGTCGGTGAACACCGCGGCGCGCAGCTCGGCGGTGAGCGCCGGTTCCCCGGCGAGGTGGCGGGCGTCCAGCAGTCCGAGCTGGGCCTTGAGGTCGGCGGCGGCGACCGCCCGGGCCTCGGCGAGGGTGCGCACCGAGTGGTCCAGCTTGGCGCCCGCGTCCCAGACCGGGTACCAGATCCGTTCGGGCAGCTCGCGGGCGATCGGGCCCTCGTGCAGCAGCAGGACGTCCAGGTCGCTGCGTGGGGACAGTTCGCCGCGCCCGTACCCGCCGACGGCGACCAGCGCGACGCCGGGCGGGGCGCCGGCGGCGTCGAGCAGTCCGGACAGCCAGTCGTCGGTGAGCCGGGCGAGCTCCTCGCGGCGCGGGCGGCCGACCGGGCCGGGGGCGGCGAGCAGCGCGGCCCGGGCGGCGGCGGGGTCGGCGGGGTCGGAAGGCCTGGTCTCGGTGGTCATGTGCTGGGTCCCGTCCGTCGTGCGGCCGGGCCGTCCCGGGGTGCGCCGCGGAGGCGGTGCGCCACGGTTCGGCCGAGCGGGGTACGCCGTCGGCGGGCCCGTGCTCCCCTGGGGGTCACGGGCCCGCCGCGGTGGGGGCTACAGGGCGTCCGGGCCGCGCTCGCCGGTGCGGACCCGCACGGCGGTGTCGACCGGGACGCTCCAGACCTTGCCGTCGCCGATCTTCCCGGTCCGGGCGGCCTTCACCAGGACCTCGATCAGGTCGTCGGCGTCCTCGTCCTCGACCAGGACCTCGATCCTGACCTTCGGTACCAGGTCCACGGTGTACTCGGCGCCCCGGTACACCTCGGTGTGACCGCGCTGGCGGCCGTAGCCGCTGGCCTCGGTGACGGTCAGGCCGTGGACCCCGAAGGCCTGCAGGGCGGCCTTCACCTCGTCCAGGCGGTACGGCTTGATCACGGCGGTGATGAGCTTCATCAGGCGTCGACCTCGGTCTTCTCGGCAGCCTGTCCGGCGGCCTTCTCGGTGGGCTTCTCAGCGGGCTTCCCGGCGGACTTCGCCACCGGCGTCGCGGCGGACGGACCGGCCGACGAACCGGCGGACGAGCCGGTCGCCGGACCGCCCGGCGCGACGGCCGCGGCCAGGCCCGGCAGGGCCCGCGCCAGGCCCGCCCCGACGGCGCTGAAATCGTAGGCGGACTCGGCGTGTTCGGCCTGGTCGATGCCGGCCACCTCGACCTCCTCGGCGACCCGGAAGCCGACCAGCTTGTCGACCGCCTTGGCCAGCAGCCAGGAGAGGACGAAGGAGTACGCCGCGACCACGGCCACGCCCATCGCCTGCTTGCCGAGCTGCCCCAGCCCGCCGCCGTAGAACAGGCCCTTGGCGGTCTGACCGACCCCGCCGGTGGCGAACAGGCCGATCAGCAGCGAGCCGATCGCCCCGCCCACCGCGTGCACGCCCACCACGTCGAGCGAGTCGTCGAAGCCCCAGCGGTACTTCAGCGAGACGGCGGCGGCGCAGACCGCGCCCGCGATCAGGCCGATCGCCACCGCGCCGAGCGGGCTGACCGAGCCGCAGGCCGGGGTGATCGCGACCAGTCCGGCCACCGCGCCGGAGGCGGCGCCCAGCGTGGTGAAGGCGCCGTGCTTGAGCTTCTCGTAGACCAGCCAGCCGACCAGCGCCGCACCGGTGGCGACCTGGGTGTTGACCATCGCCATCGCGGCGACCCCGTTGGCGGCCAGCGCCGAGCCCGCGTTGAAGCCGAACCAGCCGAACCACAGCAGCCCGGAGCCGAGCATCACCAGCGGCAGGCTGTGCGGGCGCATCGGGTCCTTCTTGAAGCCGACCCGCTTGCCCAGCACCAGGCAGAGCGCGAGGCCCGCGACGCCGGCGTTGATGTGCACGGCCGTGCCGCCGGCGAAGTCGATCACGCCGTTCCGGTCGCCCAGCCAGCCGCCGTGGCCGCCGTCGAAGAAGAAGACCCAGTGCGCGACCGGGAAGTAGACGATCGTCACCCAGAGCGCGATGAACAGGCCCCAGGCGGTGAACTTGGCCCGGTCCGCGACGGCGCCGCTGATCAGCGCCGGGGTGATGATCGCGAACATCAGCTGGAAGATCGCGAAGGCGGTGACCGGGATGGTCCCGGTCAGCTCGTTCAGGCCGATGCCGCGCATCCCGAGGAAGTCCAGGTTGCCGATCAGACCGGCGAAGGAGTCGGGCCCGAAGCTGAGCGAGTACCCGTAGAGGACCCAGAGCACAGTGACGATGCCGAGCGAGAGGAAACTCATCGCCAGCATGTTCAGTGTGCTCTTCGCCCTGACCATGCCCCCGTAGAAGAAGGCCAGCCCCGGGGTCATGAGCATGACCAGGGCCGCACTGATGAGCACGAAGGCGGTGTCGCCCGCGCTGAAGCCGTCCGGCATCGGCGTCTCCTCTGCGTCCAAGCCGATCCGCACCCGGGTACCTGTCCCGTGCCACCCGGGGTGTCGGCGTTGAAGAGGAGAGTGCCGAAGGCTGGTTTCGGCCAGTGCGGCCGGTTGTTTCGCGGCCGTGACGCGTGCGACGCGCGGGTTACGGCTGCGTGAACCGCAGCCCTGCGGCCACCCGGACGGGCTACCGTTCGCCGGCGCGCCCGGCCCCGGACGCGCCCCCGGCGGCGGAGTCACCACCGAGCGTGACAACAGCGGTCGACGTACCACCGACCGTGACGGCGGCGGCCGCCACGGTCGGTGGAGTCCGGGCCGGGACCGGCGCTCAGACCACCGAGACGTACTCCGGGATGTCCTGAACGACCCGCTCCTTGAGCCGGCTCACCGCGTCCACGCCCTTGAACCGGGCCGCCGCGGCCTCCGTGGTCTTGCGCACCCGGGAGTTCAGCCGCTCCGAGCGCACCTTGGTCGCGATGTCCACCGCCTGCTCGGCCATCACCGCCGCCTGCTCGGCCTCCTTCTGCAGCAGGTGCACGCTGGCCATGCCGATCAGGTTGAAGGCGTACGAGCGCACGTGGTCGCCGTCCTGGCGGAACAGGTCCACCGCGCGCTCCATCACCGGCGCCGACAGCGAGGCGTACAGCTGGGCGTTGTCGGAGTGGTAGGCGAGGTCGCGGAAGGAGTGCGCGTTCTCGGCGTTCAGCTCGGCCGGCGAGAAGAACTTCAGCCAGTCCGGCTCCTCGTCGCCCTCGCGGATGTCGGTGAAGGTGTCCTCGGAGAGCCGGATCGCCCGGGCGCAGCGGTTGATCTCCCCGATGGTCGCGTAGGCGCGCGCCTCCATCGCGTACAGCAGGGACTGCTGGCGCGGGGTGGCGGTGTCGCGGCTGCCGTACTGCGCCAGATGGATCAGCTCCAGGGCGTCCTCGCCCCGGTTGAGGTGGATCATCTGGCGGCTCATGTCGGTGAGGATCAGCGCGCCGAACGGGCGGTCGCCGGCCTCCTTGGCCGCGTGCAGGGCCAGCACGTAGTACTTCTGCGCGCTCGGGTGCATCCCGACGTCGTACGACATCCACCCGGCCAGGTGGGCGAGTTCGGCGGTGAGCCGGAACAGCCGCCGGGTGGTGTCCTCGCTGTACGTCTCCTGGAGCAGGTCGGTGACCTCGTGCAGCTGGCCCACGACGGCCTTGCGGCGCAGCCCGCCGCCGTTCTGCGCGTCCCACTGGCGGAACATGACCGTGGTCTGCTCCAGCAGTTCCAGCTCGGGCTCGGAGAGCCGGCCGGTGAACGCCTCGCCGCCGTTGGCCGCGGTGAGGATCGGGGTGGGGATGCCGGTCGGGCCGGGGGTCAGCCAGCGCTGCATCGGCTCGATCAGCGCGGCGCCGGCGGTCAGCGCCAGCGAGGTGCCGAGGAAGCCCCGGCGGTTGAGCATCAGGTCGCTGCGGGAGTAGTCACTGATCAGCTGGACGGTCTGCGGACCGCTCCACGGCAGGTCGACGCCGCCGCCCACGGTGGAGACCGGGATCGCGGCGCGCAGGCCGAGGTCCTCGATCGAGACCACCGAGCCGAAGCGCTCGGAGAACAGCTCCGACATGATCTTGGGGATCGGCTCGCGGGGCTGCTCGCCGTCGAGCCAGCGGCGCACCCGGGAGGTGTCGGTGGACACGTGGTGGGCGCCGATCTGCCGGGCCCTGCGGTTGACCTGGCGGGCCAACTCGCCCTTGGACCATCCGCTGCGGGCGAACCACGTGGTCAGCTTCTCATTGGGTTGCTTCTCTGCCATGGGAACGTCCCATCCCGCCCGGCCCCTAGCGGGGCCCCCGATCGTGACCGCCCGACGGTTGCGGGCTCTTGCCAGTCGTGCCGTGCCTGAGGTGGTGCCGCGCCGCGCCCTCGCACTGGCGTGCCATCGTCGCGGACGCTCCGTCAGATTCCCAACTCCCTTTCTCCGGCGGCCCGGAGCGGGCTCCTCCAGGACATCCGCCCGTCGAACGTAATGCCCCGCGAGGTGCCCGTGGGAGCGCCCCTGGCGAAACGCCACCTTTCGCCACCCCCAGGAGTGAACCGAAGCCAGGGGGCACACGCTTCACTGGGTAGTCCCGACGGTCCGGCATATGCGGGCCGCCATGTCGCCCGGACCATCCCGGAAGACCCGGCAGCACTCGCAATCCACCGCAGCCACAAGCGAGTTCACCACCCACTCCGGGCGGCAACAGTCTCGCGTACCCGACGATCCGGCATCCGTGCCGCCCCCACAAGGCGGCGCCCGAGGCGCACCACCGGAACAGGCGCACGCCACGCGCTGCGCGCCGCTACCGCACTACGCACCACGCAGCTGACAATCGACACACAGTCACCATCCCGTAACCATCGGCAACGAGAACCTGTTGGGGGAGGCATGGACAACCTGTTCGGCGAACTTCGACTGGGGCACCTGCGGCTGGCACCGCTGGGCGCGCGCCGCCGCACCAAGGTCACCGCGTCCCAGGCCGCCGCGGAGTACACCGGCCGCTGGGGTTGGGCGGTCACGACCGGCGACCCGGCCGATTCCGCCACCGCCCCGACCCGCTGTCCCTGCGGCGCCGCCCGCTGCGGCGCGCCCGGCCTGCACCCCGTGCCGGGCGGCGAGCGCCGGACCCGGGCCGGCCGCGCCGAGGGCTCGGTGCTGTTCGCCACCGGCCGCGCGTTCGACGTCCTGGACGTCCCCGAGCAGGCGGGCCTGCAGGCGCTGGTCCGGCTGGAGCGGATGGGCACCCAGGTCGGCCCGGTGCTCGCCGCCCCCACCGGCCGGCTGCAGTTCCTGGTCGCCGCCGGCGCCGCCCGCCGGCTGCCCGACCTGCTGTACCGGATGGGCTGGGACGACGCCGCGCTCGACCTCACCTGCCACGGCGAGGGCGGCTACGTCGCCGCCCCGCCCACCGTCCTCGGCGGCCTCGGCCCGGTCCGCTGGCTGCGTCGCCCCACCCGTGACAACGCCGGCTGCCCGCCCGAGGCCCGGCTGCTGCTCGGCACCCTCGCCTACGCCTGCCACCGCGGCCGCGAGCGCACCGCCGAGCCGGCCTGGATCGCCTCGTGACCGGCCCACTCGCCTCCGGGGCGCGCTGACCCGACGCCGAAGGGCCCGCCCCGAGCGGAGCGGACCCTTTCGTACGATCGGACCGACCGGACCCGACCGGACCCGACCGGCCCGGCGCGGGCCCCGAGCACCGGCAGGACCGACGGGGCCGACGGGGAGCCTCAGTCCCCGATCAGCGCGTCCACGAACGCACCCGGCTCGAACGGCGCCAGGTCGTCCGCGCCCTCGCCGAGCCCGATCAGCTTGACCGGCACGCCCAGCTCGCGCTGGACCGCGACCACGATGCCGCCCTTGGCCGTGCCGTCCAGCTTGGTCAGCACGATGCCGGTGATGTCGACCACCTCGGCGAACACCCGGGCCTGGATCAGACCGTTCTGGCCGGTGGTGGCGTCCAGCACCAGCAGCACCTCGTCCACCGGGCCGTGCTTCTCGACGACCCGCTTGACCTTGCCCAGCTCGTCCATCAGACCGGTCTTGGTGTGCAGCCGGCCCGCGGTGTCGATCAGCACGGTGTCCACACCCTCGGCGATGCCCTCCTTGACCGCGTCGAAGGCGATCGAGGCCGGGTCCCCGCCCTCCGGGCCGCGCACGGTCCGCGCGCCGACCCGCTCGCCCCAGGTCTGCAGCTGGTCGGCGGCGGCGGCCCGGAAGGTGTCGGCGGCGCCGAGCACCACCGTACGGCCGTCGGCGACCAGGACCCGGGCCAGCTTGCCGGTGGTGGTGGTCTTGCCGACGCCGTTGACGCCGACGACCAGGACCACGGCCGGGCCCTCCTCGTGCTTGGTGGAGCGGACGGTGCGGTCGGAGTCCTTGCCGATCAGCTCGACCAGCTCCTCGCGCAGCAGCGCGCGCAGCTCGTCCGGGGTGCGGGTGCCGAGCACCTTCACCCGGGTGCGCAGCCGCTCGACCAGCTCCTGGGTGGGGGCCACGCCGACGTCGGCGGTGAGCAGGGTGTCCTCGATCTCCTCCCAGGTGTCCTCGTCCAGGTGCTCCCGGGAGAGCAGCGAGAGCAGGCCCTTGCCGAGCGAGTTCTGCGAACGGGAGAGCCGCGAGCGCAGCCGGACCAGCCGGCCGGCGGTGGGCTCGGGGACCTCGACCGCGGGAATCGCCTCGGCCTCGGCGGGCACGATCTCGACGGCCTCGACGACCTCGGGGGCCATCGGCTCCGCCGGGAGTTCCACCTCCTCAACAGTGCGGCGGGGCTCCTCCGTCGGCGGCGCGGACTCCTCGCCGACCTGGGGCTCCCGCGGAGTGGGCTTCGGCGCCGTGATGACCGGCGCCTGCGACTTCGGGGGCAGCTGCTGGCGTCGTCTGCCGGAAACGACGAGGCCCGCGATCGCGCCGATGGCGACCACGGCGATGACTACGGCAAGGATCACGTATTCCATAACGGCTCCAGTATCCGCGACCGGAGGCCGGATGGACCGCATCCGCCCTACACCGACGCGGTGCGTGCCCCCCTCGGCCGCTCCCGCTGCTCCGCCCCGGCCCGGCGGGCCGGAGGTGCCTCCGCCCGCAGCCGCTGGCTGATCACCTGCGAGATGCCGTCGCCCTTCATCGTCACGCCGTACAGCGCGTCGGCGGACTCCATGGTCAGCTTCTGGTGGGTGATCACGATCAGCTGGGAGCTCTCCCGCAGCTCCTCCATGATGCCGATCAGCCGGCGCAGGTTGGTCTCGTCCAGCGCCGCCTCCACCTCGTCCATCACGTAGAACGGGCTGGGCCGGGCCTTGAAGATCGCCACCAGGATCGCCACCGCGGTCAGCGAGCGCTCGCCGCCCGACAGCAGCGACAGCCGCTTGACCTTCTTGCCGGGCGGGCGGGCCTCGACCTCGACCCCGGTGGCCAGCATGTCGTCCGGGTCGGTCAGCACCAGCCGGCCCTCCCCGCCCGGGAAGAGCCGGGCGAAGACGCCCTCGAACTGGGCGGCGGTGTCGTGGTAGGCGGCGGTGAACAACTGCTCGACCCGCTGGTCCACGTCCCGGACGATGTCCAGCAGGTCGCGCCGACTGCGCTTGAGGTCGTCCAGTTGCTCGCCGAGGAACCGGTGCCGTTCCTCCAGCGCGCTGAACTCCTCCAGCGCCAGCGGATTGACCTTGCCGAGCTGCTGGTACGCCTTCTCGGCGGCCTTCAGCCGCTGCTCCTGCTCGGCCCGCACGTACGGGTACGGCTCCCCCGGCTCCTGCCCCTCCTCGGGCGTCGCGGGCGGGACGGGCCGGTCCGGTCCGTACGCGGCGAGCAGTTCGCCGCCGTCGATGCCGAACTCCTCCAGGGCGCGGGACTCCAACTGCTCGATCCGCAGCCGCTTCTCCGCCCGCAGCACCTCGTCCCGGTGCCCGGCGTCGACCAGCTTGTCCAGCTCCTCCTTGAGGCCGCGCCCCTGCTCGCGGTGGTTCCGCAGCTCCGCCTCGCGCTCGGCGCGGGCCCGTTCGACGGCCGCCCGCCCGGCGTCCGCGCGGGCCAGCGACACCTCCAGGCAGGCCAGCAGCTGCCGGGCGCCCGCCGCGACGGCGTTCGCCACCCCGGCGTCGTGCTCGGCCCGGCGGCGGCGCTCGGCGGCCCGGGCGCGCACCTCGCGCTCGGCGCGGGCTGCCAGGTCCAGCTGGTCCGCCCGTCCGGCCAGCGCGCGGACCCGCTCCTCGTGGGTGCGCACCGCGAGCCGGGCCTCCAGCTCGGCCTGCCGGGCGGTGCTCGCGGCCTCCGCCAGCCGCTGCTGCTCGGCGATGTCCGGTTCGTCCTCCCCCGCGTCCGCCGACTCCTCGGCCGCGGCCAGGCGTTGCGCCGACTCCTCGGCGGCGGCCAGCAGCTCGGCGAGGCCCTGCTCGGCGCGCGCGGCCGCGGCCGACAGCCGTTCGGCCTCCCCGACGGCGGCCCGGGCCTGCCCACCGAGGCGGCCGAGCGCGCCCGCGACCTGGGCCCGCCCCTTCTCCGCCTGCCGCCGCAGCTCGCCGAGCCGGTCCAGCTCGGCGGCCGACTCCCCCCGCCGCGCGGTGAGTTCGGCCAGCAGCTCGGCCGACTCGGCGCACCGGACGGTGAGTTGACCGATCTCCCGGGCCGCCTCGGCCACCGCCGCCTGGGTCTCCAGCAGGCTCGGCGCTCCGGCGGAGCCGCCGTGCGCGAAGCCGGCGCCCAGCCGGTCCCCGTCGACGGTGACGGCCACGACGGCGGACGGTCCGGGCTGCCCGGCGGACGGCCGTGGGTGTTCAGCGAGCAGCCGCAGCGCCGCGTCCAGGTCGGCGACCACCGCCACCCCGGCCAGCAGTTGCCGCACCGCGCCGAGCAACTCGGCCGGGCCGTCGACCAGTTCGGCGGCCCACCGGGCTCCGTCCGGCAACTCCACCTCCCCGCCCGGGAACTCCGCTGCCCCGCCCGGCAACTCCACACCCCCGCACGGCACTTCGCCCACACCGGCGATCAGCAGCGCGGCCCGCCCGGCGTCGTCCGCCCGCAGCAGCCGCAGCGCCTCCGCGGCCGCGGACGGCGAGTCGACGGCCACCGCGTCGGCCGCCGCGCCGAGCGCTGCGGCCACCGGCACCTCGTACCCGGCCTCGATCCGCAGCAGCGCGGCCGCCGGGCCGAGCAGGCCGCCCAGCCGCTCCCCAGCCGCCAGCAGGGCGCCGGTGCCGTCCTTGCGGCGCAGTCCGAGCGAGAGCGCCTCGTGCCGCGCGGTGAGCCCGGCCCGCTCTCGCTCGGCGGCGCCGGCCGCCTCCCGGGCGGCGGCGAGCTCCCGTTCGACGGCGGCCAGCCGCTCGCGCGCCGCGCGGTACCCGGCCTCGGCCCGCTCGTCCTCCCCCGCCTCGCCCTCGACCCGCTGCCGGAGCTCGTCCAGCTCGCCCTGCGCGGCCTCGGCCCGCAGCCGCGCCTCGTCCCTCGCCTCGGTGAGCCGGCCGGTCTCGGCCTGCGCCGCGGCGGCCCTGGAGCGGGCGGCGGCGGCCTGCCCCTGCAGCCGGGCCAGGCCCTCCCGGCGGTCGGCGATGGCCCGGGCGGCGTCCCGCAGCCGGCGCTCCTCGGCGGCCAGCGCCCGTTCCAGCTCGGCCTTGCGCTCGACCGCCTCGGCCAGCGCGTACTGCGCCTCCTCCAGCGCCTCGGCCAGCGCCGCCTCCTCCTCCCGGACCCGCTGCGCCTCCTGCTCCAGCTCCTCCGGGTCGCGGCCGCGCCGCTCCTCGGCCCGCCCCCCGGTCGCGGCGTGCCGGGCACGGGCCTCGGCCAGTCCGAGCGTGCCGCGGCTGCGTTCGGCGAGCGCGGAGAGCCGGTACCAGGCCTGCCGGGCCGTCTCCAGGCTCGGTCCGAGCTGCTGGACCTGGGCCTCCAGGACGCGTTCGCGCTGGACCGCGCGGGCGAGCTCCTGCTCGACGGTGGTGCGGCGCAGCCGCAGCGCCAGTTCGTCCGCGACCTCGGCCTCGACCGCCCGGCGGAGCGTGCACAGGTCGTCGGCGAGCAGCCGCAGCCGGGCGTCGCGCAGCTCGGCCTGGATCCCGGCGGCCCGGCGGGCGATCCGGGCCTGCCGGCCGAGCGGGCCGAGCTGGCGGCGCAGCTCGGCCACCAGGTCCTGGACCCGGTTGAGGTTGGCCTGCATCGCGTCCAGCTTCCGCAGCGCCCGTTCCTTGCGCTTGCGGTGCTTGAGGACGCCGGCCGCCTCCTCGATGAAGGCGCGGCGGCCCATCGGGTCGGCCTGCAGGACGGAGTCGAGCCGGCCCTGTCCGACGATGACGTGCATCTCGCGGCCGATGCCGGAGTCGGAGAGCAGCTCCTGGATGTCCAGCAGGCGGCAGGTCTCGCCGTTGAGCGCGTACTCGCTGCCGCCGTTGCGGAACATGGTCCGGGTGATGGTCACCTCGGAGTAGTCGATCGGCAGGGCGCCGTCGGCGTTGTCGATGGTGAGGCTGACCTCGGCGCGGCCGAGCGGGGCGCGCCCGCTGGTCCCGGCGAAGATGACGTCCTCCATCTTGCCGCCGCGCAGCGACTTCGCGCCCTGCTCGCCCATCACCCAGGAGAGCGCGTCGACCACGTTCGACTTGCCGGAGCCGTTCGGGCCGACCACGCAGGTGATGCCCGGTTCGAAGCGCAGGGTGGTGCTGGAGGCGAAGGACTTGAACCCGCGCAGCGTCAGACTCTTCAGGTGCACGCGGCCGGTCTCCTCGTCGCTCGCCAGGGGCCCCGGTCTGCGACTGTATCCGGCGCCGGACACGACGAAGGGACGCCACATCAGGGCGTCCCTTGCAAGCTGCGTCCCTTTCGGGGCGGCTCAGTGCACAGCGGCGTCGATCTGCGAGGACCGGGCGGGACTCAGGTGAGAGCCGGCTCCCGCTGGTCCAGATCGATGCTGTTGAGCAGCGAGTGCTCGTCAGCGACAGCGGTGAGAGCGTCGTTCTCAGCCTGCATCCGAAGAAGCTCGGCTTCCAGGTCCTGGACGCGCTGCTGAAGCCGTCGCATCTCGGAGAGCATTCGCGGGTCGGGGCCGCCGACGTACCCGAGAAGCGCCTTTGCCATGATGAATGGTCCTCCACGCTGAGTGACCGAACCGGAACGGTCCAGGTCTAGGGGGAAGGGGGACGCACGCGCGGCGCGTCACCGGAAGTGCTGGCTGGGCACTACGGCACAACCACCGTGAGCTGGGCTCACGAGGGCATGCGCCTGCCGGATAAACGCGGTCGTGTGCGCGGGTTTCCAGCGTCTCACCAAAGACGGAAAGGGTCAACACGATCACCGCACGCTACCGCGACCCTGTCACCTGCCCGGCGGTGTCGTCACGCCTGGGGGGCCTTCGGGAGGGTCCACCACCTGCTCGTGGATCATCGTTCGATGCGGAGTCAACCACGAGTCTGCCCGGATGGCAACCTCGTGACACCGACAGTTCCGGATCATTTCCCGGCCGGTCCGGCGGCGGGCCCGCGGGCGGTGGCTCAGCGGATCTCGAAACCCCGGTAACCAGGGCCGACGGCCGTCCAGATCTCGGTCACGCCGCTGACGTTCCCCGGGGTTCCGGGGCCGCGCAGCAGGGCCAGCAGGTGCTCGCAGTCGGAGGCGAGCCCCTCGGCGACCACCTGGACCCGGCCGTCGCCGAGGTTGCCGGCATAGCCGGTCAGGCCGATCTCCAGCGCCCGTGCCCTGGTCCACCAGCGGAACCCGACCTCCTGGACCTTCCCCCGGACCCAGGCGGTGACCCGGACCGGTTCCTCACTGTGGGCGTCGCGACCGTGCATGCCCCGACCCTAGCGGCCCGCCCGGCGGGGCACAGCTCGGGCCCGGGTGCCCGGACGCCGGAGCGGCCCCGCCGGAGAACCGGCGGGGCCGCACGGGATCGCGTGGGATCACCCGGGGATCACGCGGGGATCGCGTGGGGTCGGACGCTCGGACCGGGACTACCAGTCCCCGCCTCCGAAGTCACCGCCCCCGCCGAAGTCGCCGCCGCCACCGAAGTCACCGCCGCCGAAGCCGCCGAAGTCACCGCCGTTGAAGTCGGCACCGGTGTAGTCGCCGCCCTCGTGCTGGTCCTGGTAGCCGTGGTGGCCGCCGTCCATCATCGGCGCCGCGGCGTAGGCCGGACCGCTCATCATCGAGCCGAGCATGGTGCCGACCAGCAGGCCCGGCAGCAGACCGCCGCCGAAGCTGCTGTAGTAGCCGCCCGCGTACGGGGCGTACGCCGGGCCGGCGTTCCAGTACGGCTGCGGGCCGTGCTCGGTGTCGACGGTGCGGACCGCCGGGTCGAGGCCGGCCGCGACCCGGTCCGCGTCGGCCTGGCAGACCGGGACGGACCGGGCGGAGCCGCCGGCCGGCGACCAGTCCACGTCCTTGACGGACGGACCGTGGCGCGGGTCCATGAAGCACGGGGGACGGCGCTCGGGCAGCGGGCGCTTGTCCCGCCGGGCGCTCAGGGTGGCCAGCGCGAACCGGCCGTCCTCGATCGCCTCGGTGACCTGCTTGACGTCCTCCGGCCGCGTGGCCTCGTCCATCAGGCGCTTGGACTTCTCGTACGAGTCCAGGGCGTGGGTGTAGTCGGTGCGCTGGGCGTCGTCGGCGTCGGCCGCGCCCGGGTTGAAGTCGAGCCGGTCCAGCTCCTCGCCGAAGGCGGTGATGTCCTCGTCCACCACCCGGCGCAGCTGGTCCAGCTCGGCCCGGGCCTGCTCCTCCTTGCGCCGCTTGGCACGGCGGAAGAGGAGGAAGACGCCGGTGCCGGCCAGCGCCACCAGCACGAGCGGGATGACCACCCAGGCGATCGAGGTGCTGTGGTTGACGCCCTCGCCCTTGGTCTGCGGGGCGGCCTGGTCCACGAAGTCGTTCAGGGTCGCGTCGATGTCGCCGTTGTGGGAGCGGAAGGCGGCGCCGGAGATCCGCTCCGGGAGGCCGGCGGCCAGCGCGCCGCGGTCCGCCCGGGCCGCGAACTGGTTGCCGCGCCAGATCCCGTAGACCCCGTCGATGCCCACCATGGTGCGCAGGTCCTTGAAGACGGTGTCCTTGCCGTAGGCCGGCGAGTCAGGGACGACCGCGATGAAGATCGGCTTGTCGGCCTTCTCGATCTTCTTGGTCAGGGCATCGGCCTGGTCCTGGCTGAAGCGGTCGGCCATCGCCGGGTCGACGTAGACCTTGCCCTTCTTCAGGGTGGCGGAGGCGTCGCTCAGCCCGCCGGCGGCCGAGGCGGCCGGCGCCAGCAGGAGCAGCAGCCCGAGCAGCGCCGCCACCAGGGCAAGCGGCCCGGCGCCCCGGGAAGGTCGTGCAAGGGTTCTCATGCCCCCGACGCTACCGCGAGCGGCGTCCGACCACGCCATACCCTTCGCATACTGGTTACGACAAGACTCCCCGCCGTCCGCCGGGGCCGCTCCCCTTCTCGGGGATGATGTTTCCCCCAGCCGACCCCGACGCGGGTGGGACGCGGGAACCGCAGGAGGCGCCCGGACGTACGTCCCGGCGGGTCCGGCCCGATTCCGGGGCGCTCCGAGGGGCGTGCCGACCGTACCGCGCGAACCGGCACGGCGGTCCCGAACCGCCGGTCCCATGACCCGTTCTTGACTCGACTCCCGATCGGAGCACCTGGTGATCATCGGCCTCGTCACTGCCGTGGCGGCATCCGCCTGCTACGGCACCGGCTCGGTCCTGCAGGCCGTCGGATCCCGCCGTTCCGCCCGCGAGGAGGCCGCCAAGGGCGCCACCACCGGGACCACCGAGCACGGCGGACCGAGCCTGTCCTCGACCGCGAAGGCCGCCGTCACCTGGGAGTTCATCCTCGGCACGGTGCTCGACCTGGTCGGCTTCGGGCTCGGCGCGCTGGCCGCGCGGCTGCTGCCGCTGTTCCTCTCCCAGACCATCATCAGCGCCAACCTGGTGATCACCGCACTGCTCAGCATCAAGCTGCTGGGCCTGCGGCTCAAGCAGCTGGAGTGGGCCTCGATCGGGGTGCTCTGCTCGGCGCTGGTGCTGCTGGCCGTTTCCGCGGGCCCGGAGGGCGGCCACCACGCGGCGATGTCCTTCCACTGGTGGCTGCTGATCGTCACCACCGTGGTGCTGGTCGGCGGCAGCCTGCTGGTGCGGCGGATGGGCGCGAGCGGCGCGATCGTCGCCGGTCTGCTGTCCGGCCTCGGCTTCGGCGCCCTTGGCGTCGGCGTGCGCATCCTGAACGGCGTCGAGCCGTTCGAGCTCGGCGCGCTGCTCTCCGACCCGGCGCTGTACGCGATCCTGATCGGCGGCCTCGGCGGCATGTACATCCACACCGTGGCGCTGCAGATCGGCTCGGTGAACGGGGCGACGGCCGCGCTGGTGGTGGGCGAGACGGTGCTGCCCGGCGCGGTCGGCGTGCTCTGGCTCGGCGACTCCTCCAAGCCCGGCCTGGGCTGGCTCGGCGTGCTCGGCTTCCTGCTCGCGGTGGTGTCCGCGGTCGGGGTCGCCTACTTCGGCCAGGACACCCACGGCGCGCCCGGCGACACCGGCGCCGAGCAGCCCGAGCTCGCCGGCCGCACGTAGGGCCGGCTCAGCCCCCGCTGCGGGCCTGCGGCACGCGCTGGCAGCGGGGGCAGAAGTAGCTGGAGCGGTTCATCCAGGCCGCCCGCCGGATCGCGGTGCCGCACCGGCGGCAGGGCTCGTGCTCGCGGCCGTAGGCGTCGAGGTCCCGGGAGAAGTAGCCGCTCTCGCCGTTCACGTTGACGTAGAGGCTGTCGAAGCTGGTGCCGCCGACGGCGAGCGCCGCCGTCATCACGTCCCGGGCGTTGGCCAGCAGCAGGGCACCCTGCGGGCGGGTGAGCGTCGCGGTCGGACGGTCGTAGTGCAGCCTGGAGCGCCACAGCGCCTCGTCGGCGTAGATGTTGCCGACGCCGCTGATCAGGGTCTGGTCGAGCAGCGCGCGCTTGACGGTGGTGCGCTTGGCGCGCAGCGCGGCCACGAAGGCCCCGTCGTCGAAGCGCGGGTCGAGCGGGTCGCGGGCGATGTGCGCGATGGAGACGGGCGTGCCCTCCGGGTCGCCGTCCTCGGCCTCCTCGACCGCCAGGCCGCCGAAGGTCCGCTGGTCGACGAAGCGCAGTTCGCGCCCGCCGTCGGTGAAGCGCAGCCGGACGCGCAGGTGCGTCTCGTCCGGCACCGACGGGTCCTGGACGAGGAGTTGGCCGCTCATCCCGAGGTGGCCGATCAGCGAGAATCCCGCGCCGGTGCCGCCTCCCAGCGGCACCCACAGGTACTTGCCGCGGCGCTGCGCGCTGCCGAGGGTGGCGCCGGTCAGCCGGGCCGTGAAGTCGGCGGCGCCGGCCGGCTGGCGGCGCACCGCGCGCGGGTGCAGCACCTGGACGTCGGCGACGGTGCGCCCGGCGACCCAGCTGGCCAGACCACGGCGGACGACCTCGACCTCGGGGAGTTCGGGCACGGGACAACGCCTCCTGCGGAACGATCAACAGGAGAAGGCTACTTCAGGCGGGCCCCGGACCGGGCGCCCGCTGCGTCAGCCCTTGGCTCCGGCGGGCAGCCGGTCCGCGTACTTCTCCTTGATCGCGCGCCAGGCGCTCTCGGCGGCCTTCTGCTCGGCTTCCTTCTTCGAGCGGCCGACGCCGCTGCCGAAGTCCTCGCCGGCCACCCGGGCCGCCGCGGTGAAGGTCTTCTCGTGGTCCGGACCGGACTCCATGACCACGTACTCGGGCACCCCGATGCCCACCGAGGCGGTGAGCTCCTGGAGGCTGGTCTTCCAGTCCAGGCCGGCGCCCAGCTGAGAGGACTCCTCGATCAGCGGGTCGAACAGCCGGTGGACGAACTCGGTGGCGGCGTCCAGGCCCCGGTCCAGGTAGACGGCGCCGATCACGGCCTCGACCGTGTCGGCGAGGATCGACGACTTGTCGCGGCCGCCGGTGCCCTCCTCGCCCTTGCCGAGCCGGATGAACGCGCCGAGGTCCAGACCCCGGCCGACGTCCGCGAGCGCGCGGGAGTTGACCACCGCGGCGCGCAGCTTGGCGAGCGTGCCCTCCGGGACGTCCGGGTGGACGCGGTAGAGGGTATCGGTCACCACCAGGCCCAGCACCGAGTCGCCGAGGAACTCCAGGCGCTCGTTGGTGGGCAGACCCCCGTTCTCGTACGCGTACGAGCGGTGGGTCAGGGCGCGTACCAGAAGGGCGCGCTCGAGTGTGTACCCGAGGCGCCCTTCCAGGACGTCGTATTCGGTCGAAGCCGGCCCGCCGGCCTTGCCACCGCCCGAAGAGGAACCCTTCGGGGCGGAGGACGCCTTGCGAGTGGAGTTACCGTCCGACATCGATCCGTGCACCCCGCCGATCAGACCGAGAGGACCTGGCGACGGTTGTACGTGCCGCAGCTCGGGCACGCGATGTGGCCCAGCTTCGGCTCGTGGCAGCGGTCGCACGCCACGAGGGCCGGGACGACGGCCTTCCAGTTGGACCGACGGTGGCGCGTGTTGCTGCGCGACATCTTCCGCTTCGGAACAGCCACGGCTACTTCTCCTGGTTCTCGGCGAGACCCTCACGGGTGTCGCTGGTCTTGGTTCCGTCACCCTCGTCGCCGGGGGCGGCGGAGAGTCCCTGCAGTGCCGCCCACCGGGGGTCGGCGGCATCGTGGTGGTGCGCCGGGTCGTCGCTCAGGCGCGCTCCGCACTCGGAGCACAGGCCCAGGCAGTCTTCCTGGCACACCGGCTGCAGCGGCAGTGCGAGCACCACCGCGTCACGCAGCACCGGCTGGAGGTCGAAGAAATCGCCCTCCAGGCGGTAAGTCTCTTCTTCCGGGTCCTCGTCGAGGTCCTCGGTCCCGGTCGTCCGGGCGCGGTGGCGCTCGTCGGACTCCGGGTAGTAGTACAGCTCCTGGAAGTCCACGTCGATGTCGAACTCGACGGGCTCCAGGCACCGGACGCACTCGCCCTCGACGTGGGCGCCGGCGGTGCCGGTGACCAGCACGCCCTCGACCACGGACTCCAGGCGGAGCTCCAGCTCGATCGGGCTCTTCTCCGGGACGGCGATCACGTCGATGATCCCGAAGCCCTCGGGGGCCTCCAGGGTCCGGCTCACCTTGCGCATCGCACCGGGACGACGGCCCAGCTCGTGCGTGTCGAACACGAGGGGGTCGCGGTGGTCGAGGCGGTTCACGGTGTCCTGACTTCCATCGGAATGAGTGATCGGGGCGTCTCCGTCACGTCGGCGTCGCGCGGGCAAGCGAAAAGCCGGACATGGGAATGCCGGAGTGGTCAGACTACCGGAGTCTCCCGCCAGGCCCAACTTCGGTCCCGTCAGGAGACTCCGCGGAGGTCCGCCCAGCGACCGCGGGGTCCGCTCAGCGGCCGCCGAGCTCCCGCAGCCTGGTCATGTCGATCATGCTGGTGTCGAAAAAGCTGGTCTCGTCCAGGCCCTGCTGCTGTTGCGGCAGGGCCGGCGGGGTGGCGGGCTGCTGCGGGTAGGTGTAGCCGTCGTACGGCTGCGCGCCGTAACCCGGCTGCGGCTGCTGTTGCTGTTGCTGCTGGTAGCCTCCCCCAGCCTCCGGGCGGGGGTGCCCCCATGCGTCCTGCTGCTGGGCCGGGTAGCCCTGCTGCTGGTAGCCGTCGTGCTGCTGGCCCCACTGGGCGTTGTACGGGTCTCCCTGGCCGGCCGGGTCGTAGCCGCCGCCGTACACCTCGGCGTACTGTCCGCCCGGCTGCTGGGCGGCCGCGTACTGGTCGGCCCCGGGCGTCTGCCAGCCGGCCGCGGCCGGGGTCTGCTCGGGCCAGGTCTGCTGCTGCGGGACGTCCTCGCGGTACCAGGCGATGTCCTCGCCGTCGGGGTCGTCGGCGAAGCCCGCCGCCACCGCCTCGGCCCGCTCCTTGGCCTGCTGGGCCTCGTCGGCGGCGGCCAGGTAGGCGCCCAGCTCGTCGATCGGCCGCTTGCCGAGCAGCTTGTCGCGGCCCTTGCCGACGGCTTCCAGGGTCGCGCCGAGCACGCTCTCCAGGGTGGCGAGCTTCACGTCGACGTACTCGTCCACCTCGGGGCTCGGGCTGAGCCGCTGCGGGCGGAACTCCTCGGCGTCGGCGTCGCCCTCCGGCTCGCCCTCGAAGACGCTGGAGTCGCCGCGCAGCTTGGTGCGGCCGCGGCCGACCGCGCCGAGGGTCTTGGTCAGCACGACCTCGAAGTTGGCGAGCTTGCTGTCCACGTAGTCGTCGGCCTCGGCCCGCTTGGCCTCGACCTCGGCCCGCGCCTCGGCGAGGATCCGGTCGGCCTGCGACTGGGCCTGGCGGACCACCTCGGTGTCCGAGATCAGCGAACCGCGCTCGCTGTGCGCCCCCTGGATGATCCGGTCGGCCTCGGCCTGGGCGCCGGCCACCACCTGCTCGTGGTCGGCCATCACCGACTGGGCCTGGGCCAGTTCGGCGGGCAGGGCCGCCTTGAGGTCGTTGAGCAGGCCGATCAGCTCGGCCCGGTTCACCACGCAGGAGGCCGACATCGGCATCGAGCGGGCGTTCTCCACTGCCGCCACGATCTCGTCGACCTTGTTCTGCACGTCCACGGGGCTTCGTCTTTCCGTGTGCCGCCGACGGTCCGGCGGAGGCAGGCCCGGCGCGGTGGACCTCACCGCAGGGCAGGACTACAGACTGTACGGCCACCCCGGGGCAGGGGCACAACGTCCGTGCCGAACGGGCCCGCAGGCCACCGGACAAGTCATGACGAACCGGCAGAAAAGGACAAGTTGCCGACTACTGCGCGGCCTTGCGCTCCGCGATCCGCTCGACCAGCCGGCGGTGCACCGTCTCGGGCAGCAGGTGCGAGACGTCGCCGCCGTACGAGGCGACCTCCTTGACCAGCGTCGAGGAGAGGAAGCTGTACGTCGGCGAGGTCGGCACGAACAGCGTCTCCACGCCGGTCAGGCCGTGGTTCATCTGGGCCATCTGCAGCTCGTAGTCGAAGTCGCTGACCGCCCGCAGGCCCTTGATGATCGCGGGGATGCCACGCTCCCGGCAGAAGTCCACCAGCAGACCGTGGTGCGACTCGACCACCAGGTTCCCGAAGTCCGCGGTGACCTCCTCGATCAGGCCGATCCGCTCCTCGACGCTGAACATGCCCTGCTTGTTGCGGTTGATCAGGACCGCGACGTGCACCACGTCGTAGAGCTTCGAGGCCCGCCCGATGATGTCGAGGTGACCGTTGGTGATCGGGTCGAACGACCCGGGGCAGACGGCTCGGCGCATGGCGTGTGTGCTCCCTCGTCGGGTGACGGCTCTGGCGGGCCCGCGGCCCGCTACTCCTGCTGGTCGGCCGCGGCGGCGCGACCGTACCAGAGCGTGCCCTCGCCGTAGCGGCGGGAGCGCAGCCCCTCGAAGCCCTCGGGCCAGCCGAACTCGCCGCCCCGGGTGCTGCGCTCCACGGTGACGAGTGTGTCCTCCGCGAGCCAGCCCCCGGCCGACAGTGTGATCAGCATCTCGCGGAGCTCCTCGTCCGTCACGGCGTACGGCGGGTCGAGGAACACCAGGTCGTACGGGCTCTGCGGGGGCGGGCCGGCGACCACCTTCTCCGCCTTCGCGGCCCGCACCTCGGCGCCGGGCAGGCCGATCGTGCGGACGTTCTCCCGGATCACCCTGGCCGCCTGCCCGTCCGCCTCGACCAGCAGGACGTGCTCGGCGCCGCGGGACAGCGCCTCCAGACCGACCGCGCCCGATCCGCCGAACAGGTCCAGCATCCGGGCCCCGTGCAGGGTGCCGCGCAGCGCCTCCAGGGTGGAGAACATCGCCTCGCGGGCCTTGTCGGAGGTCGGCCGGGTGCCCCGGCCGGGCGGTACGGCCAGTCGGCGGCCGCCGGCCGCCCCGGCGATCACGCGGGTCATGGTGGGGGGAGGTCCTTTCGTCGCTGCCCGACCACGCTATCCCGACCGGCGCCGGCCCGATCACCGCGCTCACGCCGAACGGGCGCGGCCCGGCGGGGTGCGCCCCGCCGGACCGCGCCCGCGCACTCGGGCGGTCAGCTCGCCTCGGAACCCGCCGACCGCGCCGGAGCGGCCGCGCCGAGCAGGGCCGGCGAGGCGTAGCGGGACCAGGACAGGCAGCCGTCGGGCGGGCAGAACTCGGGGCGGCGCGGGTCGTGCCCGAGCTCGCGCAGCTTGGTCCGGACGGAGTCGGGCGTGCGGCCGAAGCGGGCGGCGATCCGGGCGACGGTCTCGCCGTCGTGGAAGCGCCGGACCAACTCCTCCTCGTGCTGCGGCACCCAGGGGGCGCCGTGGCCGGGGTACAGCTCGCGCAGCACGTCGCGGTCGGGGATGGGCTCGGAGACGTCGGCGACGATCGCCAGCGCCCGCAGCGCGCGGTTGAGCGCGATCCGCAGCGAGGCGACGTCCTCGACCGGCAGGCGGAGCTTGCCCGAGGCGAGCGGCGCGGCGGCCGCCCCCTCGCGCCAGCCGGTCAGGGTGAGGGTGACCTCGCGGTCGTCGTCGCTGGCGAGTTCGATCCGGAAGACCTTGTCGCCCAGCGGGAGCTCGTTGAGATGACGGAATGCCATGGCAGGACCCCCAAGTGTCGCGCCAGGTACGCACCTTGGGGTGCGCCCTGAACACCTTCATTCTCTCGCGGGGGTCTGACAATTCCCGGGCCGCGCGGGTGCGACCGAACCCGCTCAGCCCTTCTCCATGTAGGCCGCGCGGTCCTCGTCGAGCAGGCTCTCCAGCGCGGTGCGCAGCTCCGGGTGGGCGGCCAGGTCCGGGTCCTCGGCGACCAGCCGGGTGGCCTCGGTCCGGGCGGTGAGGATGACCTCCTCGTCCTCCAGCACCGAGAGCACCTTGAGCGAGGACTTCACCCCGGACTGCGCCTGGCCCAGCACATCGCCCTCACGCCGCTGTTCGAGGTCGATCCGGGACAGCTCGAAGCCGTCCAGGGTGCCCGCCACCGCGTCCAGCCGGGCCCGGGCGGCGCTGCCCCCGGGCATCTCGCTGACCAGCAGGCACAGGCCCGCCGCGGTGCCGCGGCCGACCCGGCCGCGCAGCTGGTGGAGCTGGGAGACGCCGAAGCGGTCGGCGTCCAGGATGACCATCACGGTCGAGTTGGGGACGTTGACGCCGACCTCGATGACGGTGGTGGCGACCAGCACGTCCACCTCGCCGGCCGTGAACCGGCGCATCACCTCGTCCTTGGCCTCCGGCGCGAGCCGCCCGTGCAGGATCTCCACCCGCAGGCCGCTCAGCGGGCCCCCGGTCAGCTTCTCGGCGGTCTCCACCACCGAGAGCGGGGGCCGCCGTTCGTCGCTCGCGGCGCCGAGGTCGGCGATGTCCTCGAAGTCCTCCTCGGCCGGCTTCCGCTTCTTCTTCGGATCGGCCTTCCTCGGATCGGCCTTCGCAGCGGGCTCCTCGTCCCCGATCCGGGGACAGACCACGTACGCCTGGTGGCCCTTGCCGACCTCCTCGCGGACCCGTTCCCAGGCCCGGGTGAGGAAGTTGGGCTTCTCCAGCGCCGGGACGACGTGGGTGGAGATCGGCGAGCGGCCGGCCGGCAGCTGGTCCAGGACGGAGGTCTCCAGGTCCCCGAAGACGGTCATCGCGACGGTGCGCGGGATCGGGGTCGCGGTCATCACCAGCAGGTGCGGCGGCTGCTCGCCCTTGGCGCGCAGCGCGTCCCGCTGCTCGACGCCGAAGCGGTGCTGCTCGTCGACCACGACCAGGCCGAGGTCCTGGAACTGGACCTTGTCCTCGATCAGCGCGTGGGTGCCGATGGCCAGGCCGGCGTCCCCGCAGGCCATGTCGAGCAGCGCCTGGCGGCGGGCGGCGACGCCCATCGAGCCGGTCAGCAGCACCACCCGGGTGCCGAGGTCCGAGCCGCCGAGCATGCCGCCCTCGGCGAGGTCCCCCATCATCTCGACGATCGACCGGTGGTGCTGCTGCGCGAGCACCTCGGTCGGTGCCAGCAGGACGGCCTGACCGCCCGCGTCCACCACGGCGAGCATGGCGCGCAGCGCGACCAGGGTCTTGCCGGAACCGACCTCGCCCTGGAGCAGCCGGTGCATCGGGTGCTCGGTCGCCAGGTCGGCGGCGATCTCGGCGGAGACCTTCCGCTGGCCCTCGGTGAGGGTGAACGGCAGCCGGGCGTCGAAGGCGTCCAGCAGGCCGCCCGCGCGGGCCCTGCGCGGCTTGGCGGGCAGCGCGGAGTCGGCGGCCCGGCGCTGCGCCAGGGCCACCTGGAGCACGAAGGCCTCGTCCCAGCGCAGCCGGCTCTGGGCCCGCTCGCGGTCGGCCTGGCTGCGCGGGCGGTGGATCAGCTCCAGCGCCTCGGGCAGCGGGATCAGGTCGTGCCGCTCGCGCAGTTCGGCGGGCAGCGGCTCGCCGACGTCGCCGAGGTGCTTGGTGAGCGCGGTCTCGACGCAGATCGACAGCTTCCAGCTGGGCATCTGCGCGCTGGCGCCGTACACCGGGATGAGCCGGCCGGCGAACTGCCGCGCGGCGTCCGACCCGGCGTCCTCGTCGAGGAGTTGGTAGTCCGGGGAGACCAGCTGACGGGTGCGGTTGAAGACGCCGACCTTGCCCGCGAACAGGCCCTGGGCGCCGGCCTTGAGCTCCCGCTGGCGCCAGCCCTGGTTGAAGAAGACCAGCGAGAGCCGGCTGCGGCCGTCGGTGACGACGACCTCCAGGCGGTCGCCCTTGCGGCCGCGGAACGGGATCAGGGTGACCTTCTCGATCCGGGCCAGCACCGTGACGTGCTCGTCGGCCTCCAGCTCGTCCAGGCTGGTGAGCTGGCCGCGTTCGACGTAGCGGCGCGGGTAGTGGTGCAGCAGGTCCCCGACCGTGCGCAGCTTGAGGCTGTCGGCGAGCACCTTCGCGGTGCGGTCGCCGACGAGTGTGGTCAGTGGTTCATCGAGAGCGCCCATCAGGGCCCTGTTTACACCACGGGACCGACGAACCGGGCCTCCCGCCGCCCGCCGCTCCGCCCCTCGGCCGCCGCTCCGCCCCGATCACCCCGCCCCGGCCGGTCCGCCCCGGTCACTCCACGCCGATGAGCAGCGGCGCCGGTTCCTGCCCGCCGTGGAAGACCACCGCGTCCACCTCTGGCCGCCGGTGCCGCACGTGCGCGACCAGCCGGTCGGCGAGCGTCGCGTCGGTGCCACCGCCGAGGATCAGGGTGACGAGTTCGCCGCCCGCGCCGAGCATCCGGTCCAGCACGCTCGCGCCGACCTCCTCCAGCCCGCGGCCGATCACCGCGACGTCGCCGTCGATCAGCCCGAGCACGTCCCCGGCCTGGCAGACCCCGGCCATCGTCCAGGACTCCCCTTCGGCGACGGCGAGTTCGGCGTACCGGGTGGCCCCGGCGGCGGAGGTCATGGCGACCACGTCCTCGTCGAAGCGGCGGCCGCCCTCGTGCACCGCGAGCGCCGCCAGGCCCTGCACCGGCGAGCGGGTGGGCAGCACGGCGATCCGGACGCCCTCCTCGCGCAGCTGGTCGGCGGCGGCCCCGGCGGCGGCCCGCAGCTCCGGGTCGTTGAGCAGCAGGACGACCTCCCGGGCGGCCGACCGGCGCACGGCGGCGGCGAGTTCGGCGCTGGCCGGCGGGCGGTCCGGGTCGGCGTGCAGGACGAGGGCGCCGGCCTGCTCGCAGAGTTCGGCCAGGCCCTCGCCGGAGACCACGGAGAGCACCGCGCGGGCCCGCTCCTCCCGCTCGCCGGGCTCGGCGGCGGTGCTGCCGGCCCGGGCGGCGGCCTCGGCGAAGTGCGTGATCCGGATCTGGTGCGGGCGCCCGGCCCCGACCCCGGCCTCCACCGCGGCGCCCGCGTCGTCCACGTGGACGTGCACGTTCCACAGGCCGTCGCCGCCGCCGATCACCAGCGAGTCACCGAGCCCGCCGAGCCGCTCGCGCAGCGCGGGCAGCGCCTCGTCGGGCGCGTCCAGCAGGTAGATGACCTCGAAGGCGGGGTGGCCCGGGCCCGGCGGTCGGACGTGCGCCTCGCAGCTCTCGACGGCCCGGACGTCCCCGCGCAGCGCGACCGGCCCCATCGGCTGCTGCCCGGCGACGGCGTCGGCGAGCGCCCCGAGGACGGCCACCAGGCCGCGCCCGCCCGCGTCCACCACGCCGTTCTCGGCCAGCACGGCGAGCTGCTCGGGAGTGTGCCGCAGCGCGTCCCGGGCGGCCCGGTACGCGGTGTCGGCGACCTGCGCGAGCCCGTCCCCGGCCCGGACGGCCTCCCGGGCGGCGACCCGGGCGACGGTCAGCAGGGTGCCCTCGACGGGCTCCGCGACGGCCTGGTAGGCGGAGTCGGCGGCCCGCTGCAGGGCGGCCCGCAACTGCTCGGCGCCGCCGCCCTCGGCCAGCGTCTCGGCGGTGCCGCGCAGCCACTGGGCGAGGATCACGCCGGAGTTGCCGCGGGCGCCGACCAGCGCGCCGCGGGCCATCGCGCGGGCCGCGTCGGCCAGTCCGGGGGCCGGTCCGGCGGCGGGGTCGGCGAAGCGGCTCTCCACCTCGGCGGCGGCGGACTCGACGGTCAGGTAGAGGTTGGTGCCGGTGTCGCCGTCCGGGACCGGATAGACGTTGAGCGCGTCGATCTCCTCGCGCGCCTGGCCGAGCGCGCGCAGCGCGAGCTGGCACCAGGTGCGCACGGCCGGGGCGTCGAGCGTGTGCAGCACCAGGTCTCCTCCGGGTGGGACGCCGCGATGGCCGGTGGGGGCGGCAGCACGGGCACGGCTGCGGCGAGGGGTGGTACCGGCAGGTTATCGGGGGGCGGGGAGGGGGGCCGTCCGGACCGGTGGCCGGAGCGATCACTCAGCCGGTCATGGTAGTTTCGTGGGACGGAAGCAAGCGTTGTATGCTCTTCCGGTTGCCTGGAACCGTCCAGGCTCACCCCCTTGTCCGGTCTGGTTCACGTGAGTGCTCCGGTGGGTGGGCGGGGTTTTCGAAAGTATCTGATCTGAAGTCTTGGAGTGACTCCTGTGGCTGCCAACTGCGACGTCTGCGGCAAGGGGCCGGGCTTCGGCAACAGCATCTCCCACTCTCACCGCCGTACCCCCCGTCGTTGGAACCCCAACATCCAGACGGTGCGCGCTGTGATTGGGCGGACGCCGAAGCGGCTCAACGTCTGCACCTCGTGCATCAAGGCCGGTAAGGTCTCGCGCTGACGCGCAGACCGGCATGCCGGTCCTCCAGTGAGTCGGTTCATCCCCGGATGGACCGGCTTCGCTGTTTCCACGACCGGCTACGCCGTTTTCCGGACTCATCACTGGTGGGCGGGCTCCCTCGGGAACCCGCCCACCAGTGTGCTGTCCGGCCTTCGTCCGGTTCGGCCTCGGCCAGGTCCGGCCGGTGTCCGGTCCGGGCTCGTCAGCGCCAGCGCCAGGCGTGGTCGACCGGCCCGATCCCGGCGCCCAGCGCGAAGCCCCCGGCGATCGCGCCGGTGACGTACTCCTTGGCCGAGCCCACCGCCTCCGGCAGCGACTCGCCCTTGGCCAGGCCGGCCGCGATCGCGCTGGCCAGGGTGCAGCCGGTGCCGTGGGTGTGCCGGTTGTCGTAGCGCGGCGCCCGGTACCAGTGCTCCTCCCCCGGCCCGCCGTACAGCAGGTCGGCGGCCTCGCCCTCCAGGTGGCCGCCCTTGACCAGCACCCAGCGCGGTCCGAGGTCGAGCAGCGCCTTGGCGGCGTCCAGCATCTGCCCCTCGCCCTCGACGGTCCGGCCGGTGAGCTGCGTCACCTCGTGCAGGTTGGGGGTGGCCAGGGTGGCGACCGGCAGCAGCCTCGCGCGGACGGTGCCGACCGCCTCGGCGGCCAGCAGCGCGTCCCCGTGCTTGGAGACGCCGACCGGGTCGACCACCACCGGGGCGTCCACCCCGGCCAGCAGCTCCGAGACGGTCTCGACCAGTTCGATCGAGGCGAGCATGCCGGTCTTCACGGCCTGCACCCCGATGTCGTCCACCACGCTGCGGAACTGCGCCCGGACGGCTTCGGCGGGCAGTTCCCAGTAGCCCTGGACGCCGAGCGAGTTCTGCGCGGTGACGGCGGTCACCACGCTCATGCCGTGGACGCCGAGGGCGAGCATCGCCTTGAGGTCGGCCTGGATGCCGGCACCGCCGCCGGAGTCGGAGCCGGCGACGGTGAGCACCCGGGGAGGGGCCACGCGAGGGGGAGCCACGTGGGGCGGAGCAGTCGAGACCATGCCCCCAACCTACCGGTGCGGATTCACAGCACGGCTTCGGACTCCACCCAGCGGTCCTCCGGCACCGTCTTCAGCCGGGTCACCGCGGCGGCGATCGGCAGCAGCTCGATCCGGGTCCGGCGCAGCGCGGTGAAGTGCCCGAACACGCCCTGGTGGACGGCCTCCACCGCGTGCCAGCCGAAGCGGGTGGCGAGCACCCGGTCCCGGGCGGTCGGGGTGCCGCCGCGCTGGGTGTGGCCGAGGATGACCGGGCGGGCCTCCTTGCCGAGCAGGTTCTCCAGCTCGTTGGCGAGCCGGTTGCCGATCCCGCCGAAGGTCCGGTGACCGTACTGGTCGACCGCGCCGTGGTCGAAGCGCATGGTGCCGGGCATCGGGGTGGCGCCCTCGGCGACGGCGATGATGGCGAACTTCTTGCCGCGGGAGAAGCGGTCCTCGACCATCCGGGCCACCGCCTCGATGTCGAAGGGCTTCTCCGGGATCAGGATGCCGTGCGCACCGCCGGCCATGCCCGCGGTGAGGGTGATCCAGCCGGTGTGACGGCCCATCAACTCCACGACCATGACCCGCTGGTGGGACTCCGCGGTGGTCTTCAGCCGGTCGATCGCCTCGGTCGCGACGTGCACCGCGGTGTCGAAACCGAAGGTGACGTCGGTGGCGTCGATGTCGTTGTCGATGGTCTTCGGGACCCCGACCACCGGCAGCCCGGCGTCGCTGAACAGCTTGGCGGCGGTCATCGTGCCCTCGCCGCCGATCGCGATCAGCGCGTCGATGCCGATGTCCCGGGCCAGCACCTTCGCGTTCTCCACCGCCCACTCGATCCGGTCGCGCCGCACCCGGGCCGAGCCCAGGATGGTGCCGCCGAGGGTGAGCAGGCCGGTGACGTCGTCGTGCGAGACCGTGCGGGTGCGGCCCTCGATCAGGCCGAGGAAACCGTCCAGGATGCCGACGATCTCGTCGCCGTGGACGTCCGTGCCCCGGTGCACCACCGAGCGGATCACCGCGTTGAGGCCGGGGCAGTCGCCGCCGCTGGTCAGTACACCGATGCGCATGTCAGGCGTGCTCCCGCTCGCAGTGGTTCGAACCACCCGCCCCGGACGGACGGGCGGGCTGGACTGCCGCAAGCCTACGCACAAACACCTCCGCGAAGCCCGTCCGCCGCACGCCGGGAGCGTCCCGCGCCGCACCGCCGTCCAGCGCCCATCGGCCGTACGCCGTAGGTCATTCGGCGAAGTGGTCCCAGCCGCCGACCCGGTCCCAGGGCGCGCCGTCCACCGTCACCCGGCCGCTGCGGCTGCCTGTCGGACGGCCGGTGACCTCGCCCACCACCCGCCAGCGGGCCGGGAGTTGGACCCCGCGCGGGAAGGTCGCCACGATCGCGTGGTCCTCACCGCCGGAGAGCACCCAGACCAGCGGGTCCACCCCGACCGCCTGGCCGATGTCCGCCATCTGTGCCGGGACGTCGAAGTCGGCGGCCTTCAGGTCGATGTCCACCTCGCTGGCCCGGGCCACGTGGCCGATGTCGGCGACCAGCCCGTCGCTCACGTCGATCATCGAGGTCGCGCCCAACTCGGCCGCCGCCGGGCCCGCGTGGTACGGCGGCTCGGGCCGGCGGTGCGCCTCGACGAAGGCGCGCGGGGAGCGGAAGCCGCGCTGCAGCACGGTCAGCCCGGCGGCCGACCAGCCCAGCCAGCCGGTCACCGCGACCACGTCGCCGACCTGCGCGCCGGCGCGCGTGACCGCCGCCCGCCCCTGCAGGTCCCCGAGCGCCGTGATGGCGAGCATGACGGTGTCGCCGCGCACCACGTCGCCGCCGACCACCGTCGCCCCGGCGACCTGGCACTCGTCGCGCAGCCCGTCCATCAGCTCGGTCGCCCAGGTGGTCGGCAGGTCGGCGGGGGTGACCAGGCCGAGCAGTATCGCGGTCGGCACCGCCCCCATCGCGGCCACGTCGGCCAGGTTCTGGGCGGCCGCCTTGCGGCCCACGTCGTACGCGGTGGACCAGTCCCGGCGGAAGTGCCGGTTCTCGATCAGGACGTCCGTGGTCGCCACCACCCGGCCGTCCGGAGCCCGCACCACCGCGGCGTCGTCACCCGGGCCGAGGTCGACCGCATCGGTGAGCGGTACCCGGGCGGTCAGCTCCCTGATGAGGCCGAACTCGCCGAGCTCGCCCACGGTCCCCTGCATCTGCCGTCCTCTCGCGTTTTCATCCGATCCGGCCCCCGTCGCGCTCCCCCGCGCGCAGCGTACGCCCTTCGGGGGTGCAGAAGTCTCCCCTCCCCGGCCCGCTGCGCGGTAGCGTGGTGATCAGACTGCCGGGTGAGCCCGTTTCCACCGACGCCTGACCGGGCGATCACGGCGGCGATCCCCGTAACCGGCCGCCGGGAGGTCCTCGTGGTACAGGCATACATCCTGATCCAGACCGAAGTAGGGAAGGCCACCACGGTGGCCGAGCTGATCTCCGAGATCCCCGGCGTGCTCACCGCCGAGGACGTCACCGGCCCCTACGACGTGATCGTCAAGGCCGAGGCGGAGACGGTGGACGAGCTGGGCCGCATGGTGGTGGCCCAGGTCCAGAAGGTCGAGGGCATCACCCGTACCCTCACCTGTCCCGTCGTCCACCTGTAAGCCCCGACTACCATCGGCGCGTGACCCGAGAACCCCGCGTGCCCAAGGCGCTCGCCGCGCTGCCGGCACCCGTCCGCTGGCTGGCCCTGCCCGTCGCGCTGACCTGCACCGTCATCGTGCTGGTCGGCGCCTGGGGCTCGGACGACCCGCGGATCGAGGTCCCGCACCCGAGCGGCAGGGCGGCCGAGTACTGCAGGGCGCTGGCCGCCGCGCTGCCGCAGGACCTGCTGGGGCACGCCCGCAAGGACCCGTCGCCCGCCTCGCCGTACGTGGCCGTCTGGGACAGTTCGCCCCGGACGGTCATGCGCTGCGGCGTCGACCGGCCGGAGCAGCTGGACGGGGAGCACGCCACGGACCTGTCCCCGACCGTCGACGACGTGACCTGGTGGTCGCAGAAGCTCGACGACGGCGGCTACCGCTTCGTGACGACCATGCGCGCCGCCTACGTCGAGGTGACCGTCCCGGCCGGGGCCGCGCGCAACCCGCTCGACCCGGCCACCGTGCTCAGCCCGCTGGTGAAGGCCAACGTCCCCGGCTGAGCCGCGCACCGGGCCGCGACGGGCACGGCGCACGGAGGGCGGGCCGGGGAGATCCCGGCCCGCCCTCCCGCCGTACGGACCCGCTAGCGCAGCCCGGTCGAGCGCCGCAGCGCCGTCCGCAGCAGCCGGTCGATCAGCTCCGGGTACGAGACCCCGCTGGCCTCCCACATCTTCGGGAAGGCCGAGATCGGGGTGAAGCCGGGCATGGTGTTGATCTCGTTGATCATCCAGGTGCCGTCCTCCAGCAGGAAGAAGTCCACCCGGGCCAGGCCCTCGCAGCCGAGCGCCTCGAAGGCCTCGATCGCCTGGCGCTGGATCTCGGCGGTCTCCTCGGCCGTGAGCTTCGCCGGGATCTGCACGTCCGAGGAGTCGATGTACTTGGCCTCGAAGTCGTAGAAGTCGAAGCCCTCGCCGACCAGGATCTCGCCGGCCACGCTGGCCCGCGGGCCGTCCTCGAACTCCAGCACGCCGCACTCGATCTCGCGGCCGGTCACCCCGGCCTCGATGATCAGCTTGGGGTCGTGCCGGCGGGCCTCCTCGATCGCGGCGTCGAGGTCGGCCAGGTCCTTGACCTTGGTGATGCCGATGCTGGAGCCGGCCCGGCAGGGCTTCACGAACAGCGGCAGGCCCAACTCGGCGGCCCGCTCGCGCACCGCCGCGCGGCCCGCCTCGGTCTCCCAGTCGCGCGGGCGGACGATGGTGTAGCGGCCGACGCCCAGGCCGTGCGAGGCCAGGATCCGCTTGGCGAACTCCTTGTCCATGCCGGCCGCGCTGGCCAGCACGCCGTTGCCGACGTACGGGACGCCGGAGAGCTCCAGCAGGCCCTGCAGGGTGCCGTCCTCGCCCCACGGGCCGTGCAGCAGCGGGAACACCACGTCGACGTCGCCGAGGGCCTTGGGGGCGCGTCCCGGCTCGCTCAGCAGCACCTCCCGGTTGCCCGGGGCGACCGGCAGCGCGACCTGCGCGTCGAGGGACTCGGCGACGTGTGCCACATCGGGCAGCTTGCCGTCGGTGATGGCCATCCGGGCCGGCTCGTCGCTGGTCAGCGCCCAGCGGCCCTCGTGCGTGATGCCGATCGGCAGCACGTCGTACGTGTCGCGGTCGATCGCCCTGAGCACACTGCCCGCGGTGGAGACCGAGATGGCGTGCTCGGAGCTGCGCCCGCCGAAGACCAGCGCGACGCGCGGCTTCGGGGCGGACGGGTTCGGGGAGGACTGTTCGATGCTCATATCGGGTTTGAGACTACCGTGCGACGTGTTTCCGGGGCGTCAACCGCCCCGGTGTCCGCTCCTCCCCGGCCGTCAGCGCCGCCGTTCCGCCTTCGCCGAGCGCGACATCAGCGTCTGCAGCGCCTCCTGGGTGGGCCGCCCGTTGTGCACCACGTCCACCACGGCCTCGACGATCGGCATGTCGACGCCGTTGCGCCGGGCCAGGTCCAGCACCGACTCGCAGGACTTGACGCCCTCGGCGGTCTGCCGGGTGGCCGCGATGGTCTCCGCGAGCGACATGCCCCGGCCCAGGTTCATGCCGAAGGTGTTGTTGCGGGACAGCGGCGAGGAGCAGGTGGCGACCAGGTCGCCCATCCCGGCGAGCCCGGCGAAGGTGTGCGGGTCGGCGCCCAGCACCTCGCCGAGCCGGGTGGTCTCGGCCAGCCCGCGGGTGATCAGCGTCGCCTTGGTGTTGTCGCCCAGCCCCATGCCGGCCGCCATGCCCACCGCCAGACCGATCACGTTCTTGACCGCGCCGCCGAGTTCGCAGCCCACCACGTCGGTGTTGGTGTACGGCCTGAAGTACGGCGTGTGGCAGGCCGCCTGGAGGCGCTTGGCGACCGCCTCGTCGCTGCAGGCGACGACACTGGCCGCGGGCTGCCGGTTGGCGATCTCCTTGGCCAGGTTGGGCCCGCTGACCACCGCGACGCGCTCCGGGCCGACCTTGGTGACCTCGTCGATCACCTCGCTCATCCGCTTGGCGGTGCCGAGCTCGATGCCCTTCATCAGGCTCACCAGCACGGTCTGCGGCTCGATCAGCGGCGTCCAGGCGGCCAGGTTGTCGCGCAGCGTCTGCGAGGGCACCACCAGCACCGCGAAGTCGGCGCCGGCCAGCGCCTCGGCGGCGTCGGTGGTGGCCCGCACCGTGTCGGGCAGCCGGACGCCCGGCAGGTAGTCCGGGTTCTCGTGCGTGGAGTTGACGGCGTCCACCAACTCCTGGCGGCGGGCCCAGAGCACGACCTCGCAGCCCGCGTCGGCGAGCACCATCGCGAACGCGGTGCCCCAGGAGCCGGTCCCCATCACTGCGCAGCGGATCACTTGCCGCCCTCCTCGGTGCCCGTACCCGTACCCGTGCCCGGCCCGCCCTTGGCGCGCCGGCGCTCGGCCACGGCCGCGGCGGCGCGGTCCCGGGCCGCCTTGCGCATGTCGTAGCGCTCGGCCGGCGGCCGCTCGCCGCGGATCCCGGCCAGCACGGCGGTGATCGCCGTCATGATGTCCTCGGTCGCGTCGGTGAGCACCTGCGCGGTGAGCTCCTGCCCCTGGTACTTGCTCAGGTCGACCGCCGGACCGGCCGCGACGGTCACCCGGTGGCGCGGGAAGAGGTTGAACTTGCCCTTCCCGAAACCGGGCCGGCCGTACGGCGGGATGATCTCGTGCGCGCCCCAGTGGGCGACCGGGATGACCGGTGCGCCGGTCATCAGCGCGACCCGGGCGACACCGCTCTTGCCGGTCATCGGCCACAGGTCCGGGTCGCGGGTGAGCGTTCCCTCCGGATAGAACTGCACGCACTGGCCGCTGTCGACGGCGTCGATCGCGGCCCGGAACGCCTGCGCGGCGTCGGTCGACTCGCGGAACACCGGAATCTGTCCGGTCTTGCGCAGCATGAATCCGATGAAGGGCACCGAGAACAGCGAGGACTTGCCGAGAATGCGCGGGGGACGGCCGCTGTTGTACTGCCAGTGCGCGTAGATCACCGGGTCGATGATCGAATTGTGGTTCACCGCGGCAATGAAGCCGCCTTCCTTCGGAATGTGCTCCCAGCCCCGCCAGTCGGGCTTCACCAGGGCGGTCGTCACCGGCTTCACCAGCACGGCCGCGAAGCGGTACCAGATGCCGTAGTCGGCGTTGCCGAACTTGGCGTACGAGCGGCGGGCCACCCCAGCTCCTTCTCATCCGATGCGGCGGCACGTGGCGTGCCGCGGTCCTGACCTTCCGGTACCGCGCACCGGTGCCGACGGTGCCGGCGGTGCCCGGGCCACGGGCGCGGAACAGTGTCGCCCGCCCGCTCACCGGCTGTCGAGCGGCCGCGCCCACCCGCCGGGCGGGCGTGATCAAACGCACGTCCGCACAGTTCGGACGGCCTGGCGAGGGCTCCTGGGGCGACGACACAATGACGCCGATGACCCAGGACACCGTACGCCCCAGCAGGCCCGTCGCGCCCGCCGCACCCGTGGCCGACTGGTCGCTCGTGCTCCCGCTCAAGCCGCTCGAACTGGCGAAGAGCAGACTCGCCCCGTACGCCGGACCGCACCGCGCCGCCCTGGCGCTGTCCTTCGCGCTCGACACCGTCACCGCGGCGCTGGCCACCCCCGGCGTGGCCCGGGTCCTGGTGGTCACCCGGGACGCCGCGGCCGGTGCCCGACTGGCCGCGCTGGGCGCGCTGGTGGTCGCCGACGAACCCGGCGGCGGCCTCAACCGGGCGCTGGCGCACGGCGCGTCGACCGCCCGGGCACTGGCCCCGGCGGCCCCGCTGGCCGTCCTCTCGGCGGACCTGCCGGCCCTGCGCCCGGCCGAACTGGCCCGCGTGCTGGGCTCGGTGCCGTCCGACGGCCGGGCGTTCCTGCCGGACTCCCCCGGCCTCGGCACCACCCTGCTCGCCTGCACCCCCGGGCGTCCGCTGTCCCCCGCCTTCGGGGACGGCTCGCGGGCCCGGCACGCGGCCGGCGGGGCGCTCGAACTGCGCCTGGCGGACGTGGAGTCGGTGCGCCGGGACGTCGACACCGGGGCCGACCTCGGCGAGGCCGCGGTGCTCGGCCTCGGCCCGCACACCAGCGCGCTGTTCGCCCGGCTGAGCCCGTCCTGAGCCCGGCCCGACCGCGGTCGGGCCCGGGGGCGGGCCGACCCGCTCGCTATGCTGCTGACATGCAGGCCACCGCGTTCACCTTCGACCCCGCCACCCGGGCCGGCTCCGTGCTGCTCGACGACGGGACCCCGGTGCCGTTCGACGCGGCCGCCTTCGACGCCGGCGGCCTGCGGCTGCTGCGGCCCGGCCAGCGGGTGCGGATCCGCACCGAGGGCACCGGCGGGGCCCGCCGGGTGGTCTTCGTGACGCTGCAGACCTTCCCCGACCCCGCCGGGGGCTGACGCCCGCGCGGGCGCCGGTCCGCGGGGCCGCTTCGAATACCGACCGCCCGGTCCCGCCGCACGCCGTCGAATCCTGACTAAGCGCCCGGAAATCGAAAGAGCCGCGGCGACCGGTCTCCGCGAATTCGCGGAAGGGTGCCGCGGCTCTTGGCCGAAGGCCGTCCGAGGACGGTCGCGCGGGACTTACTTGGCAGAGGTCTTGCGCGCGGTGGTCTTGCGGGTGGCGGTCTTCTTCGCCGGCGCCGTCTTCTTGGCCGTGGCGGTCGCCTTCTTCGCGGCGGTGGCCGTGGTCTTCTTGGCGGCGGCCGTGGTGGTCGCCTTCTTGGCGGCGGCCGTCTTCTTGGTCGCGGTCGCCGTGGTCTTCTTGGCGGCGGCGGCCGTGGTCTTCGCTGCCGTGGTCTTGACCGCGGTCTTCTTGGCCGTGGCGGTCGCCTTCTTCGCGGCGGTGGCCGTGGTCTTCTTGGCGGCGGCCGTGGTGGTCGCCTTCTTGGCGGCGGCCTTCTTGGCGGCCGGGGCGGCGGCGGCAGCGGTGGCGGCGCGCTTGGTGGCGGCGCGCTTGGCGGCCGGGGTGGCGGCCACACCGGTCTTGCCCGGGGTGAGGGAGCCCTTGGGGGCCTTCTTCACCGAGGGGCCCTCCTTCGGCAGCTTCTTGCTGCCGCTGACCAGGTCCTTGAAGCCCTGGCCCGGGCGGAAGCGGGGCACCGAGGTCTTCTTGACCTTGACCCGCTCGCCGGTCTGCGGGTTGCGGGCGAAGCGCGCGGAGCGCTCCACCTTCTCGAAGGTGCCGAAACCGGTGACCGAGACCCGGTCACCGGCCACGACGGCACGGACCATGGTGTCGAGCACTGCGTCGACGGCCTCTGCGGCAGCCTTGCGACCGCCCAGCTGCTCGGCCACCGCTTCGACAAGCTGAGCCTTGTTCACGTCTTCCCCTTCGGAAACGGGCGCCGGATGATTCCATCCGTTCTTTTCGCACGTTAGGTATGTATCTGCGGACTTTCAATTACCAAACGCGCGAATCACCCTAGTGTCGCAATGGATTTGCGCGTCGGCGACCTCAGCCGAGCGGCGGGCGCCCCTCGTCGAGGTCATGTACAAAGCGACTCAACCGCCTTGCCGCCTCCGGAAGATCGCGCTTGGCGGTCTCGGTGGCGATGAGGAGTTGACGGGTGAGAGCGGTCTTTGCATCGGCAGACACGTTCAGCGCATGCACGCGGGCGTGAGCTTGCTTCAACCGCTCGGCCACGAGCGCGTAGAGCGCTGCGACTTCCTGGTCGTCCGGCCCCTCAGCTGGCGCGGAGGTGACGTCCGGCCGATCGTCAATTCGGCGTTCGGATGGCCGGCCCATGGAGTCCTCAGCCGCGGGTTCGCCGCCCGCGTACGGAGGTTCATGGTGCCGGTGCATGTACTGATTGTGCCATCTACCCGCAGTTGTACTTGCGCGGGGCCCTCTTCCGCAAAGCCAAATGGGCAATCCGGGGCGGGCCGCGGCGCTAACTCGTGCTCCGGAACGACGGATGGCCCGGCCCCCCCGAGGGGAGCGCGGGCCATCCGGCGGATCGTCAGAATGCTTGTTCTGAAGGGAACTCAGGCGACCGGCAGAGTACGGGGCTTGAAGGCCGGGCGGGTCGCTTCGAAGGCCACGATGTCGGCCTCGTTCTGCAGCGTGATGCTGATGTCGTCCAGGCCGTTGAGCAGCCGCCACCGGACGTTGTCGTCCAGTTCGAAAGCCGCGGTGATGCCCTCGGCCCGCACTTCGCGCGCCTCCAGGTCAACGGTGATCTCGGCCGAAGGGTCACTCTCGGTGAGCGCCCAGATCCGCTCCACCGTCTCCTGCGGCAGGACGACCGTCAGCAGGCCGTTCTTCAGGGAGTTGCCCCGGAAGATGTCGGCGAAGCGGGACGAGATGACCGCGTGGAAGCCGTAGTTCTGCAGCGCCCAGACGGCGTGCTCGCGGGAGGAGCCGGTGCCGAACTCGGGGCCGGCCACCAGGACCGTGGCGCCCTGCCGCTCGGGCCGGTTGAGGATGAACGACTCGTCCTTGCGCCAGGCCTCGAACAGCCCGCCCTCGAAACCGGATCGGGTGACCTTCTTCAGCCAGTGGGCCGGGATGATCTGGTCGGTGTCCACGTTGCTGCGGCGCAGCGGGACGGCCCGGCCGGTGTGGGTGGTGAACTTCTCCATGGCTCAGGCCTCCACGCTGTGCTGGATCGGGGAGTGGGTGTCGGCGGACAGGTCGGCGGGGGCGGCGAGGCGGCCCAGCACCGCGGTCGCGGCGGCGACCTGCGGGGAGACCAGGTGGGTGCGGCCGCCCTTGCCCTGCCGGCCCTCGAAGTTGCGGTTCGAGGTGGAGGCGCAGCGCTCCCCCGGGGCGAGCTGGTCGGGGTTCATACCCAGGCACATCGAGCAGCCCGCGTGGCGCCATTCGGCGCCGGCCGCGGTGAACACCTTGTCCAGGCCCTCCTCCACGGCCTGCAGGGCGACCCGGACGGAGCCGGGGACCACCAGCATCCGGACGCCGTCGGCGACCCGGCGGCCCTCCAGCAGCGCGGCGGCGGCCCGCAGGTCCTCGATCCGGCCGTTGGTGCAGGAGCCGACGAACACGGCGTCGACCTTCACCTCGCGCAGCGGAGTGCCGGCCTCCAGGCCCATGTACGCCAGCGCGTTCTCGGCGGCCAGGCGCTCCTGCGGGTCGGCGAAGGAGGCCGGGTCCGGCACGTTCGCACCGAGCGGGGCGCCCTGGCCGGGGTTGGTGCCCCAGGTGACGAACGGGCTCAGCTCGCTCGCGTCGATGAAGATCTCGTGGTCGAAGACCGCGTCCTCGTCGGTGACCAGGGTCTTCCAGTACGCGACCGCGGCGTCCCAGTCCTCGCCCTGCGGGGCGTGCGGGCGGCCCTGGAGGTAGTCGAAGGTGGTCTCGTCCGGGGCGATCATGCCGGCCCGGGCACCGGCCTCGATCGACATGTTGCAGATGGTCATCCGGGCTTCCATGGACAGGCTCCGGATCGCCGAACCGCGGTACTCCAGGACGTAGCCCTGGCCGCCGCCGGTGCCGATCTTCGTGATCACGGCCAGGATCAGGTCCTTGGCGGTGACGCCCTCGGGCAGTTCGCCCTCGACGGTGATCGCCATGGTCCGGAACGGGGCCAGCGGCAGGGTCTGGGTGGCCAGCACGTGCTCGACCTGGCTGGTGCCGATGCCGAACGCCAGTGCGCCGAAGGCGCCGTGGGTGGAGGTGTGGGAGTCGCCGCAGACCACGGTCATCCCGGGCTGGGTCAGGCCGAGCTGCGGGCCGACGACGTGCACGACGCCCTGCTCGACGTCGCCGAGCGAGTGGATCCGGACGCCGAACTCGGCGGCGTTCCGGCGCAGGGTCTCCAGCTGCACCCTGGAGACCGGGTCCGCGATCGGCTTGTCGATGTCCAGGGTGGGGGTGTTGTGGTCCTCGGTGGCGATCGTCAGATCGGTGCGGCGGACCGGGCGCCCGGCCAGTCGCAGCCCGTCGAAGGCCTGCGGGCTGGTGACCTCGTGGAGCAGGTGCAGGTCGATGAAGAGGAGGTCGGGTTCGCCCTCCGCGCGCCGCACGACGTGGTCGTCCCAGACCTTCTCTGCGAGTGTCCGTCCCATCGGATTCCCTCCAGCCGGCCGCGTTGCCGGCCTTCTCGTGTCGTCGAGGTCAAAGCGTGCACCGCCCCCGATGCGGGGCGCGTCCGCGCGACCTGCACGCCGGATCGTGTCCACGATGCGGACACTCGGACGAGGCCACATCCTGGATGTCTCCCGGGCTGCTGCATCCAGAGTGGCGCTTTTCCCGGAAGATTGAACTTGCGTCTCGCGGACTGAGACTGCAGTCTTAGCGCATGGACAACACTAGCGGCGTCGGCGTTCTCGACAAGGCCGCTCTGGTGCTGAGCGCACTGGAGTCGGGCCCCGCCACGTTGGCGGGGCTGGTCGCCGCCACCGGTCTGGCGCGCCCCACGGCCCACCGGCTCGCCGTCGCACTCGAACACCACCGTCTGGTCACCAGGGACATGCAGGGCCGTTTCATCCTCGGTCCCCGCCTGTCCGAACTCTCCGCCGCGGCGGGCGAGGACCGGCTGCTCGCCACCGCGGGCCCGGTCCTGACCCACCTTCGCGACGTCACCGGCGAGAGCGCACAGCTCTACCGCCGGCAGGGCGAGATGCGGATCTGCGTGGCCGCCGCCGAGCGGCTCTCCGGCCTGCGGGACACCGTCCCGGTCGGCAGCACCCTGCCGATGAAGGCCGGCTCGGCCGCCCAGGTCCTGCTCGCCTGGGAGGAGCCCGAGCGGCTCCACCGCGGCCTGCAGGGCGCCCGCTTCACCGCCACCGCGCTGAGCGGCGTCCGGCGGCGCGGCTGGGCCCAGTCGATCGGCGAGCGCGAGCCGGGCGTCGCCTCGGTCTCCGCGCCCGTCCGCGGCCCCTCCAACCGCGTGGTGGCCGCCGTGTCGGTGTCCGGCCCGATCGAGCGCCTGACCCGCCACCCGGGCCGCCTGCACGCCCAGGCCATCATCGAGGCCGCGAACCGGCTCACCGAGGCCCTCCGCCGCAGCTGACCCCCTCCCGCCGCCGGGGAGGCTCCCCCACCCGCCCCCTTCCCCCACCGACCGCCCCCACCGCCCCACTGCCCCCACGAAGCCGAAAGGGCCCCGCTCGATTCGAGCGGGGCCCTTCGACGCATTTCCCGACGGAGCATTTCCCGGCGAAAAAGCAAAAAGACCCCGGGAACCGGGGCCTTCCGTTTACTGGCTGGGGTACCAGGACTCGAACCTAGACTAAATGAACCAGAATCACTCGTGCTGCCAATTACACCATACCCCAACACAAAGCAAGGGCCGATGGGCGAGCCCACCGGCTTCCTGCTCTGAAGTACCCCCGACCGGATTCGAACCGGCGCTACTGCCGTGAGAGGGCAGCGTGCTAGGCCGCTACACAACGGGGGCTTTCCAGGTGATCCCTTGCGGGATCCGTACCCCCGACCGGATTCGAACCGGCGCTACTGCCGTGAGAGGGCAGCGTGCTAGGCCGCTACACAACGGGGGCTTTCCAGGTGATCCCTTGCGG
>NZ_JBFBOC010000022.1:0-8787 GCF_040685975.1 Kitasatospora sp. NPDC086791 | reverse complement strand
GATCCGTACCCCCGACCGGATTCGAACCGGCGCTACTGCCGTGAGAGGGCAGCGTGCTAGGCCGCTACACAACGGGGGCTTGATCTTCTCTTGTACTGCGGTACTACGGTGGTGCGGTACTGCGCTGGGGTACCAGGACTCGAACCTAGACTAAATGAACCAGAATCACTCGTGCTGCCAATTACACCATACCCCACCAGAGTTGAACCCTCGTCGGGCCCTTCCTCAGGCGTTGCGCCTCTCGTTCGGTCCCGGCCGGGGGGCTTTCGCTCCCTCGTCCGTTCCCTCCCGGGCGGCGCAGAAAGAACATTACCCGACGTCTGCCCTGGCTCCAAAATCGATAACCCCAGGCAGCGGCGAGGGGGCCGGCGGATGACCTCCGGGTACGCCGCGGGCCCGGCACGGAGCCGGGCCCGCGGCCTGCTCAGCGACCCGCTCAGGCGGCCGGCAGGGCGTCCAGGGCGGAGCGCAGGCGGCGCAGCGTCTCGGGGCGGCCGAGCAGCTCCATGGACTCGAAGAGCGGCGGCGAGACCCGACGACCGGTGACGGCCACCCGCAGCGGCGTGAAGGCGAACTTGGGCTTGATGCCCAGCCCTTCCACCAGCGCCTCGCGCAGCGCGGCCTGGATCGGCTCCGGGGTGAAGTCCGCGAGCTCCTCCAGCGCCTTGATGCTGGCCTCCAGCACCGGGCGGGCGTCCGCGGTCAGCACCTTGGCGGCGTCGTCCGGGTCGACGGCGAACTTCTCCGGCGCCACGAACAGGAAGCCGGCCATGTTCACGATCTCGCTCAGCACGACCATCCGCTCCTGGGTGAGCGGCGCGACCTTGGCGAGCACGTCCAGCTGCTCGGCGGTCGGCTCGGCCGGCAGCAGCTCGGCGGCCTGCAGGAACGGCACCAGGCGACCGGCGAAGTCCTCCGGGGCCAGCTTGCGGACGTGCTCGGCGTTGATCGCCTCGCACTTCTTCAGGTCGAACCGGGCCGGGTTGGCGTTCACCTTGGCGATGTCGAAGGCGGCGACCATCTCGTCGATGTCGAAGATGTCCCGGTCCTCGGCCAGCGACCAGCCCAGCAGGGACAGGTAGTTGAGCAGGCCCTCGGGGATGAAGCCGCGCTCGCGGTACAGGTTGAGCGAGGCCTGCGGGTCGCGCTTGGAGAGCTTCTTGTTGCCCTCGCCCATCACGTACGGCAGGTGGCCGAAGCGCGGGGTGGTGCCGTCGCCGACGCCGATCTCGGCGAGCGCGGCGTACAGCGCGACCTGCCGCGGCGTGGAGGACAGCAGGTCCTCGCCGCGCAGCACGTGGGTGATGCCCATCAGGGCGTCGTCCACCGGGTTGACCAGGGTGTACAGCGGGGCGCCGTTGGCACGGACGATGCCGTAGTCCGGCACGTTCTCCGGCTCGAAGGTGAGCGTGCCGCGGACCAGGTCGTCGAAGGAGATGGTCCGGTCGGGCATCCGGAAGCGCAGGATCGGCTCGCGCTTCTCCAGCTTGTAGACCGCGACCTGGTCGTCGGTCAGGTCGCGGCAGTGCCCGTCGTAGCCGGAGGGCTTGCCGGCCGCGCGGGCGGCCTCGCGGCGGGCGTCCAGCTCCTCGGTGCTGCAGTAGCAGTGGTAGGCGTGGCCGGCCTCGTGCAGGCGGCGGGCGACGTCGGCGTAGATGTCCATCCGCTGCGACTGCCGGTACGGCTCGTGCGGGCCGCCGACCTCCGGGCCCTCGTCCCAGTCGAAGCCGAGCCAGCGCATGGCGTCGAGCAGTTGGCCGTACGACTCCTCGGAGTCGCGGGCGGAGTCGGTGTCCTCGATCCGGAAGACCAGCGTGCCGCCGTTGTGGCGGGCGTAGGCCCAGTTGAAGAGGGCGGTGCGGACCAGGCCCACGTGGGGGTTGCCGGTCGGGGACGGACAGAAGCGAACCCGGACGGCCGGGTCAGTGTTAGCCACGCTTGATCACCTTGTTGGTGAGAGTGCCGATGCCTTCGATGGAGACGGCGACCTCGTCGCCGACGTTGAGGGGGCCCACCCCTGCGGGCGTGCCGGTGAGGATGACGTCGCCGGGCAGCAGCGTCATGGCCTCGGAGATGTGGACGATCAGCTCGGCGACCGAGCGGACCATCAGGGAGGTCCGGGCGGTCTGGCGGAGCTCGCCGTTGACCGTGCAGGTGACGGCCAGGTCGCCGGGGTCGAGGTCGGTCTCGATCCACGGACCCAGCGGGCAGGAGGTGTCGAAGCCCTTGGCCCGGGCCCACTGGCCCTCGCGCTGCTGGACGTCGCGGGCGGTGACGTCGTTGGCGCAGGTGTAGCCGAGGATCACCTCGGGCACCCGGTCCAGCGGCACCTCGCGGCACATCCGGCCGATCACCACGGCGAGTTCGGCCTCGTACTGGACGTCCGAGGAGAACGGCGGGTACGCGATGCTCTCGGTCGGGCCGATCACCGCGGTGGACGGCTTGAAGAAGGTCAGCGGGACGTCCGGGACCCGGTTGCCCAGTTCCTCCGCGTGCGCCGCGTAGTTGCGGCCGACCGCCACGATCTTGTTCGGGAGCATCGGGCTGAGCAGCCGGACGTCCTGGAGGCGGTAGCTCTCACCGGTGGGCTGGGGCTGGCCGAACGGGTGGCCGGCCAGCGCGTGGACGACCAGCGAGTCGGGCTGGGAAGGGTCGCCCTCCACCACGCCGAAGGAGACGCTGCCGGCGGCAGGGCTTCCTTCCCGGACGGAAAACCTGGCAATGCGCACGGCTCGGATACCCCTCGCTTCGTCGGCCGCCCGGGGCGCGCCCGGGCGCTGGTGGGCGCCCCGCCCACGGTGGGCGCGGGCCCGTCAATCGGCCTCCAGGCTATCGCGTGGGGCCCTGGCTGACCGCTTTGCCCCTGTTCAGCGCGGTTGGGGCGGAAGCGGCGCGAGCGGGCGAGCACCCCGAGGCGAGCGGGCGAGCCGACGAACAGCAGAGGGCGCCGCCGCCACGGGTGTGGCGACGGCGCCCTCTCGGCACGCGCGGCGGGTCAGTCCGCCAGGACGACGGCCGGGGCGACCATCAGCTGGGTGCGACGCGGGTTGGCGGTGCTGGCCGGCAGCTCGGTGCCGTAGGTCACGACGTCCTCGGCCTTGCGGGCGCCGGGGATCTTGCTGAAGTCCTCGACCGAGGCCAGCGTCGTCCGGCGCGGGTTCGCGGTGGAGCGGCAGGACAGCGTGGACTTGGTGGCGTTCTTCGCCTGGGACATCGAGAGCACCTCGTGGTCACGGCCGGGCGATCCGCGGCGGATCGGCACCGGCCTGAGTGATTCCGATTGATTCGGAGGGGTTCTGGGCAGGCTGATCGGGGCCGTGCACCGGAGACAGCCAGGTTACGAGATCTCTTTCCACAGAGACCGTGACCAAAGCTACACATTAGACTGTGATTTTGCTCACAAAATGCCGAGCAAAACTCAGATATCCGACATATCGCCGCATCGGAATTTTCCGACATTCGACCGATAACGGGCATTCCGGAAGGTCTGTGACTCTTTTCGATCTAGGGTCCGGTTGGCATGTATCCGGCGAGTGTCCGAAAAATGCGGTATTCCGGTCCGGTTACCGCACAGTCAGTGAGATCCCGCAAGCGGTCGGTAGCGCCGGGCGCCTGGTTCCTGCGGCCCTTGTTGGGATTCCCCGGCTGTGCTGGAATGCGACGGACCGTGGGTAGGGAGTGGTCCACCCCGGTGACCCGCTCTCCCGGACCGGCCGGGGTGCGGATGGAAACTCGACACCGTCCAGGCCGTGGCAACGCGGCGGGACGCCCGGTCCAGAGGTTGCGACGCCAGTGCAGGGACGTTTCAAAAGGGGTAGCGGCGCCGCGGGTAACCCGGAGTCGCGCGAGCCTGTGGCAGCCCCCCAGCAGGCGGCGGCGCCAGGCGGCCCGGCCGAGCCGATGACGCCCGAGGCCGTCGGCCGCCCGGAGGATGACGGTCAGGAGCGGAAGTCCACCCGGGACAAACTCCGGACCTCCCTGACCAGGCGCCGGGCCACCGGTCTGAACCGGCTCGCGATGCGCAACTGGCGCATCCGCACCCGTCTGATCGCCCTGCTCGCCCTCCCCGTGCTGGTCTCGCTGGTCCTCGGTGGCCTGCGCATCCAGACCTCGATGGAGAACTCGCAGCAACTCGCCCAGATGGCCAACCTGTCCGACCTGGCCAAGAAGGCGACCAACCTCGCGGACGCGCTGCAGACCGAGCGCGACATCAGCGCCGGTCCGATCACGCACGAGCCGAACGCCCCGCTGGACGACGACATCGTCGCCGCCCGCAAGGCCACCGACGACCTGAGCCGCACCTTCACCGCGTCCTCCGACAAGTTCGAGAACCTCGAACTGTCGGGTGGAAAGGCGCTGCTGCTGCAGATCCGCCGCGACCTGAACTCGATCGCGGACACCCGCAGCCTGCCGTACCAGAACAACCAGAACATCCAGTCGACGATCACCGCCTACGACGTGATCATCCGCGACCTGCTGTCCATCTCCCAGGACATCGCGCTCGCGTCCAACAACAAGGACCTGGTCGTCTCCACCCGCGCGCTGCAGCAGTTCTCGCTCGCCAAGAACGCGACCTCGCAGCAGCGGGCCCTGATCAGCGCCGCGCTCGCCAACCCCAAGGCCCCCGACCTCAGCCTGAGCGACGAGTCCTTCGGTATCCGCCTGCGCCTCTCGTACGACAACGCGGTCGCCAGCTTCAACAACATCTACACCGCGCACGACCTGGACAACCTGCGCAGCCAGCTGAGCTACAACTCGGTGGTCGCCGACGCCGACCGCTACGCCCAGACGATCCTCATCCAGGGCGGTATCCACCAGACCGAGGCGGTCAGCTACAAGGACTGGTACGAGAAGTCCAGCGCCAAGATCACCGCCGAGCGCCGGATCGAGTCCAAGCTCATCGAGAACCTCGACGGCAAGGCCCAGGACCTGCAGTCGCAGGCCGACACGGACGCCCTGATCATCGGTGTCGCGGTCGCCCTGGTGCTGCTCGTCGCCCTCGGTGGCGCCGGTCTGATCGCCCGCTCGATGGTGCGCTCGCTGACCCGCCTGCAGGCCGCGGCCGAGGACGTCGCCGAGCGCCGCCTGCCCGAGCTGGTCAAGACCCTCTCCGAGAGCGACCCGCACGACGTCGACACCACGGTCGAACCGGTCGCCGTCGACTCGACCGACGAGATCGGCCACGTGGCGCACGCGTTCGACATGGTGCACAGCGAGGCCGTCCGCCTCGCCGCCGAGCAGGCCCTCCTGCGCGGAAACATCAACGCGATGTTCACCAACCTCTCGCGCCGCAGCCAGGGCCTCATCCAGCGCCAGCTGTCGCTCATCTCCGAGCTGGAGAGCCGCGAGGCCGACCCGGACCAGCTGGCCAACCTCTTCAAGCTGGACCACCTCGCGACCCGCATGCGCCGCAACGGCGAAAACCTCCTCGTCCTCGCCGGTGAGGACCCGGGCCGCCGCTGGACCCGCCCCGTCCCGCTGGTCGACGTGCTCCGCGCCGCCGCCTCCGAGGTGGAGCAGTACGAACGCATCGAGCTCGCCGCCGTGCCGTCGGCCGAGGTCGCCGGCCGCGTCGTCAACGACCTCGTCCACCTGCTCGCCGAGCTGCTGGAGAACGCGACCTCGTTCTCCAGCCCGCAGACCCGCGTCCGGGTCACCGGTCACGCGCTGCCGGACGGCCGCGTGCTGGTCGAGATCCACGACACCGGCATCGGCCTGAGCCCCGACGACCTCGCCGAGATCAACGAGCGCCTCGCCAACCCGCCGACGGTGGACGTCTCCGTCTCCCGCCGCATGGGCCTCTTCGTGGTCGGTCGCCTGTCGCTGCGCCACGGCATCCGCATCCAGCTCCGCCCCAGCGACTCCGGCGGCACCACCGCGCTGGTCATGCTCCCGGTGGACGTCACCAACTCCGGCGACCGCCGCGGCGCCGGCCGCCCCGGCCCCGCCCAGGGCAAGCAGCAGCGCGGGGCCGCCCCGACGCCGCGTCAGCAGCGCCAGATGCCGCCCGGCCGCCAGGGCGGTCCGGCCGCGCTCGGCCAGGGCCCGGCCGGCGGTGCCCCGCAGGGCGGTCGCCCGCAGCTCGGCCAGGGCGGTCCGGCCGCTCCGGCGGGGCCCGGCGCGCAGGCCGGTCCGGGGGCGCCCGGCGGCCCGGGTGCACCCGGCGGCCGCGCCGGTGGCCTGCCGACCCGCCAGGTCGGCAAGGCGCTGCGCGAGAACCCGGTTCCGGGCAAGAGCAAGGGCCGGCCGGGCCAGGGCCGGCAGCCCGCGCAGCCGCAGCCGACCCAGCAGTCGCCGCAGCAGCAGTCGCCGCAGCAGCAGCCCCCGCAGCAGTCGCAGCCGCAGCAGTCGCCGCAGGGCGGCCTGCCGCAGCGCACCCCGGGCCGCCAGGGTCCGCCGCAGGCCGGCCCGAGCGGCCTGCCCCGCCGCGGCCGCCAGCAGCAGCCCGGCCAGCCGCAGCCCGGCCAGGAACGGCCGCGTCCGGGCGGCGAGTTCGACGGCGCCCAGGCTCCCCGGACCGGCGAGCAGCCCCAGCACGGCCGCCCCGGCGGTCCCGGTGTTCCGCCGCAGGGCGCCCGCCCGGGCAACCGTCCGCAGGACGGTCTGCCGCAGCGCGCCCCCGGCCGTCAGGGCCCCGGTGCGCCGGGCGCCCCGGGTGCCCCCGGCCGGCCCGACGCCCAGGGTCCGCGCCGTCCGCAGCGCCCCGGCCCGGACGCGCCGCAGCGCGACCGTCAGCCGCAGCTGCCGCAGCAGGCCCAGCAGCAGGCCCAGCAGCAGCCCCAGCAGCAGCCCCAGCCGCTGCCGTCGGCCGAGCCGGCGCCGGTGGAGAGCACCCAGCAGCTCGCTCGCCCGCGCTTCGAGGCCAGCCAGATCGACCCGCGCGACCCGCTGGGCCTCGGCCTGGTCGAGCCGGTGCTGCCGAACGTGCCGAACCCGGCGCGTCCGGAGCAGGCCCCGCAGCAGCCGCAGCCGCTGCCGCTGCCGCACCAGGAGCCGATGGCGCTGCCGACCGGCCCGTCCGCGGCCGCCGGCCGCCAGCCCGCCGACCAGCAGCCCTGGTACCCGCAGGACGACGCCCAGCAGCAGCCCCCGCAGCAGGCGCGGCCGCAGTCCTACCAGCCGCGTCGACCCGGCACCTCCGCCCCGGAGTTCACGGAGCAGGGCCAGGCCCCGCAGCCGCAGGGCCGACCGCAGCAGGGCCGGCCGCAGGCCGCGCGGCAGCAGCAGCCCCAGCAGTCGCCGCAGGCCCAGCAGCAGCCTCAGCAGCAGGCCCAGCAACCGCAGCAGCCGGGCCCCGGCGACGCGCCGTGGCGCCCGTCCGCGAACGACGAGCGCTGGCGCCGGGCCGAGCAGGTCCGCGAGCCCTCGACCAACGGTGTGACCATGTCGGGCCTGCCCCGGCGGACCCCGCAGGCCAACCTGGTCTCCGGCACCGCCGAGTCCTCGCCGCTGACCGGTCCCCAGGTCTCCCGGGCCCCCGAGGAGGTCCGCGGCCGACTGACCAACCTGCGCCGCGGCATCCAGCAGGGCCGCCGGGCCGGGGCCGAGCAGACCTCCACGCAGCCGGGTTTCCCGCATGGTGCCCAGCAGCCCGGATTCGATAGTTTCGGTGGCCGGAGCGACGGCAACGGCGCAGATCACCAGGAGCGTTGAGTTGAACCAGATGAGCCAGGCCGCACAGAACCTGAACTGGCTGATCACCAATTTCGTGGACAACACCCCCGGGGTGTCCCACACCGTGGTGGTCTCCGCGGACGGCCTCCTGCTGTGCATGTCCGAGGGCTTCCCCCGGGACCGCGCCGACCAGCTCGCCGCCGTCGCCTCCGGCCTCACCTCCCTCACCTCCGGTGCCAGCCGGATCTTCGAGGGCGGCGAGGTCAACCAGACCGTGGTCGAGATGGAGCGGGGCTTCCTGTTCCTGATGGCCGTGAGCGACGGCTCCGCCCTCGCCGTGCTGGCCTCCCCGGACTCCGACATCGGCCTCGTCGGCTACGAGATGGCCCTGCTCGTCGACCGCGCCGGCGCCGTCCTCACCCCCGCACTCCGCGCGGAACTCCAGGGCAGTCTCCTGCACTGACCGGAACCCGCACGGACCCACCCACCCGTCCCACCTCCCCGCCGGGTCCGACCCGACCGGACCCGGCGTCTCACCCTCAGCTACCCTCAGGCAGCTGATCCCGCCTCAGCTGGCATCTGCCCCAGCTGGAACCGGCTGCTCAGGCTGCAGCACAAGGAGGACCCATGACCCCGCCCTCGACACCCGCCGGCTCGTACGGCAGCGGGTACGGCAGCGGCTACGGCGGGCAGCAGTCCGACGGCTACGAGCAGCAGCCGCTGGTCCGCCCGTACGCGATGACCGGCGGCCGGACCCGTCCCCGCTACCAACTCGCCATCGAGGCCCTGATCTCCACCACCGGCTCCGCCGAGCGGACCGGCGGGCTGCTCCCCGAGCACTCCCGGATCGTCAACCTCTGCCGTGAGGTCAAGTCCATCGCGGAGATCTCCGCACTGGCCGGTGTGCCGCTCGGTGTCGCCCGCATCCTCGTCGCCGACCTCGCGGAAGCCGGTCTCGTCGCCATCCACCAGCCCGCCGCCGCGGGCGAGTCGGGCGGAACGCCCGATGTCACGCTGCTCGAAAGGGTCCTCAGTGGACTTCGCAAGCTCTAACGGACCCGCCCGCGCCACGACGTCGGCGAAGATCGTCGTCGCGGGCGGCTTCGGTGTCGGCAAGACCACGCTCGTCGGCGCCGTCTCCGAGATCAACCCCCTGCGCACCGAAGCCGTCAT
>NZ_JBFBOC010000021.1:0-104684 GCF_040685975.1 Kitasatospora sp. NPDC086791 | reverse complement strand
CCGGGAGCGCCGTTGGGACCGGGAGCGCCCGGAGCACCAGGCGAACCGTTGGCACCGGGAGCACCCGGAGCACCGTTGGGGCCAGGAGCACCCGGAGCACCGGGGGCGCCGGGAGCGCCGTTGGGACCGGGAGCGCCCGGAGCACCAGGCGAACCGTTGGCACCGGGAGCACCCGGAGCACCGTTGGGACCGGGGGCGCCCGGAGCACCCGGGGAGCCCGCCACGCCCGGAGCGCCGTTGGGGCCGGGTGCACCCGGGGAACCGGCGGCACCGGGAGGACCGGCGGGGCCACTCGGTCCAGGGGGCCCACTCGGTCCGGGCGGGCCGCTCGGTCCGGGCGGGCCGACGGTGCAGGCCGCCCTCGTGATGGTGTTGTCGTCGAGAGTGACGGCGCCGTTGCGCGCCAGGGCGCGGCCTTCGATCACCGAGGCGTGGTTCACGCTGATGGACGTGAGGGCCAGGATGTTGCCCTTGAAGAAGGAGTCGACGTCGATGGTGGCGGAGCTACCGACCTGCCAGAACACATTGCAGGGCTGTGCTCCGTTGACCAGGCTGACGACGCTCGACGGAGCTGTGATGAGGGTGGAGCCGATCTGGAAGATGAAGACGGCGTTCGGGTCGCCCATCGCGTCGAGGGTGACGGTTCCGGTGAGGTTCAGCGACGAACTCGCCTTGTAGACGCCGGGCGTCAGCGTCAGCCCTCCGATGTCGCCGGGCGAGGTCAGGATGGCCGTGGGGGCCCGGCCGGCGGCATCGTTGTAGGCGATGACGAGGTCGGACTGGGCCTGCGCCGCCTGCGCGTCGTTGACGTGCTGAACCCCGTTCACGGTTCCGGGGGGAAAGCCCGTCACGCTGGTGCCCGGGAAGAGCCCCAGGTCGCCGTTGATGACGCTGGGTCCGGTGTTGGTGACGGTCGAGCCCGCCAGGATCGCATAGCTGGTGTCAGTCCCCAGCCCCACCGGTGCGGTTGCTGCGTGCGCGGGGCTGGCGACCAGGCCGGCCGCCGCGAGCAACGTCAGTCCGGACAGCAGGACGGACGCCCCCGCGAGTCGAGCGCGTCTACGCCCTCGTCCCGGTGGAGCGGACAACATGGCATCGACTGCCATAGGACAGGACCTTTCTTGTCGCCGTTGAACTCCGTCACCCGAAGTGGGCATTCGAAGCGCTGCTGGTGGTTTCCGGTCAGGCCTCACGCCCTCGAACTCGCGCCGGAGGGCTTTCGACGAGCGGGAGCCGACCAGGACACGTGATGGAGAGTCACCAACTCACTACACCGTGCAACAACAACATGAAAAGAAGAGAGTGATAAAGATGCAACGGAGTGACACACCAGCGCCGATCGAGGAATGACCTCCACCGCCGCAGCATCGTTCGTTTACGCACTAAATGCCCGGATCTGCCCTCCCCTGGCAGCCGACGGCCGCCGCCAGCGCCGTAGCAGTACCGTTTTTTCCTCTTGGCCGCGCCCAGGCCGGTGAATCACGTATCGGCCCGTGATCCCAATCGTTGGCCCGATCATGAACGACCTAACGAATCCGCTGGAAGAGGCGCTCACTGCGGCCACCGGTGACGCCGACACGGTGGCCGAGCGCTGCCGCGCCGCAGGCGGCCTGCTCAGGGTCACCCTGGGTGAACTGCGCGCGGAAGTCGGCTACCGAAGACTCGGCAAGTACGTCCTGGAAGAACTGGCCGAGTGTCTCACCGAAGAGGGGCTCGGCTGGTTCCCGACGTGGCGGCTCTCCCCGAGGGAGAACGGCGAGCCGCGGAAGGAACACGACGTATGGGTGTTCGTCCGGGACGGCGGCCTGCGCTGCCAAGTCATCGATGCCATCCAGGCCCCCGACGGTTCCGACGTCCCAGCGGTCCTGAACGGCCTGCTCAAAGGCCGTCCCCAGGATCTCTCCCCGGAGCGCAAGCTCGACCTCATCCGCGAAATCCTCGGGCTCTGACCCACACCCGAGAAATCCGCCGACCGGAGTCCACCTGCGCACCCGAACGTTCGCGGCGCTGCGCCGGACACCCCTTTCGGGGATCCCGGCGCAGCGCCTCGGCGCCGCCGTCAGTCGGCGAGCGGGAGGTAGACCCGGTTGCCCTGGGCCTTGAACTCCTCGGACATGGCCTGCATGCCGGCCTCGGCCTCCGCGTCGTAGCCGGACGCCACGGCCGTCGCGCCGTCGCCGTGTTCGTCGCGGATCTTCTGGGAGATCTTCATCGAGCAGAACTTCGGGCCGCACATGGAGCAGAAGTGGGCCGTCTTGGCGGGTTCGGCGGGGAGGGTCTCGTCGTGGAAGTCGCGGGCGGTCTCCGGGTCGAGGGCCAGGTTGAACTGGTCCTCCCAGCGGAACTCGAAGCGGGCGTCGGAGAGGGCGTCGTCCCACTCCTGGGCGCCGGGGTGGCCCTTGGCGAGGTCGGCGGCGTGGGCGGCGATCTTGTAGGTGATCACGCCGGTCTTGACGTCGTCGCGGTTGGGCAGGCCCAGGTGCTCCTTGGGCGTGACGTAGCAGAGCATGGCGGTGCCCCACCAGGCGATCATCGCGGCGCCGATGCCGGAGGTGATGTGGTCGTAGCCGGGGGCGACGTCGGTGGTCAGCGGGCCGAGGGTGTAGAACGGCGCCTCGTCGCAGATCTCCTTCTGGAGATCCATGTTCTCCTTGATCTTGTGCATCGGGACGTGGCCCGGGCCCTCGATCATCACCTGGACGTCGCGCTCGCGGGCGATCCGGCCGAGCTCGCCGAGGGTCCGCAGCTCGGCGAACTGCGCCTCGTCGTTGGCGTCCGCGATCGAGCCGGGGCGCAGGCCGTCACCGAGCGAGAAGGTGACGTCGTAGGAGGCGAGGATGTCGCAGAGTTCCTCGAAGTTGGCGTAGAGGAAGTTCTCCTGATGGTGCGCCAGACACCAGGCGGCCATGATCGAGCCGCCGCGCGAGACGATGCCGGTCTTGCGGCGGGCGGTCAGCGGGACGTAGCGCAGCAGCACGCCGGCGTGGACGGTCATGTAGTCGACGCCCTGCTCGCACTGCTCGACGACGGTGTCCCGGTAGACCTCCCAGCTCAGTTCCTCGGCCTTGCCGTCCACCTTCTCCAGCGCCTGGTAGAGCGGCACGGTGCCGATCGGCACGGGGGAGTTGCGCAGGATCCACTCGCGCGTGGTGTGGATGTTGCGGCCGGTGGAGAGGTCCATGACGGTGTCCGCGCCCCAGCGGGTGGCCCAGGTCATCTTCTCCACCTCCTCCTCGATCGAGGAGGTGACGGCCGAGTTGCCGATGTTGGCGTTGATCTTCACCAGGAAGTTGGTGCCGATGACGGCCGGCTCCACCTCCGGGTGGTTCACGTTCACCGGGATGACGGCCCGGCCGCGGGCCACCTCGGCGCGCACGAACTCGGGCGCGAGGCCCTCGCGCAGCGCCACGAACTCCATCTCGGGTGTCACCACGCCCCGCTTGGCGTAAGCGAGTTGGGTGACGGCCGCACCGTCGCGGCCGCGCAGCGGGCGGCGCGGACGGCCGGGGAAGACGGCGTCCAGGTTGCGCAGGTTCCCGCCGCGCGGGGCGGTGTGCTTGATGCCGTCGTCCTCGGGCCGCGGCTCGCGCCCGTCGTACTCCTCGACGTCGCCGCGCTGGCGGATCCAGGGGTCGCGCAGCGCGGGCAGGCCGCGCCGCACGTCGGGCTCGTACGCGGGGTCGGTGTACGGGCCGGAGGTGTCGTACAGCGGGACGGCCCGGCCGTTGGTGAGCCGCACCTCGCGGTAGGGGACCCGCAGGTCGGGGCGGGATCCCTCGCGGTAGGCCTTGCGCCAGGCCGGTGTCGGGTAGCCGGTGCGCTCGCTGCTGGGGGCGCTCCGGGCAGACTGCGGCTGTGCGTCGAACGTGGTCATCTGACCTCTACTCCCTACGCCGGCATTACCCGGTCAGGTTCCTGCGGTCGACGCAGCCGTCGGTCCGTCCGTCGACGTCCCGGTCAGCGCCCTCTCAGCCCGGTGCTCCGAGCTCCCGCGTCGCAGGCGGTGTTGCCTGCACATGACGCCCAACACGGTAGCGAGCCGATAGCCGCAGGTCCAGAGCAGGGCCGGAGCAGGCCCGCAGTGGGCCCGCAGTGGGCCGGCAACGGGCCCGGGAGCCGGGTGAACGGCCGAGGCCCGGCTCCCCGTGACGGGGACCGGGCCTCAGGGCGGCGATCGGGGAGGGATCAGCCCTTGGCGGCCTTCTTCACCAGGATCACCACGGCGGCCGCGATGCCGACCACCACCAGCAGCTTGATCACGATGCTCAGCAGCGCCCCGACCACGCCGAAGACGAAGGCCACGACGTTCCAGGCCAGTACCAGGACCAGCACCGGGATGACGATGTTACGCACCCACGAGGGCAGCGACTTCCAGAGCTCAGCCATGTCCGTTCCTCTTCTCCCCTGGGTCGGCCGCCGTCCGGTGCCGCATCCCGCTTGCTTTCGTACTTCGATCGTACGGGGGCCCGAGTGCCGGAACGAGGCCCAACGGCCCGGAGAGAACCCCGAGATCACCCCGACCCCGACCCCCGGGAACACCCCCTGCGGGTCTACGGGGACACCCCCTGGGAGACCCCCGCCGAACGGCCGGGAGCGCGGGCCCGCCGCCGGTCAGACCGGCCAGCGCTCACCGCGCCAGGCGGCGTCCCAGAACATCCACTCGTAGCGCGAGGTGGTCACGAAGTGCTCGACCACCTTGCGGCGTTCGGCCGGGGCGAGCTCTTCGCCGAGCCGGTCGGTGAGCGCCAGCACCCGGCGGACCACCGACTGGAACGCCTCGTCGCCGTAGGTGGCGATCCACTTGGCGTAGAGCGGGTCGGGGGAGCCCTGGGCGAGCAGCGCCTCGCCGACCCTGGCGTAGATCCAGTAGCAGGGCAGCACCGCGCCGACCGCCTCGGCGAAGGAGCCGCCGTAGACGGTGGCCAGCAGGTAGCTGGTGTAGGCCCGGGTGGTGGGCAGCACCGGCTCGGCGGCGGCCTGGTCGGCGGTGCCGCCGAAGGCGGTCAGGAACTCGGCGTGCATGCCCTGCTCGGCGGCCAGCGCGCCGACCGCGTCGTCGGCGAAGGCCCGGACGTCCTCCTCGCCGGGCGCCTTGGCGGCGCAGACGGCGAGGGCGCGCGCGTAGTCGCGCAGGTAGTGCGAGTCCTGGACGACGAAGTGGCGGAAGGCCTCGCGCGGCAGGGTGCCGTCGGTGAGGCCGGCGAGGAAGGGGTGGGCCAGGATCTCGGCGTAGACCGGCTCGATGGCCGCCCAGAGTTCTTCGGTGAGGCTGCGGGTCATGCGGACGACCCTAGGCGAGCTCGCCCCGGCACCGGACGTCACTCCCCGGTACCGGGTGTCAGTCCTCCGGCGGCGAGAACACCACCAGCACCCGCAGTTCCTCGGTGACGTGGTGGAAGCGGTGCGGGGCGCCGGCCGGGACGTAGACCACGGTGCCGCGCCCGACGGTCGCGGTCTCGGCACCGACGGTCAACTCGGCCCGGCCGCTGATCACCTGGTAGATCTCGTCCTGCTCGTGCGCGGTCTGCGGGTCGGTGTCGCCGGGGGAGAGCGCGTACAGCCCGGCGGACATCCGCGGTTCGCGCAGGAACCTCAGGTACCCGCCGTCGTTGGCCGCCCGCTCGGCGTCCAGTTCGTCCAGCCGGAACAGCTTCACCGCCGCCGTCCTCCCCTCCTCGTCCACCTCCGGGACCAGGGGCATTCAACACCAACCCGCCGCGTGGTGGTTCCCCCGGGACCGGGTCGCCTGTCAGGCTTGGGCGGCATGAAGGGTTTCGTCATCAAGACACTGATCAACGCGGCGGCCATCTGGGTCGCCGCCTGGATCGTCAGCGGCATACAACTCGCCCAGGGCACGGCGGACTGGCAGCACAAGGCACTCACGGTGCTCGGTGTGGCGGTCGTCTTCGGCATCGTCAACTGGCTGATCAAGCCGGTGGTCAAGCTGTTCTCGCTCCCGCTGTTCATCCTCACGCTGGGCCTGATCACCTTCGTGATCAACGCCCTGATGCTGATGCTGACCTCGTGGGCGTCGGGGAAACTGGAACTGGACTTCCACGTGACCACCTTCGGGGCCGCGCTCGTCGGTTCTCTGATCATCAGCCTGGTGGCCTGGGGTCTGCACCTGGCCCTGGACGACGACTGACCGGCGTCGTGCGCACCCGCGCGAGGGGCCCGTACCCGGTGGAACACCCGGGTACGGGCCCCTTCGCCGTCCCGTCGTCGGCGGCCGGCCCCGCGGCCGCTCACCCGGCGTTCTCACGCCCCCGGAGGATGTCCGCGAGCTTGGCGTCGAGCTCCCGCCCGGTGAGCTCCTGCCCCACCGGCACCAGCCGGTCGGTGCGCGCCAGGAAGGCGATCAGCGGCGCCGACGAGGCCCGCAGCACGGCGTCGCCGTCGGGGGAGCGCAGCACGACGCGGACCTCCGAGAGCTCCTCGCCGACCGGGTGGATGCGCACGTCCCCCTCGCCCGCCGGGCCGCTGATCCCGTCGAGCAGCAGGTCCCGCGCGAAGAACCAGGTCACCGGGGCGCTGCCGGGCAGGTGGAAGGTGAACCGGACGGCGAACGGATCGCCGGCCTCGTACGCCACGTCCGCCAGGATGCGGAGGGAGAGCTCGTGCGAGAGCACGAGGTCCATCACCAGGTGGCCCTGGACTGTGCTGCTGTGCTGCATGGCGCCAGTACCTCTCGTTCTGCCCGGACGGTCGGTGCGCTGGGTCCGATGGCGGCCGGACACGGGTTCGACATTTCGGCGGTTCGGCGGTTCGGCGGGGTTGCGACGGGGTTGCGACGGCCCTCCCGGGTGCCCGGTGGTCGCCCATTGCAGCACAACGGCTCCCCGAACGGACGTATCCGACCGGGTCGGCGTTTCGGCCCATTCCCGGGGTTTCGACGCATTCCCGGCGCGGGAGACTCCCGCACAACGCTCCTGCCCCGGAGGTGGCCATGGGCCCCGAGAACCGAACCCCGCCACCGCGCCCGGTCGTGAAGCGCACCGCCCGGGCGATCCTGCTGGAGCTGGACCCGGACGATCCGCACGGCCCGGCCTCGATCGTGCTGATCCGGCGGGTCCGGCCGGGTGCGCCGCACCCGTACTGGATCACCCCCGGCGGCGGGGTCGAACCGGGTGACCGGACGGTCGTCGACGCGCTGCACCGCGAGGTGGACGAGGAGCTCGGCGGCAAGGTCGTGGACGTGGTGCCCGCCTTCGTCGACACCATCAGCCACACCCACGACGACGACACGCTCCTGCACCCGCACGGGGTCAAGGTGCAGCACTTCTTCGTCTGCCGGCTCGCCTCGATGGACCTCAGCCGGCGGCACGGCCCGGAGGTGACGGAGCCGAACGGCGAGTACGAGGTGGTCCGGCTGCCGTTCACCCGGGAGGGGGTCACCTCGGTCAACGTGGTCCCGCCCCGGTTGCGGGCCTACCTGGCGGCCAACATCGAGGGCATCCGTGCGCTGCTCGCGCCCGACCTGGGGTGATCCCGGGTGGTCGCGGGTGATCACCCGGCGGCCAGGTCGCCGACCAGGTCGTGCCGGATCCGCTCGGCAGGCACCCCGGAGCGCAGCAGCACCCCGACGCCCCGGCGCACCATCGCGGGCGGGCCGCTGAGCACCGCGTCCCGGCCCGTCCACGGGCCGAACCGGCTGACCACCTCGGGCAGTTCGCCGGTCAGCGCACCGTCGGCGGGGCCGGCCCCGGACAGCACCGGCCGGACCGTCAGCCAGGGGTGGAGCCGGGCCAGCTCGCGCAGCCCGTCCAGCGCGTACAGCTCGGCGGCGCGGCGGGCCCCGTAGAACACCTCGATCCGGCGGCCGTACCCGCCGTACTCGGCCGCCTCCTCGACCAGCGCGCGGACCGGCGCGATGCCGGTGCCGCCGCCGAGGCAGAGCAGGTCCGCCCCGACGGTGTGGTCGAGGGTCATCGCGCCGGCCGCCGGCCCCAGCCGCAGGACGTCCCCGGGCGCGGCCCGGTGGACCAGCGCGTTGCTCACCCAGCCCGCCTGCACGGCCTTGACGTGGAAGGTCAGCAGCCCGTCCGGACGGGGGGCGGAGGCGAAGGAGAAGTGCCGCCAGACCCGCGGCCACCAGGGTGTCTCCAGGCTGGTGTACTGCCCGGCCCGGAACGGGTACGCCTGGTCCGGGCGGACGGTGATCACCGCGATGTCCCGGGTGACGCGCTCGTGCCGGACCACCTCGCCCTGCCACCAGGGCGGCGAGGTGCGGGCGGCCTCCTCGGCGGCCTCGATCATGATCGAGGAGATCAGCCGGTAGGCGCGGCGCCAGGCCAGCTCGGTGTCGGCGTCCCAGCGGCCGCCCGTGTACCGGGCCAGCGCCTGCACCAGGCACTCCCCCACCGGGGCGTAGTGGGCGGTCAGCGTGCCGTACCGGCGGTGGCCGCAGCCGAGCCCGCTCAGGCCGGCGCGCAGGGCCACCGGGTCCTCGGCGCCGCGCGCGGCGGCCAGCAAGGCACGGAACAGCCGGTCGCGCTGGACGTCCATGGCGGCGGGGAAGAGCGAGCGGACCTCGGGGTGGTGGAGGAAGAGCAGCGCGTAGAAGTGCGCGGTGGCCCGGTCGGCGACCGGCTCGACGGCGGCGAGGCTGGCCCGGATCAGCTCGATGTCCCGGGCGGTGGGCGGCAGTTCGACGGCGGGGACGACGGCCTGCGCGGGGCCGGGCTGTACGGGGGCGGGCAGTGCGGCGGGCAGCGCCGCAGGGGGCAGTGCGGCCGGGGGCTGCGCCGGCGGTGTCGGCACGGCCCAGGCGTCGCTCCACCTGTCGCCGGGGCCGGCCCAGTTGAGCCCGGGAGCGTCGGTGAACAGCGGGCGGAAGGCCGGCGAGGTGCCGGTGACCGAGACCGCCTCGGGGTGGCTCGGCGCCGGGATGGCCGGCGGCACGGACGGCATCGGCGGCACGGACGGTGCGGGCGGCACCGACGACGGCACCGGGCGGACGGGCGCCGGCCCGGGGGCGCCCGGCACCGGCGGCAGGACGGCGACGGGCGCTTCCGCGGGTGTCACCGGCGGCAGGTCCGGCGGGTCCAGCGGCATCGGCGGGCGTACGGCCGTCTCCGGCGTCGGCGTCGGCGTCGGCGTCGGCGTCTCCGGCGACGGCGGTGCTTCCGGCGACGGCGGCCCCTGGGGCGGGAGCTCCGGCAGGCCCGGGACGGAGGTGGCCCCCGCCGAGCCGTGCCCGGTGCGGACCAGGAGTGTTCTGCGGGACTTCACCGCTACGTTTCGAGTACCCAAGAGAATCGTTTCGCCTCCGGCCGGCCTGCGCCACCACCTGGCTTGTCTCTGCTGACGCCTAGGCAGCGTGGCACGCCCGAAGTACTCATCCGACAAATCACGCGAAGCCCGGACACCCGGCCCGGGAACGCGCTACTCTCGCTCGATCGCGGTTGCCCTGGGTGGCCCCCCGTACGCCCAGGGCAACCGTCGTCCTCCCGCGGTCGCGGCCCTCAGAGCTGCCGCAACAGCATCCCCGGCTGCTCCACGCAGTCCGCGACGAACCGTAGGAAGCCGCCCGCCGTCCCGCCGTCGCAGACCCGGTGGTCGAAGGTGAACGACAGCTGCGTCACCTCGCGCACCGCCAACTCCCCTTGGTGGACCCAGGGTTTGGCGACGATCCGGCCGACCCCGAGCATCGCCGCCTCCGGGTGGTTGAGGATCGGGGTGGAGCCGTCCACGCCGAACACCCCGTAGTTGTTCAACGTGAAGGTGCCGCCGGTCAGTTCGGCCGGAGTGAGCGAGCCGTCGCGCGCCGCCCCGGTCAACCGGCTCAGCTCCTCGCCGAGTTGCTCGGTGTTGCGGGCCTGCGCGTCGCGCACCACCGGGACGACCAGACCGCGTTCGCCCTGCGCGGCGAAGCCCAGGTGCACCGCCGCATGCCGGACGATGCCCGAACCGTCCTCGGTCACCGAGGAGTTGAGCTCGGGGAAGCGCGCCAGCGCGACCGTGCAGATCCGCGCCAGCAGTGCCAGCACGCTCACCTTCGGACCCGGTGCCGCGTTCAACTGCCGCCTCAGCGACATCAGTTCGCTGGCATCGACGTCCACCCAGCAGGTCGCTGCCGGGATCTCCCGGTGGCTGCGGCTGAGCTTCTCGGCCACCGCCTTGCGCAGCCCGCGCAGCGGGACGACGGTCTCCGGAGCACCGGAGGAGACGGGCCGGGCCACCGGCCGGTCGGCCGCCCGGGCGACGGCCGGCGCGGCCACCCTGGCAGCGACCGCCCGTTCGACGTCCGCCCGCATGATCAGCCCGTCCGGCCCGCTCCCGGTGAGCGCGGCCAGGTCGACCCCCTGCTCCCGGGCCAGCCGCCGCACCAGCGGCGAGATCACCGGCACCACGACCGGCGCGGCCACGGCCGGACCGGCGGGCATCGCAGCGGCCACGACCGGCGCGGCCACGGCCGGAGCAGCCACCGCCGCAGCAGCGCCCGGAGCGACCACCATGACCCGGCGCCGCCGCCCGCCCTTCCCGGTCTCCGCGACGCCGTACCCGACCAGCGGCCGCTCGACCTCGGCGGAGGACCGCTCGGCGCGCTCACCGACCGAACCGACCGAACCGACCGAACCGACCGGCTCCTCGGCGCCGCCGCCCGCCGCCGCCACCGCGACCGTCACCAGCGGCGCGCCCACGGCGATCTCCTCGCCCTCCTCGCCGTACCGCGCGGTGACCACCCCGCCGTACGGGCAGGGCACCTCCACCACGGCCTTGGCCGTCTCCACCTCCACCACCGGCTGGTCGACCGCGATCACCTCGCCGACCTCGACCATCCAGCGCACCACCTCCGCCCCGGTGAGTCCCTCACCGAGGTCGGGCAGCCGGAACTCCCGCACGACGGGCATCACGATCAGTCCTCCCACTGCAGCCGGGCGACCGCGTCCAGGATCCGGTCCACCCCGGGCAGGTGGTGGTGCTCCAGCATCGGCGGCGGGTACGGGATGTCGAAGCCGGTGACCCGCAGCACGGGCGCGGCCAGGTGGTGGAAGCAGCGCTCGGTGACCCGCGCGGCGATCTCCGCGCCGGTGCCGCCGAAGCCGGTCGCCTCGTGCACCACCACGGCCCGGCCGATCGAGCGCACCACCCGGCAGACCGTCTCGTCGTCGAACGGCACCAGGGTGCGCAGGTCCAGCACCGCGAGGTCCCAGCCCTCGGCCTTCGCCGTCTCGGCCGCCTCCAGGCAGACCGGCAGCGAGGGGCCGTAGGTGATCAGGACGGCGGACGTCCCGGTGCGCCGCAGCACGGCCCGGCCGATCGGTTCGACCGGCGCCGCCGGGTCGAACTCGGTCTTGCCCCAGTAGAGCCGCTTGGGCTCCAGGAAGACCACCGGGTCGTCGGAGGCGATCGAGGCGCGCAGCAGCCCGTACGCGTCGGCCACCGTCGCGGGCGTGACCACGTGCAGGCCGGGGGTGCTGGTGTAGTAGGCCTCGGAGGCGTCGCTGTGGTGCTCGACCCCGCCGATCCCGCCGCCGTAGGGGATGCGGACGGTGATCGGCATCGGCAGCCGGCCCGCCGTGCGGTTGCGCATCTTGGCGACGTGCGAGAACAGCTGCTCCAGCGCCGGGTAGGCGAAGGCGTCGAACTGCATCTCGACCACCGGGCGCAGCCCGTACATCGCCATGCCGATCGCGGTGCCGAGGATGCCCGCCTCGGCCAGCGGGGTGTCCAGGCAGCGGTCCGGGCCGAACTCGGCGGTCAGCCCGTCGGTGATCCGGAAGACGCCGCCGAGCGCGCCGACGTCCTCGCCGAGGACGTGCACCGCCGGGTCCTCGCGCATGGCGTCCCGCAGCGCGGAGTTGAGCGCCTGCGCCATGGAGGCGGTGCGGGCACCGGAGGGGAGCGGCGCGGCGGCCCGGCCGAGGGTGGGGGTGGCGGACGGGTGGGCGGTCGACATCAGTGCTGCACCTCGGCTTCGGCGGCCAGCTCGGCGGACAACTGGGCGGCCTGCTCCCGCAGTTGCGGGGTCGGCTCGGCGAAGACGTGGGCGAACAGCGACATCGGGTCGAGCTCCGGGTCGGCGTGGAACTCGGCCCGCATCCGGGCCGCCAGCGCCTCCGCCTCCTCCGCCGCCTCCTGCACCAGCCGGTCGTCCAGCACGCCGAGGCCGCGCAGCGCGCGCTCCATCAGCAGGATCGGGTCGTGCTCGCGCCAGGCGGCGACCTCGGGTTCGGTGCGGTAGCGGGTGGCGTCGTCGGCGTTGGTGTGCGCCTCGATCCGGTAGGTCAGCGCCTCGACCAGGGTCGGGCCGCCGCCGCTGCGGGCCCGCTCGACCGCCTCGGCCAGCACGGAGTGCACGGCGGGGGCGTCGTTGCCGTCCACCAGCCGGCCCGGCATGCCGTAGCCGACGGCCTTGTGCGCCAGGCTGGGCGCGGCGGACTGCGCGCTGAGCGGGACGGAGATCGCGTAGCCGTTGTTCTGCACCAGGAAGACCACCGGGGCGCCCAGGACGGCCGCGAAGTTCAGTGCCTCGTGGAAGTCACCCTCGCTGGTGCCGCCGTCGCCGAGCATCGCCAGCGCCACGGCCGGCTCGCCGCTCAGCCGGGCGGCGTGCGCCAGCCCGACGGCGTGCGGGGCCTGGGTGGCGAGCGGGGTGCAGAGCGGGGCGGTACGGCTGGCGCGCGGGTCGTAGCCGGTGTGGGCGTTGCCGCGCAGCAGGGTCAGCGCCTCCAGCGGGTCGACGCCCCGGGAGACCACGGCGAGGGTGTCGCGGTAGCTGGGGAACAGCCAGTCGCGCTCGTCGAGCACCAGCGCGGCGGCGACCTGGCAGGCCTCCTGGCCGGTGGACGCCGGGTAGACGGCGAGGCGGCCCTGCTTGGTCAGGGTGGTCGCCTGCTGGTTGTAGCGGCGGCCGACGACCAGGCGCCGGTAGAGCTCGCGCAGCAGCGCCGGGTCGTACTTCTCCAGCGCGGGGGTGCCGAGCACCCGGACGGGGGAGGGGTCCGGGAGCAGGGGGGCCGGGTCGGTGCGCGGGGCGGTGGCTCCGGGCGACCAGCCGGGCACGCCCGTGTGGTGTCTGTGGTCGAGAACGGTCATCTCGGGGCACCTCCAGGGGTGGCGGGGGCTCCCTACCGATTGTTCGGTCGTCTGTTCATCTTGACCAGAAGCGTGACAAGGTGGTGGACATTCGGCCTGAGCGGCGGTCGACTGGTGGCAGTGTGTCCAATCGGTGAGGGTGGGGGGTCATGTCGGCTGAACAGATGTCCAGACTCGACCGGGTCGACCGGTCGATCCTGCGGCTGCTGCAGCAGGACGGTCGCGCCTCGATCCGCTCGGTGGCCGAGCGGGTGCACGTGTCCCGGGCCAATGCGTACGCCCGGATCTCCAGGATGGTCGAGGACGGCGTCATTCGCGGCTTCACCGCCCGGGTGGACCACGAACGGGCAGGTCAGGCCGCGTCCGCGTACATCACCCTGAAGATCGTCCAGAACTCCTGGCGCACGGTCCGCGAGCAGTTGCTGGAGCTGCCCGGGGTGGCGCACATCGCGCTGGTCGGCGGGGACTTCGACGTCCTGCTGCTGGTGCACACGGCCGACAACCGGGCGCTGCGGGAGCTCGTGCTCAACCGCATCCAGTCCATCCCCCAGGTGCTCGGCACCCGCACCATGCTGGTCTTCGAGGAGACCGACCAGGTCCCCCCGGACCCACAGACCCCCTGACGGCACCCCGGCCGGCGACCGCCGGCCTTCGACCTTCGACCTTCGGCAGCAGGCCGGTTACCGCGCCCGCAGCCCGTCGAAGGCCAGGTGCACCACCGCGTCCGCGACCCCGTCCGCGGCCTTGAGCCCCGGCCGGTACCACTCCACGATCGAGTTGATCATCCCGAACAGCAGCCGGGTGGCCAGCCGCGGCTCCACGTCCGCGCGCAGCGATCCGTCCGCGACCGCCGCCCGCAGCAGCTCCGCGACCTGGTGGTCGAAGTCCCGGCGCCGCTCCAGCGCCCACTGCTCGGTGGCCGTGTTGCCGCGCACCCGCAGCAGCAGCGTCACGTACGGCAGCTCCGCCAGCAGCACCTCCGCGGTGCGCCGCACCACGTGCTCCAGCCGCTCCACCGCCGGGCCGGCGACCGCCGCCGGCTCGGCCAGGATCCCGAACAGGCCGTCCAGCGCCCGTCCGACCGCCAGCCGCAGCAGCTCCTCCTTGCCGCGGACGTGGTGGTAGATGGAGGACTTGGAGATCCCGGCCGCCCGGGACAGGTCCTCCATCGAGGTGCCGTCGTAACCGCGCTCGTTGAAGACGTCGACGGTCACCGCGAGCAGTGACTCCACGGTGTAGGCGGTGCGCGTGGTGTGATCGGCCATCCTCCGAGTATCCCCGGCCGCCCGACCGGGTAGTCGATCGGGTCCGCCCGGCGGGCACCGGCCCGCGCACGTCCGGAACCTCCGCCGTACCGGCCCGCGCCCCCGCCCGCACCGGCCCGCACCGGCCCGCTGTGGTCCACACCAGCCGGAGGACGCAGGCCCTAGACTCTGCGGACGATCCGTCCACGTCCACGTCCAGAGCAGGCTGGGGTCCACGGCTGATGAACGCAATACCGGCAGTCGCCTCCGACGTGCCCGAGCAGCGCAGCGGGGAGCCGGCGGAGTCGCGCGGCTGGCAGGAACGCGCCCGGGCGCTGGTGGTCCGCTTCGGCCCGGCCGTGTGGTGCTACGCGCTGCTCAAGCTGATCGGCTTCACCGCGTTCATGAAGCTGCTCTCCTTCGCCGGCGACTACGCGAAGAAGCCGGCCCGGTTCGGCGGCGGCGCCAACCCCTGGGACGTGCTGGCCAGCTGGGACGGCTGGTGGTACCAGCAGGTGGCCCAGTTCGGCTACCACCCGGCGCTGGTCCCGATCGCGGGGCCGGAGGGCTTCAACGTCGAGCAGAACTCGGCCGCCTTCTTCCCGCTCTACCCGGGCCTGATGCGGCTGACCTCGGAGGTCACGCCCTTCGGCCTGTACGGCGCCGGGATGCTGGTGTCGGTGGTGGCCTCGCTGTTCGCCGCCGCCGGGATCTACGCCGTGGTGGAGAAGCTGTCCGGGGACGTCCGGGCCGGCGTGATCGCGGCCGGGATCTGGGCGATCGCCCCGGGCTCGGGCGCCGAGTGGGCGGTCTACTCGGACTCCACCTTCGTCGCGCTGGCCGTCTGGGCCTGCTACTGCGTGATGACCAGGCAGTGGGTCGCGGCCGGGGTGATCACCCTGGTCGCCGGGCTCAACCGGCCGACCGCGGCGGCGCTGATCGGCGCGGTGGGCCTGGCCGCGCTGGTCGAGCTGTACCGGCGGGAGAGCGGCGTGCTGCGCCCGCTGACCGCGCTGCTGCTGGCCCCGGTCGGCCTGCTCGGCTACGTCGGCTGGGTGGGCTGGCGGATGGGCGAGTGGGGCGGCTACTTCCGGCTGCAGCACGACGCCTGGCTGCACTACTTCGACGGCGGCCAGGGCACCTGGCACGCGATCCGCGGCGTGCTGCTGGGCCGCAACGACTACCCCTTCGCGTTCCCGGTGCCGGACCTGCTGGCGACCCTGATCGTGCTCACCCTGCCGGTGCTGATCGTGCTGATGATCCGGCTGCGCCCGCCGCTGGTGCTGACCGCCTACACGCTGGCCACGATCGTCTCGGTGCTCGGCAGTCTGGGCATCTTCGGCAACACCTCGCGCTACCTGCTGCCGGCGTTCCCGCTGCTCATCGCGCTCGCGGTGGGGATGCGCAAGCTCAGCTGGCCGGTGCTGGCCGCCGTGCTGGGCACCGGCGCGCTCGCCTCCGGCTGGTACGGCGGGTACGTGCTCTTCGAGCTGGGCGTGCCGTAACCCCTGACCCCCTGAACTGACCCCCTGAACCCCGGGCTCCCCGGAGCCGGGTTCCCCGCACCCCCGGAGGGCGCGTCCGCCACGGACGCGCCCTCCGTCCGTTCCGGCGGAATCCGACCCGCTGCACCCCCTTGAGCCGACCGATCGTTCGGTTACTCTGTGACGTGTCCCGTCCTCCCCCCTGAGGAGCGCACAGATGTCCGCAGCGGTCACCCACCCCCTCGTCAGCGAGCTGGTCGAGCGCCACCAGGCCACCCTGGACGCCGCGCTCGCCGCCGCCGCCGAGCGCGACTACTGGTCGCCCTACCCCGAGTTCCCGAAGGCGTACGGCGAGAGCGGCCCGGCGGACGGCAAGGCCGCCTTCGACGCCCTGCTCGGTCGGCCCTTCGTGCTGGAGGGCCACCCCACCGACGGCGACCAGGTCGGCGGCGAGGCCTCCCCGTACGGCGTCGAGCTGGGCATCACCTACCCGCACGCCGACCCGGACGCGCTGATCGCCGCGCTCACCGCCGCCCGCCCCGGCTGGGCCGCCGCCACCCCGCTGGAGCGCGCCGCCGTCTGCCTGGAGATCCTGCACCGGATCAACGCCCGCTCGCACGAGTTCGCCCAGGCCGTCATGCACACCACCGGCCAGGCCTACGGCATGGCCTTCCAGGCCGGCGGCCCGCACGCCCAGGACCGCGGCCTGGAGGCCGTCGCCTACGCGTACGCCGAGCAGACCCGGCTGCCCGCGCGGGCCGACTGGACCAAGCCCCAGGGCAAGCGCGATCCGCTGGTGATGACCAAGGAGTTCACCGTCGTCCCGCGCGGCCTCGCGCTGCTGATCGGTTGCAACACCTTCCCGACCTGGAACGGCTACCCGGGCCTGTTCGCCTCGCTGGCCACCGGCAACCCGGTGCTGGTCAAGCCGCACCCGCGGGCCGTGCTGCCGCTCGCGCTGACCGTCCGCACCGCCCGCGAGGTGCTCGCCGAGGCCGGCTACGACCCCAACCTGGTCTGCCTGGCCGCCGAGCACGACGGCGGCACCGTCGCCGCGACCCTCGCGGTCCGCCCCGAGATCAAGATGATCGACTACACCGGCTCCACCTCCTTCGGCGACTGGCTGGAGGAGAACGCCAAGCAGGCGCAGGTGTACACCGAGAAGGCCGGCGTCAACGCCGTCCTGATCGACTCCACCGACGACTACAAGGGCATGCTGGGCAACCTGGCCTTCGCGCTCTCGCTCTACAGCGGCCAGATGTGCACCACCCCGCAGAACGTCCTGATCCCGCGCGGCGGCATCGGCACCGACCAGGGCGACAAGACCTACGACGAGGTGGTCGCCGACCTCGCCGGCGCGATCGAGGGCCTGCTCTCCGACGACGCCCGCGCCGCCGCCATCCTCGGCGCCGTGGTCAACCCCGGCGTGCTGCAGCGCTCGGCCGCCGCGGCCGGCGGCGAGTACGGCGAACTCGCCCTCGCCCCGCGCGCGGTGACCTCGCCGGACTTCCCCGGCGCGACCCTCCGCACCCCCGCCCTGGTCAAGCTGGACGCCGACAAGCCGGACGACCGCTCGGTCTTCCGCACCGAGTGCTTCGGCCCGGTCTCCTTCGCCGTCGCCGTCGAATCCACCGCCGCCGGCATCGAGTTGCTGCGCACCACGGTCCGCGAGAAGGGCGCCATGACCGCCTCCGGCTACACCACCTCGCCCGAGGTGGAGGCCCTGCTGGTGGAGGCCGCGCTGGACTCCGGCGTCTCGCTCTCGCTCAACCTCACCGGCGGCGTCTTCCCCAACCAGACCGCCGCCTTCTCCGACCTGCACGGCACCGGCGCCAACCCGGCCGCCAACTCGGCCTACTGCGACGGCGCCTTCGTCGCCAACCGGTTCCGCACGGTGGAGATCCGCCGGCACCGCTGAGCACCCGCGGCGGTGCCGCCGAGCACCCACGGCGGCACGCGCATCGGCACCCACATCGGCACCGCGCCGGCACCCGTGCCGGCGCTCCCGGGCCCCGGCGGTCACCCACCGCCGGGGCCCGGCGGTTCACAGCTCCCACCGGGCCCGCGATGATGGAGGCTGGGAGAACGCCGGGAACGGCGTCCAACCGACCTCCGAACAACGGGAGCTGATACATGACCGTGAAGCCGACGACCGAAACCGACGTCCTGATCGTCGGCGCCGGACCCACCGGGCTGCTGCTCGCCGGCGACCTCGCCGCCGCCGGCGTCGGCGTCACCGTGCTGGAGAAGCGGGCCGCCGAGTCCAACCTCACCCGCGCCTTCGGCGTGCACGCCCGCAGCCTGGAGCTGCTGGACGCCCGGGGCCTGGCCGACGACCTGATCGCCACCGGCCACCCGCTCGGCGCGCTGAGGATGTTCGGCCGCTTCGGCATCGACCTCGGCTCGCTGCCGACCCGCTTCCCGTTCGTCCTGATCACCCCGCAGTACAACGTCGAACGGCTGCTCCTGGAGCGCGCGGAGAAGGCCGGCGCGACCCTGCTGCGCGGCGCCGAGGTCACCGGGCTGCGCCAGGACGCCGAGGGCGTGACGCTGGAGACCGCCGACGGGCGGACCCACCGCGCCGCGTACGCGGTCGGCACCGACGGCGTCCGCTCCGCCGTCCGCGACCTGCTCGGCATCCCGTTCCCCGGCGAATCGGTGGTCGACTCCGTGGTGCTGGCCGACGTCCGGCTGGAGAACGAGCCCACCGAGGCGATCACCGTCGGCGCCAACGAGACCGGCTTCGCCTTCATCGCCCCGTTCGGCGACGGCTGGTTCCGGATCATCGCCTGGGACCGCAACGAGCGCTTCCCGGACGGCACCGCCCCCACGCCCGAGCAGCTCACCGCCCTCACCCGGGCCATCCTCGGCGAGGACTTCGGCCTGCGCGAGGTGCGCTGGAGCTCGACCTTCCACAGCGACGAGCGGCAGGTCCCCAACTACCGCTCCGGCCGGGTCTTCCTGTCCGGCGACGCGGCCCACTGCCACTCCCCGGCCGGCGGCCAGGGCATGAACACCGGCCTGCAGGACGCCGCCAACCTCTCCTGGAAACTCGCCGCCGTCCTCCGCGGCCGGGCCACCGACGCCTTGCTGGACACCTACCAGACCGAGCGGCACCCGGTCGGGAAGACGGTGCTGCGCACCTCCGGCGCCCTGATCCGGCTCGCCCTCGCCGAATCCGCCCCCACCCGCGCCCTGCGCGGGGCGCTCACCGCGCTGGGCGGCCACCTCGACCTGGTCACCGAGCGCGGCGCCCGGCTGGTCTCCGGCATCGGCATCTCCTACCCCGCGCCCAAGGACTCCCACCCGCAGGTCGGCAAGCGCGTCCCGGACCTGCGGCTGACCGCCCTCAGCAAGCCCGTCGAGGGCGCCCCGGCCGCCCCCGAGCGGCTCTACGAGGCGCTGCGTGCCGGAACGTTCGTCCTGGTCAGCAACGACGAACTGGCCGCCGCCGAGCCCTGGACCGACCGCATGGTCTCCGCCGCGCCCGCCGACCCGCACGGCAAGCTGCGCGACACCGTCCTGCTGATCCGCCCGGACGGCTACGTCGCCTGGGGCGCCGTCGACCCCGGCCAGAACGAACTCCGCGCGGCCCTCACCGACTGGCTCGGCGCCCCGGCCTGACCCCCGGTCCGGGCGGGCGCGCGCGCCCGCCCGGACCGCGCCGTCCGAACGCCGGAGCTCCGCTTCGCCGACGCCCGCGCCGTACCGTCCGAACACCGCCGCCCCGACCCGTCGTCCGGTTCGTCCGTCAGCCGCGCGCCTTCACATAGTGCCGCGCCGCCTTCGCGCGATTCCCGCACACCGCCATCCGGCACCACCGCCGACGCCCGTTCTGCGAAACGTCGAAGAAATGCAGAATGCATGCCTCGTGCGCGCACTGCTTCACCCGCGACGCCCCCTGTCCGAGCAGCGTGAGGAAGTCGTCCGCGGCCAGCCAGGGCGCCAGCCACTCCGGCCGGTCCGGCTCGACCCGGTCCTCGGCCCCGCCCGGTCCGGCCGTCCGCCGGATCCGCCCGTGGGCCAGCACCGCGTCCAGTCCGTCCCGCGCGGCGGCGCTCAACTCGCCCTGCTCGCGGGCGTCCTGGGCCGCCAGCAGGATCGCCTCCCGGGCCTGCCGGACGGCCGCGAGTCCCGCCTGGTCGGCCGCGCAGCGGTCGCCCAGCCCGGCGGAGGAGAGCCAGATCCCGTAGCCTTCGACCCCGGCGAGCAGGTCGTTGACGGGCCTCCCTGCCCAGCGCGTGTTGAGCAGGTCGAGCGCGAGCGGCTCGCCGATCAGCGGCCGCGGGTCCCTCGGGTCCGCCATCACGTCAGTCATCGTCCTCCCTCGGCTCGACCCGATTCTACGTCCGCGCCCCGGAGCGGGAATTGGTGTGGACCGGCCCGTGAATTCCGGTCATTCACTGTATGGAATCACCGAGTTTCCCGGCCTCCACACTTGACTGTTTTTTAGCAACGAATTGCTTGGTCATGGATCACTTCGCACACCGGTTCTGTCATGTTCTAGCCAGCGTTCTCGACCCCGGAACGCTTGGCCCCTTGCCGGCCCCCACAGCCGGCCGGAGGAGGATCCGTTGCGCCCCCGTTCCCTTGCTCTCGCCGCCGCGATAGCCGTGCTGCCGCTGACCGCCGTCTCGCTCGGCGTCTCCACCGCGCAGGCCGCCACTCCCCACGCCACCCCGCGCGTCGCCCTGCCGAACACCGTGAACCCTGCGGTCGCCCACTCGGAGAAGAAGGGTGACGTCCCGGCCGAGCAGCAGATCTCGGTGGCCGTCAGCCTGAAGCTGCGCGACACCGACGCCCTGGACCGCTTCCTCACCGCGGTCACCACGCCCGGCACCCCCGAGTACGGCCACTACCTGACGCCGGAGCAGTTCACCGCGCGGTTCGGCCCGACCCAGGCCGCCGTCGAGCAGGTCAAGACCTACCTGGCCCAGCAGGGCCTGACCGTCACCGAGGTGAGCGCCAACCGCCAGGTCGTCAACGCCCACGGCACCGCCGCGCAGGTCTCGCAGGCCTTCGGCACGCACGAGAGCGCGTACGTCGACCCGCAGCTGCAGCGCGCCTTCTTCGCCAACGACGACGCCGCCTCGATCCCGTCCGACCTGGCCTCCGTGGTCCAGGGCCTCAGCGGCCTGGACAACCACGCGGTGCGCAAGAACCGCCTGGCCACGCCGAACGCGATCACCCCGAACGCCGCCACCGCCAGCCCGAGCGGCATGTCCCCGGCGCAGTACACCGGCGCGTACAACCTGAACAAGACCGGCGCCGACGGCACCGGCACCACGGTCGCGCTGTGGGAGTTCGACGGCTACCAGTCCTCGAACCTGACCACCTACGACTCCCAGTTCGGCCTGACCGGCCCGGCCGTCTCCACCGTCTCGGTGGACGGCGCCAACTACGACTCCGCCCCCGGCCAGGGCCAGGGCGAGGTCGAGCTGGACAGCGAGATCGTGCGCGGCGCGGCGCCCAAGGCCACCCAGCTGGTCTACGAGGCCCCGAACAGCGACCAGGGCGAGATCGACATGGCCAACAAGATCGTGGCCGACAACCGGGCCTCGGTCATCTCGATCTCGTGGGGCTCCTGCGAGCCGGACACCACCGCCGCCTCGATGACGGCCGTCGACAACGCCTTCAAGCAGGCCGCCGCCCAGGGCATCTCGATCTTCTCCGCCTCCGGCGACGACGGCTCGCGCGACTGCACCCGCTCCACCAGCGGCGCGACCGTGAAGGCCGTCGACTTCCCGGCCTCCAGCCCGCACCAGACCGGTGTCGGCGGCACCAACCTCAAGGTGGGCGGCGGCAACACCTACTCCTCGGAGAGCGCCTGGAGCACCGCCGGCGGCGGCGTCTCCACCGTGTTCGCCAAGCCGAGCTGGCAGACCGGCACCGGGGTCAACGGCACCATGCGCACCGTCCCGGACGTCGCTTCCAACGCCGACCCGGCGAGCGGCTTCTCGATCTACACGGCCGGCGGCTGGCAGGTCTACGGCGGCACCAGCGCGGCCGCGCCGCTCTGGTCCGGCTACGCGGCCCAGTTCAACCAGAAGGCCAAGGCCGCCGGGCAGCCGGTCCTCGGCGAGGCGAGCCCGCGGCTGTACACGGTCGCGAACAGCAGCAGCTACGGCAGCGTCTTCCACGACGTGACCACCGGCGCCAACCAGGACTTCTCCGCCAAGGCCGGGTACGACCAGGTCACCGGCTGGGGCTCCCCGGTCGCCGACGCCCTGACCACCGCCCTGCTCGGCGGCGGCACCACCCCGCCGTCCGGCGGCTGCACCGCCGCCCAGCTGGTCGGCAACGGCGGCTTCGAGACCGGCGCCGCCGCCCCGTGGACCACCTCCAGCGGCGTGGTCGACAACAGCTCCTCCCAGGCCGCCCACTCGGGCAGCTGGAAGGCCTGGCTGAACGGCTACGGCTCGGCCCACACCGACACCATGTCGCAGACCGTCTCCATCCCGGCCGGCTGCGCCTCCGCGAAGCTGACCTTCTGGCTGCACATCGACACCGCCGAGACCGGCTCCACCGCGTACGACAAGCTGACCGTCCAGGCGAACAGCACCACGCTGGCGACCTACTCCAACGTGGACGCCGCCGCCGGCTACGTGCAGCGCACCCTGGACCTGACCTCCTTCGCCGGCCAGACCGTGACCATCAAGTTCACCGGCACCGAGGACTCGTCCCTGCAGACCAGCTTCGTGATCGACGACGTCGCCCTGAACGTCAAGTGATCACCTTCCGGTAGCACCCGGTCACCCAGGGTGCCGCCGGACCGCACCACCGATGCCCCCGCCGGGGCGGCGCCGACTGGGCCCGCCCCGGCGGTGTCACGTCCGACCGGCCCGCCCGGCGGGGGCCGCGGCAGGAGACGTGTTTCCGGACTGTTTCAAGATCGCTAACCATCCGGTTGACCTGCCGTGACCACTGTCATACGCACGACTGATGACGTAGCCTCTCGACCGTGCATAGGGTTCCCCAAAGCTCGGTGAAGCCGCTGGCGGCGCGCCCCGGCGTCGGTCCGGTCCCACCGAACTCACCTGGTGGGGAGGGTCACCGCATGGCCGCACAGCAACCTCAGGACGCCGCGCGGCTTCGGCTGGTCGGGTCGCACCCGGAGCGCCCCGGGCCGCCCGCGCCCGCGCCGGGCCGGACACCCGCGCCGAGCCCGGCCCCCGCGCCCGCCCCGGCACCGGCGCCGGCCCCCGGCCGGCTCGCCCCGGTCGGCGGCTTCGCGGACACCCTGCACCTGGCCATCGAGGCCAGCGGCCTCAGCCTGGACCGGATCCGCGCGGCCCTCGCCCAACGCGGTGTCAGGGTCAGCGTCACGACGCTGAGTTACTGGCGGCGCGGCCGCAGCCAGCCCGAGCGGGCCAGCTCGCTGCGCGCCGTCCACCTGCTGGAGGAACTCCTCGGGCTGCCGCACAGCGCGCTCTCCTCGCTGCTCGGCCCACCCCGCCCGCGCGGCCGCTGGGCCGCCGCGGCCAACACCCTGCACCTCGGGCTGGAGGACGTCTGGCCGGGCGAGCAGGAGATCGCCTCGATCTTCGCCGAGCTGGACGCCCCGTCGGCCGGCGAGCTGGAGCGGCTGAGCATCCACGACTCGTACTACGTGGACGCCGAGCGGCGCGGCAACCTGCTGCGGATGCGCCAGGTGGTGCGCGCCACGGTCGGCGGCGTCGGCCGCTGCCTGGTGGTGCACAAGGCCGACGAGGAGGCCACCGGCTGCCCGGAGATCACCTCGGTGCGGCACGGCCGGCTGGGCCGGGTGCGCCGCCGCCCGGAGGCCGGGCTGACCGTCGCCGAGCTGATGCTGGACCGCCCGCTCGGCCTCGGCGACAGCACCGTCTTCGAGTACGAGGTGGAGATCCCGCCGGGCGGCCCGACGCTGGAGTACAGCCGCCGCTTCGCCACCCCGGTGCGCGAGTACGTGCTGCAGGTGCACTTCGACCCGGCCGCCGTCCCGGCGCACTGCGAGCGCTACGACCGCGAGCCGGGCGCCGACGTCGACCACCGCCGCGAGCAGCTGTGGATCGGCGCCTCGGCGAGCGCCCACGTCCTGGCCCCGGACCAGCAGCCGGGCCACATCGGCATCCGGTGGGAGTGGGCGTAGCCCGCGCGCTCCCGCCCCTTCCGCTCCTCCCCGCCCCGTCGGACCGTCAGGTCCGGCGGGGTTTTTCGCATGCCCGACCCCGAATCTAACCGCTTCCACTCCACGTACCGGTTGACGAGGCATCACCTAACTCCTACTCTCATGATTACCGGTTAGGCAGACGCCTCATCGGAAGCCCCAGCCCCGGGAGTGACCAGGCATGTCCAGCACCACCGCGATCCGCACCCTGCAGACCGGCCACGTGGGCCTGAACGTCACCGACCTGGCCCGGTCGATCGACTTCTACCGCGCCGCCCTCGGCCTCCAGGTCACCCAGGAGGGCACCGACCCCGAGCGCCGCTTCGCCCTGCTCGGCCGCGACGGCCGCCTGGTGGTGACGCTCTGGCAGCAGAGCGCCGGCACCTTCGCCACCGCGAACCCCGGACTGCACCACCTCTCCTTCGAGGTCGAGAGCCTCGACGAGGTCCGCGCCACCGAACGGCTGCTGCGCGAGCTCGGCGCCGGGTTCGCCTACGACGGCGTCGTGCCGCACGCCGAGGGCTCGGCCTCCGGCGGCATCTTCTTCACCGACCCGGACGGCATCCGGCTGGAGGTCTACACCCGCACCGGGGTGGACGAGACCGAGGCCGCCGCTCCCACTGCAGGCGCCCCGACCTGCGGCTTCTTCTAAGCCAGCGGTTTCCGAGCCGTCCGATTCGGAGCCCACCGCTTCGGAGCCGTCCGCTTCGGAGCCGTCCGCTTCGGAGCCGTCCGCCGCACACGGCCGCGTCCGACCGACCCCGGGGAGCCGAGCATGACCACCACCAGCACGCCGTACCACGCCGGCGAGCGGGCCGCCCAGGCCCGGGCCGGCCGGACCGAACGGGCCGACCACGCCGGCCGGTCGATCCGCGACACCGTCCCGGCGGTCGCCGCCCGTTTCCTGGCCGAGCGGCGGATGCTGGTCGTCGGCGCCGCCGACCCGGACGGCCGGGTCTGGGCCACCCAGCTGGCCGGACCGGCCGGCTTCCTGCGGGCGGCGGACGAGCGGACGCTGGCGGTCGCCGCCCGCCCCGCCGGGGCCGACCCGCTGGCCGGGGCACTGTCCCGCCCGGCCCGGGTCGGCACCATCGCCCTGGACCCGGCCGGCCGGCGCCGGATGCGGCTCAACGGCGGCGCCGTCCCGGACGGCCGGGGCGGGCTGCTGATCACCGCCGACCAGGTGGTCGCCAACTGCCCGAAGTACATCCAGCGCCGCACCCCGCTGGACCGCCCGGCCGCCAGCCCGCCCCGTACGGTCGCCGCGGGCCCGCGGCTGACCACCGCGCAGCGGCTGACCGTGGCCACCGCGGACACCTTCTTCATCGCCAGCACCGGGCCGGACGGCAGCGTGGACGCCTCCCACCGCGGTGGCTTACCCGGCTTCCTGGAGGCGGTGGCCCCGGACCGGCTGCGCTGGCCGGAGTACCCGGGCAACAGCATGTTCCTGACCCTCGGCAACCTGGAGCTGGACCCGCGAGCCGGCCTGCTGTTGCCCGACTGGGAGACCGGCGGGGCGCTGCTGGTCACCGGCGAGGCCCGCACCGACTGGTCGGAGCGGGCCCGGCAGGCCGCCCCGGGCGCCGAGCGGACGGTCGAACTGGTCGTCACCGGCGTGGTCGAGCTCGCCGACGCCACCCCGCTGACCTGGACCGGACCCGAGTACTCGCCCGTCATCCCGCGCTGACCGCGACTCAGCTCAGGGCGGCCCCACCCGGTACCACCCCCCCGACGCCGGCCGTCGGCGCCACGCCGCGACGCCACGCCCGGGAATCCGAACAGCCGTCACCCGCCCGGCTCAATCCGCCGCGCCGCGCTCCGCCCGCTTTGGGACTTTGGTCCCGATAACACGCGGAGTCGGCCCGGGAAGGCCAGTCCTGTCACGTCGTCAGGCCGTGACCGGGAAAGACCGCAGGAAAGAGGCGGAGCATGACCCTTACCGACCTGTCCCCGCTGATCGAGTTCGACGAGGTCGAACCGGAGGCCGACTGCATATGCGGGGGCTGCGGTGCCCGCCGCCGCGCCCGGCTGCACGCCGCGCCGGTCCACGAGGGCGGACACGCCGCGGCCCGCAGCCTCCGCCGCCGGGCCGCCGTGCTGGTGGCCGCCGTCGGCACCGCGCTCGGCGGCGGGACGGCCGCCGCCGTCCCGGCCCTCGCGGCCCCCGCCCCGGGCCCCGGCCCCACCCCGGGCGACAGCGGCACCGCCCGGCCGCAGACCCCCCAGGGCGAGGTCAGCGGCCTGAACGGCCGGGCCCCGAGCGTCCGCGCCTACGCCGCCCCCGACGCCGGCCGGCCGGTCACCCGGGCGCAGATCATCCAGCGCGCGCAGAGCTGGGTCGACCAGGGCGTGCCGTACGGCATGGGCCGCTACTGGTCGGACGGCTACCGCCAGGACTGCTCCGGCTTCGTCTCGATGGCCTGGGGCCTCGGCAGCAGCCAGACCACCTGGACCCTGCCGGACTTCGCCGAGCGGATCGGCAAGAACGACCTCCAGCCCGGCGACGTGCTGATCCGCAACAACCCGGCCGACCCGCAGGCCGGCTCGCACGTGACGATCTTCGGCGGCTGGGCGGACTCCTCGCGCACCAGGTACGTCGCCTACGAGCAGACCTCGCCCGGCACCAGGAAGCGCACCACCCCGTACGCCTACTGGAGCAACTCCGGCTCCTACCTCCCGTACCGCTTCACCGGCCTGTCCGGCGGCAGCGGCGACGGCGCCGGCCCGACCGCCTTCCCCGGCGCCGACCGGTTCGGCCCCGGCGCGAACAACGCGTACGTCACCGAGCTCGGCCGGATGCTGGTGCGGCGCGGCGGCGCCCGCTTCTACTCCGAGGGCCCCGGCCCGCGCTGGACCGAGGCCGACCGCAGGGCCACCCAGGCCTTCCAGCTCGCCCAGGGCTGGCGCGGCGCCGAGGCCGACGGCATCCCCGGCAAGGACACCTGGGACTACCTGGTCCACGGCAAGGGCCGCGCCATCGACGGCGGCACCCCCCTGCCCGCCCCGCTGCCCCCGCCACCGCCCGTCACCGGGGCACCCGCGTTCCCCGGTGCGCGGTACTTCGGCCCGGGCCGGGCCAACGACCACGTCCGGCAGCTCGGCGAGCGGCTGGTCCGCAAGGGCTTCGGCGCCGCGTACCGCACCGGCCCCGGCCCGCGCTGGACCGAGAGCGACCGGCGGGCCGTCCAGGCCTTCCAGCTCGCCCAGGGCTGGCGCGGCGCCGAGGCCGACGGCATCCCCGGGCCGGACACCTGGCGCCGGCTGTTCTCCTGACGCCGGCTCCTTTCCTGACGCCACCGCCCCGCCCGGGACGCGGTGCCCGGCCGGTCCGGGCGCCGCGCCTCAGCGCTTCCCGGACATCCAGTGGAAGAGGCCCATCGCGACGCTGGTCGCCAGGTTGAAGCTGGACACCCCGGGCTGCATCGGCACCGCGACCAGCTGGTCGGCGCGCGCCTTGAGCTCCGCCGACACGCCGTGCCGCTCGGTGCCGAAGGCGAGCAGCGCGTCGTCCGGGAACGGCAGGTCCCGGATGTCGGCGCCCTCCGGGTCCAGCACGAACAGCGGCCCGGCGGGCAGCTGCGGCAGGGTCAGCCGCTCGACGGCGGTGGCGAAGTGCAGGCCCGCGCTGCCGCGCAGCACCGTCGGGTGCCACGGGTCCAGGTCGCCGGTGGTCACCACCCCGGTGGCGCCGAACCCGGCCGCCAGCCGGATCACCGCCCCGACGTTGCCCAGGTTGCGCGGGTTCTCCAGCAGCACCACCGGCGCCCGGCGCGGCCGCCGGGCCAGGGCCGCCAGGTTGGCCCCGGGGGAGGGCCGCACGGCCAGCGCGATCACCCCGGTCGGGTGCAGCCGGGGCGCCAGCGTCCGCAGCGCCGCCTCCGGCAGCTCCACCGCGAGCCCGTCCAGCGCCGGGGCCACGTCCTCGGCCAGCTCGGCGGCCAGCGCCAGCAGCGCGGCCCGGTCGGCGGTCAGCACCCGCCGGACGTCACCGCCGAACCGCAGCGCGTGCTTCAGCGCGTGGAACCCGTCCAGCAGCACCGCCCCCGGCTCCCGCTCGCCCGCCCGCCACGCCCGCACCACCTCGTCGTCCATTCCGCTCACTCTGCCACCCGCCCGGGGGCCGGCTCACCGGGGCGCCCGGCCGCGGCGATCACCTCGTCGAAACCGAGCGCCCGGCCGAGCTCCCGCCCGAGTTCCCGCCCGGGATCCCGGTCGGTCGCGCCGTCCGGGGCGGCGGCCAGCCCGGCCAGTGCGAGGTCCAGGTGACGGTGGACCAGCGAGCCGTCCGCGTCGAGCGCGGCCAGAGCGCCCGGCAGCGGACGGGACAGCCGGACGCAGAGCAGCACCAGGTCGCCCATCCCGACGTCGGGGCGCAGCCGCCCGGCGTCCTGCGCGGCCCGCAGCAGTCCCTCGACCGCGGTCACCGCGCCGTGGCGGACGGCCACCAGCTCCTCGTCCACCACCAGGCGCTCCAGCAGCACCACGATGGCCGCGCCCATCCGCAGGTCCGCGGCGGCGTGCACGAAGCGGCGCAGCGCCGGGTACGGGTCCGGCTCGGCCCGCCGGGCCTCCTCGGCGGCCGCGGTGAGCCGGGTCAGCAGGTCGACGACCAGCGCCCGGACCAGGGCCTCCCGGTCGGGGAAGCGCCGGTAGAGGGTGGCCGGGCCGACCCCGGCCCGCCGGACCACCGCGTCCAGCGGGGCGTCCGGGCCCCGCTCCAGGAACACCTCGCAGGCGGCGTCCAGGATCCTGCGCCGGCTGCGCTCCGCGTCGGCCCTCATCCACAGCTCCCTAACCGGAGAAACTTTCTCCTCCTATGCTACCGTCGCTGACGAAACGGAGAACATCTCTCCGCATCGTGGTTCCCGTTGCCTGCTGAGGAGTGACGCCATGACCACCGACACGCCCATCACCGACACGCCCACCACCACCGCACCGACCACCACCGCACCGACCACCGGCACGCCGGCCGTCCGCACCGGGATCGACGGCACCTCCCACCCCCGCGAGGCCGTCCTCGCCTGGGAGCTCGACCGCGCCCGCGCCGCCCTGCGCCTGCTCAAGCAGCGCCTCGGCGACGACCGGATCCGCGAGCTGCTCGCCCCCGACACCGCCGCCGCCGACGCCGCCCTGGCCGGCTGGGCCCGCGCCTCCGCCGGCCGCTGGCGCACCGCCGTCACCGAACTCACCGCGCCCGGCATCGACGCCGAGCGCTTCCTCACCTGGTGGCAGGGCCGCCTGCGGGCCGGCGACCGCGCCGCCCTGCTCGCCGCCAACCCCGAGCACTACCTGGCCGACTCCACCGGCGAACGGGTCGAGATCATCGAGACCATCGGCACCGGCCCCGCCCGCTTCTTCCTGCACTTCCACGACGACGTCCCCATCGCCGCCCCCGACCACGCCGCCTTCCCGGTCCGCATCGGGGGCACCGGCACCCTCGCCGACGGCACCGAGGTGCTGCGCGTCATGCACGAGTTCGCCGACACCCCGGACGGCCTGCGGATCCGCCTCACCGTCCAGTTCCCGGAGGCCGCCCCCGAGCACCTGGCCACCGGCCACCAGTGGCACTTCGCCTGCGAGTTCGCCAACTGGCTGGAAGCCGCCCACCGGGCCTGACCCGGCCCGCGTTCCCGGCCCCCGTTCCGCGCGCTCCGTGCCCCCGCCCGGCCGTGCGCAGGGAACGGGGGCCGCGCGGCGGCACCCGCCTACCGGGGCTCCGCGCTCCCCCGCAGCGCCCGCTCCAGGTCCCGCAGCGCCTGCACCACCAGCCGGCTCCCCGCCCGCACCACGTCCCGCTGCACCCCGGCCGGCGCCTGCGCCAGGTGCTCCTCCAACCGCGCCTGCGCGTCCCGCACCGCCCCGAACTCCACCGGCTGCCCCGTCAGCAGCGCCCCGGCCGCGAGCGCGGTGGCCAGCCGCAGCTCCTCCGCGTACTCCCCCGTCCCCGCCACCGGTTCGGCGTCCGCCGCCGGCAGGTGGGCCTCCAGCAGCACCGCCGCCCGCCCGAGGTGCCCGACCGCCGCCCGGGCCCGGTCGATCTGGCGCCGGCTCACGTCGGCCAGCCCGGACTCGTGCCGTCCCGGCTCGGCGTCGGCCCGCTGCATCGCCTGGATCAGCTCGGACCGCGCCTCCCGCGAGTCCAGCAGCGCGCTCCGCACCACCCGGCCGCGCGGCGCGGCCGGCGTCTCGTAGCAGGCGATCACCGACCCCGCGTACCGCCCGGCCGCCGCCAGCCACTCGGCGAGCCGCTCCCCGAGCCGGGCCGTCTGCCAGGTCGGGAACAGCGCGTACGTGACGAGCGCGATCGACCCGCCGAGCAGCGTGAGCCCGACCCGCTCGAAGGCCGTCACCAGCGGGTTCCCCTCCTGCAGCCCGAGCAGGAACACCACGTACGACGAGATCCCGACCGTGGTCAGCGCGTACCCGGTCCGGAACGCGAGGTACGCCCCGCCGATGCAGCCCACCGCCAGCGCGGCCAGCACCCACTGCCCGGGGTGGGCGAGCTGCACCACCAGGGTGGAGACGGCGACCCCGACGACCGTCCCGGCGAGCCGGGCGACGCCCCGGCTGTAGGTCTGCGCGAAGTCCGGCCGCATCACGATCGCGGCGGTCATCGGCGCCCAGTACCCGTGGTGGAACCCGGCGAGCCGGGCCAGCAGGTAGGCGACGGTGACCACCCCGGTGAGCCGGACGGCGTGCTGGAAGACCGCCGAGCGCGGCCGCAGCTGACGGCGGACGGCCCGCAGCGCGACCGGCAGCATCCGGCCGATCGACGGCTTGTGCAGCGCCCCGCCGGCCCCGACCACGGGCGTGGTGACGGTGTCCTCGTCGCCGCGGTCCAGGGTGTCCGCGGCCTTCCGCAGCAGTCCGCCCAGCCGCCGGGCGGAGCGCCGGGCGGCGCCCCGCAGCCGGGGCCCGTCCTCCGGCCCGGTCAGGGTGAGCGAGGGCGCGGACCGGGGGAGCCGGACCGGGTCGCCGGTGCGGATCGCCCGGGCGAGGGCGTCCATCACGTCGGCGGAGGCGGCCAGTACCTCCCGGGCCCGGTCCCGTTCCGGTCCTTCCCCGGGGGCGCCGACCTTGGGATCGGCGAGCGCGGCGAGGGTGGGCCGGATCCGTTCGGCGATGCCGCGCAGGCCGCGCAGCTCGGCCGGCCGGTGGCGGTCCTGCCAGGGGGTGAGGGCGGCCGCGTGCCGGGCAGTCATGAACGGCGCCGGGTCCACGTGCGCGGTCGGGTCCTGCCGCAACCGGCGGGCGTAGTCGGCCAGTTCGGCGTAGGTGTCGGCGAGGGCGCCCCGCTGCGCGGTCCAACTCCCGATCGGCCAGAGGGTGATGACGGCGGCCTGGACGACCCCGCCGAGGGCGGCGACCAGGCCGTGACCGAGCGCGGCGGCCGCGCTGACCGGGAGCTGGACGACGATCAGCATCACCGAGACGGTGTTGGTCGCGACCACGCCGGCGGTGGGTCCGGTCGCCCAGGCGAGCCCGGCGCCGAAGGCCCACACCGCGAGCAGCACCGGGAACAGCCCGGGGACACCGGCCGCCAGGTAGCCGAGGAAGGTGCTGATCCCGAGTCCGGCCCCGGCCGCGACGGCGAGGCTGGCCCGGGGGCGGAAGCTGCGCTGGAAGGTGGCCGAGCCGGCGATGAACGCCCCCATCGCGGCCGAGGTGGCGAGCGAGACCCCGCCGAGCGCGAGCGTCGGGAAGAGCACCAGCGCCACGGCGACCGCCCCGCGCATCGCCCGCTTGGGGTCGGTGAGCGCCCGGTCCAGGGTGAGCCCGGTCCGCGCGGTGTCACGAAGCGCTGCGAACCAGGACATACCGACATCCTAGGGCGCGGGCCTGCGCCGGATCCGGCCGGTGAGGGTCCGGCGCACCCGTGCCGCCCACAGCAGCGCGCCGGTCGGCAGGAACACCGCGTCCGCCGCGATCATCGCGAGCGAGAACACCGGCAGCCCGAGCACCACCGCGATCCCCGCGTGCTCCAGCATCATGACGGCCAGCAGCACGTTCTTGACCCGCCGGTCGAGCAGGGTGAACGGGAAGGCCACCTGCACGATCACGGTGCCGTAGGAGATCAGGAAGACCGGCAGCAGCGCCGAGCCGACCAGCGCGGACAGCCCGGGCCAGGGGGTGAAGTAGTCCAGGTGCAGCGGGTAGTACAGCGCGGTGCCGTCCTGCCAGCGCGAGCCCTGCACCTTGTACCAGCCGGCCGTGGCGTAGATCAGCACCACCTCGACGGCGATCACCAGCATCGCGCAGTTGTGCACCATGGTGGCCAGCGCGTCGAGCACCGCCCGCGGTTCGCCGTCCGGCCGCAGCCGCCCGAGCACCCACCAGGCGCCGGCCACCGCCCAGAGCCCCCAGAACAGCGGCGACCAGCCGAGGTACGGGAAGGTCCGGCCGGTCCAGGTCAGGCTCCCGCCGGAGAAGCCACCGCACTGGCAGACCGTCAGGGCGGCCCCGAGGACGCCCCAGAGCACCACCCCGGTCCACCCGTCCCGCCCGGTCCGGGCCCGCCGGGCGTCCAGCGACCAGACCTCGGCGCAGCGGGTGAAGACCAGGTAGACCGCCATCAGGTGGACGACGTTGTCGCCGCCGTCGCCGAGGAAGACGTCGCGGTTCTGCAGCGACAGCACGGTGACCAGGAACAGCACGGTGCTCGCCCTGGTCCGCCAGCCCAGCAGCACGGCGAGGGCCGCCAGCACCGCCAGGTGGTAGACCAGTTCGAACCAGGGCCGCCCGCCGAACCAGGGCAGCACGGTGAACGCGCCGTCGTCGCCCAGCAGCCGCTCGGCGAGCTCCGCAGACCAGGGGGAGCGGTCGCCGTACAGCACCCGGCGGTTGGGCCATTCGCGCAGCAGGTAGGCGAGCCAGACCAGCCCGAAGCCGATCCGCACCACGGCGGCCTGGTGGCGGCCGAGCACCCGCCCGGTGAAGGCCTCGACGGCCCGTCCGAACGCTCCGGCCACTCCCGCCCCGCGCACCGCCGGACCGTCCGGCCCGTCCGACCCGTCCGACCCGTCCGACCCGGGTACCGGCGGCTGCCCGGCGGCGGCCTGCCGCGGGACGCCGTCGGTCCGGCCCTCCTCCTCCGGCGGCACCACCGCGCCCGACCGGGGCTCCCGCTCCGACACCCCGTTCATCCGAGCAGCCCCCGGTAGTCCTCGTCCGCCACCGGCCACCACGGCAGCTCCCGCGCCCTGGGCCCGGGCGGCGCGGCCTCGCCGCTCCAGGCCGGAGGCGCGACGGTGGCCGTGGTGACCCGGAACCGGATCTCCAGGATCCGCTCGCCGTCCGTCTCCCGGCCGATCCGCTGCAGCGCGATCCGCTTCAGGTACTGCTCGGCGAGCTTGCCGCGCGGGTTCGTCGGCGTCTCGTCCAGCGAGTCGTGCGAGCCGTCGTAGAAGTCCCAGGCGCGGCGCAGCAGGTTCTGGTCGACGTGGCTGGGCGCCGGGTTGCCCCGTATCGCGGCGACGTCCCGCGCGGTCAGGCCGGTCCAGTCCCGGGTGGTGGTCGCCCCGCCGGGCGCGACGGTCCGCACCTGGGCGTCCAGGCTGACGTTCTGCTGCAGCGGGTTGGGCGCGAACAGCTTCCAGTTCTGCTCGAACTCCGGGTAGACCACGCCGTCGATCTCGTCCCGGTACTGCCGGGACAGCGAGTTGGCCGGCGCGACGTGCAGGAACACCGCGGCGAGGAACAGCCCGGTGCCGCCGATCAGGGCCGCCCCGGCGAGGCCGAGGACGAGCTGCGCGGGCTTCGACCAGGCCCTCCCCCGGGCCGGCCGGTCCGTCGTCTCCGTCATGGCCTCCCCAGCCCGGTCGGCGGGCGGCGCCCGGCCCGATACCGGGGCGCTCGCGCGCCCATCCTGCCCTACCGGGTGACGGGCGCGGCGGGCCCGAAGGGCCGAAGGCGCGGGGCCTACAGGACGAAGGCCTCCTGGTCGGTGCTGCTCACCATCGGACGGCCGGCGCTCTGCCAGGCGTACATCCCGCCGTCCACGTTCACCGCTTCCCGGCCCTGCTGCACCAGGTACTGGACGACCTGCGCGGAGCGGCCGCCGACCCGGCAGAGCACGTACAGCTTCTCGTCGGGCAGCTCGCCGAGCCGGGCGATCACCTGGCCGAGCGGGATGTGCAGCGCGCCGTCCACGTGGCCCGCGTCCCACTCGTCCTGCTCGCGCACGTCCAGCAGGACGGCGTCGGCGGGCACGGCGGCGGCCTCGGCGGTGGGGATCTGCGCGAACATCGTGTGGCTCTCCTGGGCGTGGGAAGGCGGGGGGTCGGTCGGGTCCGTGCCATTGTCGCCCACCGGCACCGGGCCGTGGCCGTCCACCGGCGCGTGGCCGTGCACCGGCCCGTGGCCGTGGCCGTGGCCGTCCACCGGGCCGCGGGCGCCGAGCAGCCGCTCCAGCTCGGCCTGCCGGTCGGCGGCCTTGGCCAGCAGCTCCTCGGCGAGCTGCTCCAGCAGCCGGTCCGGGTCCTGCGGGGCGAGGGCGAGCAGCTGGCCCATCGGGGTCTGCTCCAGCCGGACCTGCTCGGCGGCGGTCCGGGCGATCCGGTCGGTCAGCCAGTCCAGTCGGCGGCGCAGCCAGTCCGCCCGGTCCGGGGAGCCGACGGCGGGCGCGGCCTCCGGCGCGGTGGACCACTCGGCGGCCAGGCCCGCCAGCGCGGTGGCGTCCCCGACCGCGTAGGCCTCGTTGACCCGGGCCAGGAACGCGGCGCGGCGCCGCTGCTCGGCCGGGTCGGTGGTGAGGTCGGGGTGGGCGCGCCGGACCAGCTCGCGATAGACCCGCTGGGCCTCCTTGCCGGGCCGCACCCGGGTCGGCGCGGCGGGCGGCGGCGGGGCCGCCTCCTCCGGGCCGGACTGCTCCCGCTGCTCCCGCACGGAATCGAACAGCGCGTCCAGGTCGGGCAGTTCCTCGACCTGTCGGCGGGCCTCGGCGGCCCGGCGCAGATCCTCCGGCAGACCGGTGCGGGCCGCGACCGCCTCGGCGACCAGCGCGTCCAGCTCGTCGAGCCGGGCGTAGAGCGGGCCGAGCAGCTGGTGGTGGATCAGGGCGAAGTTGTCGATCTCGACCCGCAGCGTCTGCACGTCGACGTCCATGCTGAGCCAGGCGAGCTCGGCGGCGGCGACCCGCTCCTCCAGCTCTCCCCCAGCCTCCGGCCGGGGGTGCCCCCAGCGCTCCGGGTCCGTCCAGCGGGCGGGGCTCTGCGCGCTCACTTCTCGCCTCTGTCTCGTCCGGCCGGCTGCGTCCTGCGGGTCCGCCGCACGGGCGGCGGTCCGGCATGCCACCATACCGCCGCGCGCGAAAGCCCCGTCCGGGTGAACCGGAGGTACGGACCGGCGCGCGCCGCGCGACACGCAACCGATACTGAGGAATCTCCCCGTTTCGGTATCAAGCCCGGCCCGGTCCGTGCTTCGCTGGTATCCGCACAGCGCGCCTTCCTCCGGAGAGACGGCCGCCTCCAGGCGTGGCGGCCAGGCGGGAGCAGACCGAATCCATGGTGGCCGAGTCCAACTCCACACCGCGTCCGGCGGCCGACGGACCCGCACCGGGCGACCACCCGACGGGCGTGGCCGCCCTGGTGCGGCTCGCCCCCGTCCTGGTCGACCGGTCCGGCCGGATCGCGCAATGGGGCCGCGCCGCCGAGGAACTGTTCGGGCACCGTGCCGACATCGCCCACGACCGCCCCGCCTCCGGCCTGCTGCCCGCCTTCGAGTCGCGGGTGCTCGGCCGGTGCTCCGTCCGGCGCGCCTGCGACACCTTCGACACCCTCGCCGAGCTGACCTCGGCCGGCCGCCCCTGGGCCGGGCGGCTGACCGTGACCGACCGCGAGGAGCACCAGCGCGACGTGCTCTGGTGGGCCTACCCGCTGCCCGGCCCGTCCGGCGGGCTGCTCGCGCTGGCCGCCGACGCCCGGCCGCTGCGCACCGTCGGCCCCCGACTCGCGCTCGGCGAGCGGCTGCTGCCGTTCTCCGCCGCGCCCGCCGCCCGGGGCGGCTTCCACGGACTGACCGCCGCGCTCACCGCGCCCACCGACCGGGTGCCCGAACCGCTGGCCCGGCTGTTGCCGGCCGCCCACCGCGCGGCGACGCTGGCCGCGATCGGGCTCGGCGGACCGCCCGCCCTGCGGCTGGACGCGGTCACCGTGCTGCCGGTGCTGCCCGCCGACGCGCAGACCGGGACGGCGCACGCGGCCGCCGGGATCAGCCGCCGCTACCCGACACCGCAGCAGCGCGTCGCCCGGGTCGGCCCGCCGCCGCCGCCCGAGCAGACCCCGCCCGGCCGCCGACCGGCCGCCCCGTTCCCGGCCCAACGCGAGGCGGCCCAACGCGAGGCGGCCCAACGCGAGGCCGAGCAACGCGACGCCGCCCGGCACGAGGCCGACCACCGCGAGGCACACGTCCCCGACACCGACCGACCCGAGGCCACCGACCTCCCCGCCGCCCGGCCGGTCGCCGCCGCCGGCAGCGGCGCCACCGGCAGCGCCACCGCGGCCGGCGCAAGCCCGTCCGTCCCGCCGCCGGCCTCCGGCCGGGAGGCACCCGCACCCACCGGAGGAGGAGCCGCCATCGACCGGGCCCCCGTCGAGTCGGCCGCCGACGGCCACCCGCCGCCACCCACCGACCGGGCACCGGACGCCCCCGCCGCGCCCGCCCCGGTCCCCGCCCCCGCGAGCGCCGAGGCCCCGCCGAGCGGACGGCTCGGCCCGTTCCTCACCAACGGACAGGCCGGCGAGCAACTGGCCCTGCTGAACGAGGTCGGCGGCAAGGTCGGCACCACCCTGGACCTCGGCTTCACCGCCCACGAGCTGTGCAAGGTGCTGGTCCCCCGGGTCGCCGACTTCGCCTGCGTGGACCTGGTGGACGGGCTGATCTCGGACTCCGAGCTGCCGGTCGCCCGCCCGGACGACGACACCATGCTGCGCCGGGTCGCCCTGGTCTACAACGAGACCGGCGGCGCCTGGGACCACGTCCTCACCGAGGGCTCGCTGGTCAGCATGCCCCGCCGCACCCCGCCCGGGATGGCCCTGCAGCTGAACCAGCCGGTGCTGGTCCCGGTGGTCAGCGCGGACGTCGCGGTCGACTACGCGATCGCGCTCGGCGGCGTCCGGCTGGCCCCGGTGGTCTCCGGCCGCTCGATGCTGGTCGTCCCGCTCTCCGCCCGGGGCACCGTGCTGGGCATCCTCAAGCTGCTCCGGCTGCCCGACCGCGCCCCCTTCGACGAGAGCGACGCCGCGACCCTCAAGGAGCTGGCCGTCCGCGCCGCGCTGTCGCTGGACAACGCCCGGCTGCACCGCGCCGAGGCGAGGGTCGCCACCACCCTGCAGCGCTCGATGATCCCGACCCGCCCGCCGCAGATCCCCGGCGTGCAGATCGCCCACCGCTACCTGCCCGGCGACCCGAAGGCCGAGGTCGGCGGCGACTGGTTCGACGCGATCCAGCTGCCCGGCAGCCGGGTCGCCCTGGTGGTCGGCGACGTGATGGGCCACGGCATCCACTCGGCCGCCGCGATGGGCCGCTTCCGCACCGCCATGCAGACCCTCGCCGCCCTGGACCTGCCGCCCGGCCAGCTGCTGCGCCACCTGGACAACCTGGCCCACAAGCTCGGCGACGACCACCTCGCGACCTGCCTGTACGCGGTCTACGACCCGATCAACCGGACCTGCGAGCTGGCCAGCGCCGGCCACGTCCCGCCCGTCCTGGTGCACCCGGACGGCACCGGCGAGCTGCTGGAGATCCCGGCCGGCGCGCCGATCGGCGTCGGCGGGGTGCCGTTCGTCGCCAAGACCATCGACGTCTCGGACGGCTCGATGCTGGTGCTGTGCACCGACGGCCTGGTCGAGGTCCGGGGCGGGGACATAGGAGCCGGCCTGGCCGCGCTGTGCGGCAACCTGATCGACCCGCAGCAGAGCCCCGAGCAGGCCTGCGACGTGGTGCTGGAGCGGCTGCACACCGACGACCGCAAGGACGACGTCGCCCTGCTGGTGGCCCGCTTCGACGGGGTCGCCCCGTCCGAGGTGGCCACCTGGGACCTCACCGTGGACCAGAGCGAGGTCCGCCGGGCCCGCTCGCTGGTCCGCGAGCAGCTGGCCGGCTGGCACCTGGAGGCGATCAGCGACACCACCGAACTGCTGGTCAGCGAGCTGGTGACGAACGCCGTCCGGGTCGCCCGGGACCGGGTCCAGCTCCAGCTGATCCGGGTGGACAAGCTGCTGGTCGAGGTCAGCGACGACAACCACAACCTGCCCTCGCTGGAGCCGGCCGAGCAGCTCGGCGAGACCGGCCGCGGCCTCACCCTGGTCACCAAGCTCGCCGAACGCTGGGGCACCGCCCGCAAGGCGGTGGGCAAGGTCGTCTGGTTCGAACTGCCCCTCCCGCACGCCTGACGGCCGCGTACGGATGCCCGTGCGCGGCCGTCAGGACGTGGGAACACGTGGAACGCGGACGACTCCCCTCAGGGGATGACGGCCCCGGCCGGCCGGCGCCGCCGGGCCTCCACCGCGACCTCCCGGGAGGCGGCCGCGGCCACCGAGGTGGCGGCGCCGACCCCGGCCAGCACCCTCGGCCAGAAGTCCCCGAAGACCTCGACCGAGACGGCGATCAACAGCGCGGTGATCACCGCGACCACGTGCTCCAGACCCGCCAGGTTCGGCAGTACGACCGCCTCGCCGACCATCAGGACCACCACCAGGCCGGCGGTGAACCAGGCCCGGCACCGGAAGGCGATGCAGATCGCCAGCGCGACCACCGCGGCCGACGGCCCGGTGTCCCGCACGTAGGCGACCCACTTCGGGAAGCCGAACAGGTGCTCCGGCCCGATCGCCACCCCGACCCGGGCGAACAGCGTGCCCGCCAGGGTGCAGGCGTACGCGACCACCAGGGTCATCCGCCGGCCGAGCACGATCTCGGCGATCGCGAAGACCACGAACACCTGGGCCAGCGCCCCCCAGACCGGCAGGTCCAGCGCCGGAACGTACAGCGACAGCGGGGTCCGCACCAGCGAGACCTCGACCGGGAGCGCCGCCCGGACCACCCCGATCTGGTTGACGAAACGCTCACCGCCCGGCAGGTGCTGGACGATGCTGAACAGCAGGATCAGAAACGTCGCCAGCGTGGCCAACGGAACCGCTGCGAACTTCTTTCGCGCCACGGTGTTCCGAACCGTCACGAACAACGTCCCCCACTCGGCGACAGCGGCCGTTCCGGCTAGCGCCAGCGGCCCCTTTCGCACGCCCCCCGCGTGGGTCCTGTGAATCACAACCGTTTCTCCGAATCCCCGAACTCTCGTCTACTCCCACATTAGAAGCCTCTTAACAGAGCCACATCGGCACGGATGGGGATAAGGGTCATCCTCTGGGGGGAGGTCGATCGGCCCTCCGGACCCCCATTCGACCGACCGGCCCCCTCCGCCCCCCGACGGAGGGCTACCCCTTCCCGTCCCGCGCCGCCACCGGCACCCGGGGCGCCACCACGGCCGCCCTGGCGTGCCGCCGTCGGAACAGGGCGGGCAGGCTCGGCGCGACGATGAAACCCTCGGCGCGCGCACTCGCGATGCCGATCCGCGGAATCTCGCTGCTCTTCTCGAACAGCAGGTACCGCGGCTCCCAGATCGGCCGGTACTTGGCATTCGCCCGGTAGAGCGACTCGATCTGCCACCAGCGCGAGAAGAATCCCAGGACCGAACGCCACAACCGCAGCACCGGCCCCGCGCCCAGGCGCGAACCGCGCTCGAAAACGGAACGGAACATCGCGAAGTTCAACGACACCCGCTTCAGCCCCACCTCGTCGGCGCGCTGCAGCAGCTCGATCACCATGAACTCCATCAGGCCGTTCTCGGTGTCCCGCGCCCGGCGCATCAGGTCCAGCGAGAGCCCGTCCGGGCCCCACGGGACGAAGCTCAGCAGCGCCTTGAGCTCGCCCTCGCCGTCGCTGCACTCCAGCATCACGCAGCGGCCGTCGCCCGGGTCCCCGAGCCGGCCGAGCGCCATCGAGAAGCCGCGCTCGGTCGCCCCGTCGCGCCACTCGTCGGCCTTGGCCACCAGCTCGGCCATCTCCGCCTCCGAGATGTCCTCGTGGCGGCGGATCCGCACCGTGTACCCGGCCCGCTTGACCCGGTTGTACGCCTGCCGGACCACCCGCATCGCGCGGCCGTCCAGCGAGAACTCGTCCAGCTCGACGATCGCCTCGTCGCCCAGCTCCAGCGCGTCCAGCCCGTGCCGGGCGTAGATCACCCCGGCCTCCTCGGAGGCCCCCATCACGGCCGGCGCCCAGGCGTGCTCGCGGGCCTCGGACAGCCAGGCGTCGATCGCGCCCGGCCAGGCCTCCGGGTCGCCGATCGGATCGCCCGAGGCGAGCGAGACGCCGCCGATCACCCGGTAGGTCACCGCCGCCTTGCCGCTGGGGGAGAAGATCACCGCCTTGTCCCGGCGCAGCGCGAAGTAGCCGAGCGAGTCCCGCTCGCCCTGCTTGTCCAGCAGTCCGCGCAGCTGCGCCTCGTCCTCCGGGGTCAGCAGCTCGGTGCCCCGCGGGCTGCGGAAGGCCACGTACAGCACCAGCAGGAAGAGCGCCCCGCCCATCGCGTTGATCGCGGCGTTCACCCAGGTCGGCGCGGCGATCACGGAGCGCAGGTGCTCGGACGGGGTGATGGTGATCATCCGGCCGATCGAGTACCGGAAGAGGTCCCAGAAGCCCGCGCCGCTCAGGTCGTTGGTGGCCCAGACCAGCAGCGCGCCGACCGCGCCGCCGAACAGCAGCCCGCCGACGAAGGTGGCCGCCGCGGTCTTCGGGTTGGAGCTGTCGCCCTTGGAGGTGAACTCCTTCCGCCCGACCAGCAGCGCCAGCACGAACAGGCAGGTCAGGATGGTGGAGAAGTAGTTGAGCGGGTGCTGGTAGAAGTGCCCGCCGGGCACCAGCATGAGCGCCAGGTAGAGCAGTGCGAACAGGCCGCCGAGCGCCGCGTTGAAGATCCAGGCGGCCCGCTTGCGCCGCCGCATCGCGACGGCGAGGAAGACCGACAGCACCGCGCTGGCCAGGCCCGAGGTCATCAGGTACGGGGTGAAGTACTCACCCTCGTTGTGCTCGCTGACCTGGTTGCGGAAGGGCACCAGCAGCACCGTCGCCACGTTCAGCAGCGCGATCAGCCGCAGGTACCAGACGGAGGCCACGGCGGCCCTCGGGCGCCAGCGGTCGAGCACGCCGACGGGCCGGGGCCCGGGGGTCGTGGCGGACGGCTCCGACTTCACAGTGGACGACACAGCTCAATTCCAAACGATCAGATGGTGGGGCGCATCCGCGTACGGCCCGGCGGCGGGCGCCCGCACGGGCCCGACGGACTGACCGGCGACGCCCGACCGGCCGTCCGCCCAGGTGGGGAAGCGGGCCGGAAAGGGTCAGCCAACTCCATGGTTCCCCACCGGGCCTGAGAATTACGTGAACCGGGTAGCGGATTCCCACCCCCGCCGAACGGCGGGGGTTGCCACCCCCCGAGCGTTCGGCGACCCGCCCCCGCTACCCCTACCCTCGGAAACGACCCACGCGGACCGCCCCCACCCGGCCGCCCGAACCGAGGAGGCACCATCACCACCACCCGCGTGCTGATCGTCGACGACGAGATCCTGGTCCGCTCCGGCCTCGGCCTGATCGTCGGCTCCGCCCCCGACCTGGAAGTGGTCGGCGACTGCTCCGGCGGACAGGCCGAGGAACACGTCCAGCGCCTGCGCCCGCACGTGGCGCTGCTCGACATCCGGATGCCCGACCTCGACGGCATCTCGGTGCTGCGCCGGCTGCGCGCCCTGCCCGACCCGCCCGCCGTGGCGATGCTCACCACCTTCGACACCGACGAGTACATCGGCGCCGCGCTGCGGGCCGGCGCCGCCGGCTTCCTGCTCAAGGACACCGCCCCGGAACAACTGGTGCACGCGGTCCGGGTGCTCGCGGCCGGCGGCAACATCCTCTCCCCGACCGTCACCCGGACCGTGATCGGCGGCTACGTGGACGGCGGCGGCCCGGACGCCGAGGCGACCGCGCTCGCCCGCACCCTCACCGGCCGGGAGCTCGACGTGCTCGCGCTGCTCGGCGAGGGCCTGTCCAACGCCGAGATCGCCGACCGCCTCTTCCTCGGCACCGGCACCGTCAAGGACCACATCAGCGCGATCCTCGGCAAGCTCGGCGCCGCCAACCGGGTGCAGGCCGCCGTCCTCGCCCACCGGGCCGGGCTGGTCCGGCCCAAGCCCGGCGACGGGGCATGACGACCGCCGACCAGCTGCCGTCCAGACGGCTGCCGGCCTGGTGCACCGCCCCCTGGCTGATGCTGCTGCTGCCCGTCCTGTACTCGTTGCTGGACGCCGCGCTGGTGGCCAGGGACGCCGCCTGGTGGCAGATGGCGCTCTCCACGCTGGCCGCCGTCGCCCTGTTCTGGCGCCGCCGCTTCCCGGTCACGGTGCTGCTGCTCACCATGCCCGGCACCTGGGTGGACGAGATCTGGCTGGCCCCGATCACCGCCGTCTACACGGTGGCCGCCGAACGCCCCCGCCCCCGGATCGTGGTCCCCTGCGGCGTCCTCTTCACCCTGGTCGAGTTCTTCCACTGGCCGCTGCCCGCGGACCTCATCGCGCTGAGCCGGGCCAGCGCCCTCGACGCCATCCAGGCCGTGATGCTGGCCGCCGGCCCGGCCGCCACCGGCCTGCTCGCCCGCACCCGCCGGGAGCTGGCCGCCCGCCTGGACGAACTGACCCGCGGCCAGGAGCGGGAGAGCCGGCTGCTGGCCGAGCGGGTACTGATCACCGAGCGCGGCCGGCTCGCCCGGGAGATGCACGACGTGGTCTCGCACCAGGTCAGCCTGATCAGCATCCAGGCCGGCGCGCTCCAGGTCAGCACCGACGACCCGGCCGCCGTGGCCGCCGCCCGCACCATCCGCGAACTCTCCGTCCGGACCCTGGACGAGCTGCGCCAGATGGTCGGGGTGCTGCGCGGCACCGGCGGGCTGCCGGACGCCCCGCTCGCCCCGCAGCCCCGGTTGGCCGACCTGCCCCGGCTGATCGAGGAGAGCGGCCTGACCGCCGACTCGGAGCTGAACCCCGGCGACCGCCCGTGGCCGGAGGCGGTGCAGCGGGCCGCCTACCGCACCGTGCAGGAGGCGCTCACCAACATCACCAAGTACGCCCCGGAGGCGGCGGTGCACGTGAGGGTCCGGGCGAAGGGCCGCCGGCTGCGGGTCGAGGTGCGCAACGACGCCCCGCCGGTCCACCCGGCCGAGACCCTCCCGGGCGGCGGCCACGGCCTGGTCGGCCTGCGCGAGCGCGCCCAGCTGCTGGGCGGCACCCTCGTCGCCGGCCCCACCCAGGACGGCGGCTTCGAGGTCCGCGCCGAGCTGCCCGCCACCCGCTCCTGATCCACCGCACCCGGGGCCGGGCCGGTGCCGGAAAAGGAACGACCGGGAAGGGAACGACGGAGGGTGAACAAAAAAGCCCCGCAGATCCGTAGATCTGCGGGGCTTCGCTGTGCGCGAGGGGGGAGTTGAACCCCCACGCCCTTTCGGGCACTGGAACCTGAATCCAGCGCGTCTGCCTATTCCGCCACCCGCGCATGGGTGTTGTCCTCGTTGCCGACCGATCTTCCGAACCGCTCGGTACCATGAGGTCTTCGCGCTTCTTTGGACCGGCCTCCCTTCCGGGCGGCCCTTCCGACGTGGAAAACATTAGCACGGCCGGAGGGGCTGCTCCGAATCGGTTCTCCGGCGGAACCGGCCGCACCCGAACGGATGCCCGACGAACGCGTGCGCGACGGACGGGCAGCCGCTCCGACCGGCACACCTGGCGTGCCGTACCCGGAATGCGTCACCCTGTGTGTCCGAGCCCACCCCCGGCCACCACACGGTCCGGGAACCGTACGGAAGGGCCCGGCGTGGATACGATCAGTACGGAAGTACCGCAAGTGGGCACGACCGGTTCCCCCGCGGGATCCGGCGGGCAGGCAGGCGAACGAACCCTGGAAGGGGGTGCCCCATGGGAGTGCTGAAGAAGTTCGAGCAGCGGCTCGAGGGTCTCGTCAACGGCACCTTCGCCAAGGTGTTCAAGTCCGAGGTCCAGCCCGTGGAGATCGCCGGTGCGCTGCAGCGCGAGTGCGACAACAACGCGAGCATCTGGAACCGCGACCGCACCGTCGTGCCGAACGACTTCATCGTCGAGCTCAGCCCGCACGACCACGAGCGCCTCAGCCCCTACTCCGGGCAGCTCGGCACCGAGCTCGCCGGCATGGTCCGCGAGTACGCCGAGGCCCAGCGGTACACCTTCCTGGGCCCGCTCCAGGTGAACCTGGAGAAGGCCGACGACCTCGACACCGGCCTGTACCGGGTGCGCAGCCGCACCCTCGCCGCCGAGGAGCCCCAGCAGTACGCCCCGCAGCAGCCCGGCTACGACCGCCCGCCGGCCGCCCCGGCCCCCGGCGCACCGTGGCAGCAGCCCGGCGCCGGCCAGTACAACGCGCCCGCGCCCCCGCCGCCGGCCGCGCCCCCCGTGATGCCCCCGGGCGCGCCCTCCCCGGCGGGCGGCAACGTCCGCAACCTCCCCGGCGCCGGCCACGGCGGCACCTCGGTCCGCCGCTGGATCGAGGTGAACGGCGCCCGCCACCAGATCACCGGTTCGGCCTGCGTGCTCGGCCGCTCCACCGAGGCGGACGTCCGGGTCGACGACCCCGGGGTCTCCCGCAAGCACGCCGAGATCCGGCCCGGCAGTCCTTCGATGGTGCTCGACCTGGGGTCCACCAACGGCATCGTGGTGGACGGACAGCACACCCAGCGCGCTACGCTCCGCGACGGCTCGCGAATCGTCGTGGGCTCCACCACCATCGTCTACCGGCAGGTCGAAGGGTAGTGTCCGAATTGTTCGCGCGCCTCGCTCACCGACTGGCGGGACGGTCATGTCAGAACTGACCCTCACGGTCATGCGGCTGGGCTTCCTGGCCGTGCTGTGGCTGTTCGTCATCGTCGCGGTCCAGGTGATCCGCAGCGACCTCTTCGGCACCAAGGTGAACCCCCGCTCCTCCCGTCGCGGCGCGTCCGCCACGGCGGGCGGCGGTGCCCCCACCCAGGCCGCGGGTCGCCCCACGCCCTCCCCGGCGGCCGCCCCGGCCGCCCCCCAGACCCAGTCCGGCGGCGGCCGCCGCCGCGGCGGCCCGACCCAGCTCGTCGTGGTGCAGGGCTCGCTGGCCGGCACCACCGTGGCGCTGCAGGACCAGACCATCACGCTCGGCCGCGCGCACGACTCCACCATCGTGCTGGACGACGACTACGCGTCCTCCCGGCATGCCAGGATCTATCCGGATCAGACTGGGCAGTGGACGGTCGAGGATCTAGGCTCCACCAACGGCACCTATCTGGACCGGCAGCGCCTGACCGCGCCCACTCCGCTCCAGCCGGGCATGCCGATCCGTATCGGCAGGACCGTCATCGAACTGCGGAAGTAGTAGCGCATGAGGGACAGCATCCCGTCCATGACCCAGAGGGGGGCACAGGTCGCATGACCCTGGTGCTGCGCTTCGCCGCCGGCTCCCACAAGGGACTGATCCGGGAGGGGAACGAGGACTCCGGCTACGCCGGGCCGCGGCTGCTGGCCGTGGCCGACGGCATGGGCGGCGCCGCGGCCGGCGAGGTCGCTTCCTCCGAGGTGCTCGGCTCGATCGTCCGGCTGGACGAGGACGTGCCGGGTGCCGACCTGCTGACCCTGCTGGGCGACGCCGTCCAGGGTGCCAACGACCGGCTCCGGCAGATGGTCGAGGAGGACCCGCAGCTGGAGGGCATGGGCTGCACGCTGACCGCGATGCTGTGGACGGGCCAGCGGATGGGCCTGGTGCACGTCGGCGACTCCCGCGCCTACCTGCTGCGCGACGGTTCGCTGGTGCAGATCACCCAGGACCACACCTGGGTGCAGCGCCTGGTCGACGAGGGCCGGATCACGCCCGAGGAGGCCGAGACCCACCCGCAGCGCTCGCTGCTGATGCGGGCGCTGGACGGCCGCGGCCAGGTCGAACCCGACCTGTCGATCCGCGAGGTCCGGGCCGGCGACCGCTACCTGATCTGCTCCGACGGCCTCTCCGGCCCGGTCAGCCACCAGACCCTCCAGGACACCCTCGGCAGCTACTACTCGCCCGAGCAGACCGTGCAGGAGCTGATCCAGCTCGCGCTGCGCGGCGGCGGTCCGGACAACATCACCTGCATCGTGGCGGACGTCATCGACGTCGGTGCCACGGACACCATGAGCGGCCAGTTCAACGACGTCCCGGTGGTGGTCGGCGCGGTCGCCGACGCCCCGCCGTCCTCGGCCGCCGCCGACCGCTCGATCGCGGACACCCCGGCCGGCCGCGCGGCGGGCCTCGGCCGCGGCCCGCAGGGCGCCTTCGGCCCCGCCGAGGGCTACGAGGCCGGCTACGACCCGGCGGCGGGTGGCTTCGGCCCCGCCGAGGGCTACGAGGGCGCGTACGGCTACGGCTCCGCCGAGCCCTCGGTGTACGGCACCGAGGAGTTCGACGAGGAGCCGCCCCGCAAGCGCAAGCGCAAGGGCCTGACCGTGTCGGTGGCCGTCCTGGTCACGCTCGGCCTGCTCGGCGGCGCCGGCTACTTCGGCTACCAGTGGACCCAGGACCAGTACTACATCGGCGAGGACGGCGACCACGTCGCGGTCTACCAGGGCATCAACCAGAACCTGGCCGGGCTGAGCCTGTCCTCGGTGCGCGACTCGTACAGCGGGATCCAGCTCAAGTGGCTCCCGCAGGACCAGCGCGCGCACGTGAACAAGACCATCTCGGTCAACACCCTGAAGGACGCCCAGACGACCGTCCAGGAGCTCGACGGCTGGGTCCAGCTCTGCCAGAAGGCCGCCAAGGCCGCGGCGGCCCCGGCTCAGGGCATCCAGGCGACGCAGGCCACCCGGACCGCGCTGCTGACCACCACGCCCACCCCGGGCGAGAAGAACCGCGGCCCGGCCGCGGCGGCACCGACCGCCCAGCCCTCGACCACCCCGGCCACCCCGACCCCGACCGCCCCGGGCACGGCCACCCCGACTCCGAACGCCACCCCTCCGGCGGCCGGCGCCCAGGGCGACCCGACCACCCAGTTGACCGAAGACGAACTCAGCCGGGCCAACTCCTGCCCGAAGCAGTGACGTCCGTGATCCGACATAGGACCGCCCCGCGCGGGCTTGCCGGCCGTCAGGGAGCGGTCACCACGTGAGCAGCTACCACCTGAGCGAAGACACCGGCCGGGCCGGCCGGCGGCGGGCGTCGGCCGAACGCGCCGTCCCCCGCCGACGGAGCAACACCACCATCTCCCTGCAGGAGGCACCGAACCGGCGCAACACCGAGCTGGCCCTGCTGCTCTTCGCGGTGCTGCTGCCGGTCCTCGCGTACGCCAACGTCGGCCTCGCGATGGACTCCAAGCTGCCCAGCGGCATGCTCGGCTACGGCCTCGGCATGGGCGCCCTGGCGCTGGTCGCGCACCTGCTGGTACGCCGCTTCGCGCCGTACGCGGACCCGCTGATGCTGCCGATCGCCACCCTGCTGAACGGCCTCGGGGTGGTGATGATCTGGCGGCTGGACAAGGCCGGCAAGCTGCTCAGCGGCAACTTCCCGGCGGCCCAGAACCAGCTGATGTGGTCGGCCCTCGGGATCGCGGGCTTCATCGGGGTGATGGTCTTCCTGAAGGACCACCGGGTGCTCCAGCGCTACACCTACATCTCGATGGTGGTGGCCCTGGTCCTGCTCGCCGCGCCGGCCTTCTTCCCGGCCCGGGCCGAGGACTTCGGCGCCAAGATCTGGATCCGGGTGGGCAGCTTCTCCATCCAGCCCGGCGAGTTCGCCAAGATCGTCCTGACGGTGTTCTTCGCCGGCTACCTGATGGTCAAGCGGGACGCCCTGGCGCTGGCCAGCCGCCGCTTCATGGGCCTGTACCTGCCGCGCGGCCGCGACCTCGGCCCGATCGTGGTGATCTGGCTGCTCAGCCTGCTGATCCTGATCTTCGAGAACGACCTCGGCACGTCCTTCCTGTTCTTCGGCCTGTTCGTGGTGATGCTCTACGTCGCCACCGAGCGGACCAGCTGGATCCTGTTCGGCCTGCTGATGTCGGTCGGCGGCGCGGTCGCGGTCGCCTCGACCGCCAACCACGTGAAGGTCCGCATCAACGCCTGGCTCGACCCGATGGCCGCCTTCGGCCCGAAGCCCCCGCCGGGCGCGACCGAGCAGATCGGCCAGTCGCTGATGGCGCTCGGCTCCGGCGGCGCCACCGGCTCCGGCCTCGGCCAGGGCCGGTCCTGGCTGATCAACTTCGCCGCGAAGAGCGACTTCATCCTGGGCTCCTTCGGCGAGGAGCTCGGACTGGCCGGCATGATGGCGATCTTCCTGCTGTACGCGCTGCTGGTGCAGCGCGGCCTGCGCACCGCGATCGCCGCCCGCGACCCCTTCGGCAAGCTGTTCGCCGTCGGCCTCGCCTCGGCGATGGCGCTGCAGGTGTTCGTGGTGGCCGGCGGTGTGACCGGGCTGATCCCGCTCACCGGTATGACCATGCCGTTCCTCGCGCAGGGCGGTTCGTCGGTGGTCGCCAACTGGGCGCTGGTCGCGATCCTGCTGAAGATCAGCGACAGCGCCCGCCGACCCGGGGTCGAACCGGCCCCGGTCACCGAGGGCCAGGGAGGACCAGCCCGATGAACAAGCCGATCCGCCGGGTCTCGATCTTCTGCCTCGTGCTGATCCTGGCCCTGATGGTGCGCACCAACTGGGTGCAGGGCGTCCAGGCCGACTCCTGGGCCGGCAACAAGAACAACAAGCGCCAGATCTACGACCGGTACGCCCATCCGCGCGGCAACATCATCGTCAGCGGTCAGCCGGTCACCAAGTCCGACTTCGTCAACGGCCTGCGCTACAAGTACAAGCGCTCCTGGGTCGACGGCCCGATGTACGCCCCGGTGACCGGCTACTCCTCCCAGGTCTTCGGCTCCAACCAGCTGGAGAACCTGGAGGAGGGCGTCCTCTCCGGCACCGACGACCGGCTGTTCTTCCGCAACACCCTGGACATGCTGACCGGCGAGCAGAAGCGCGGCGGCGACGTCGTCACCACCATCGACGCCAAGGTCCAGAAGGCCGCCTTCGACGGTCTGGGCAACAAGAAGGGCGCGGCGGTCGCGATCGACCCGAAGACCGGCGCGATCCTGGCCCTGGTCTCCACCCCGTCCTACGACCCGGGCACCTTCTCCGGCAGCGACGCGGCCGACTCCAAGGCCTGGACGGACCTCAACGCGGACCCGAACAAGCCGATGCTCAACCGGGCGCTGAAGGAGACCTATCCGCCCGGCTCGACCTTCAAGCTGGTCACCGCGACCGCCGCGTTCGAGAACGGCCTCTACCAGAACGTCGACGACGCCACGTCGACCCCCGAGCCGTACACCCTGCCCGGCACCACCACGCAGCTCAAGAACGAGAGCCCCACCGAGCGCTGCGAGAACGCCACCGTGAAGTCCGGCATGGACCAGTCCTGCAACACGGTCTTCGCCAAGATGGGCGCCGACCTCGGCAAGGAGAAGATGCGGGCGCAGGCCGAGAAGTTCGGTTTCAACAGCACGGTCGACATCCCGGTCCGCTCCGAGAAGAGCGTCTTCCCGGACAGCCCCAGCCTGGACGGCACCGCCCAGGACTCGATCGGCCAGCACGACACCCGCGCCACCCCGCTGCAGATGGCCATGATCTCCGCCGCGATCGCCAACAACGGCAGCCTGATGCAGCCGTACCTGGTCGACCAGGAGCGCTCGGCCTCGCTGACCACCATCTCCAAGCACACCGAGAAGCAGTTCTCCCAGCCGATGAGCCCGGCCACCGCGCAGAAGATGCAGGACCTGATGGTCTCGGTGGTCGAGAACGGCACCGGCACCAACGCCAAGATCCCCGGCCTCCAGGTCGGCGGCAAGACCGGCACCGCGCAGCACGGCGAGGACAACGCCGGACTGCCCTTCGCCTGGTTCACCTCCTGGGCCAAGGCCTCGGACGGCCGGTCGGTCGCGGTCGCGGTGGTCGTCGAGGACGGCTCGCAGAACCGCGACGGCATCAGCGGCGGGCGGCTCGCGGCCCCGATCGCCAAGGCGGTGATGCAGGCCGCGCTCGGCAAGTAGGCAGCCGGGCTTCGGGGTGAGGGGAATGTCACGATCGGCACCCCCGTCCGGATACCGGTCTGATATCGGCCTACGGCTGACTCCGGTCCGATGGGGTGCGACCGGTAGCGTATCCGCCAGCAGCGGGTGTGCCCGTTGCCGCCCGCGAGGCACCGACGGCCCGGCCGGAGAACCGGTCGGGAACCGCGCGGCGTCACCCAGAGCGTGCGGGGACACCTACGTCACAACCTCACCGGCGGGTGAGGGAGAGGGTCGGAACTATGGAAGAGCCTCGTCGCCTAGGCGGCAGGTACGAGCTCGGCGGCGTCCTCGGACGCGGCGGCATGGCCGAGGTCTACCTCGGCCATGACACCCGGCTCGGCCGTTCCGTCGCCGTGAAGACGCTCCGGGCCGACATGGCCAGGGATCCGTCGTTCCAGGCCCGCTTCCGCCGTGAGGCACAGTCGGCGGCGTCCCTGAACCACCCCGCGATCGTCGCCGTGTACGACACGGGCGAGGACTACATCGACGGCATCTCCATCCCGTACATCGTGATGGAGTACGTCGAGGGGTCCACCCTGCGCGAGCTGCTGCACTCCGGCCGCCGGCTGCTGCCCGAGCGCGCGCTGGAGATGACCATCGGCATCCTCCAGGCCCTGGAGTACTCGCACCGGGCCGGCATCGTGCACCGCGACATCAAGCCCGCCAACGTGATGCTGACCCGGCAGGGCAACGTCAAGGTGATGGACTTCGGCATCGCCCGTGCGATGGGTGACGCCGGGATGACCATGACGCAGACCTCGGCCGTCATCGGCACCGCCCAGTACCTCTCCCCCGAGCAGGCCAAGGGCGAGCAGGTCGACGCCCGCTCCGACCTCTACTCCACCGGCTGCCTGCTCTACGAGCTGCTGACCGTCCGCCCGCCGTTCGTCGGCGACTCGCCGGTCGCGGTGGCCTACCAGCACGTCCGGGAGGAGCCGCAGCCGCCGTCGGTCTTCGACCCCGAGGTGCGCCCCGAGATCGACGCGATCGTGCTCAAGGCCCTCGCCAAGGAGCGCGACTACCGCTACCAGAGCGCCGACGAGATGCGCGACGACATCGAGCGCTTCCTCGACGGCCTGCCGGTGGCCGCCGCCCAGCAGGCCGCCTACGGCATGGGCGCGGCCGGCTACGGCTACGACCAGAACGGCTACCCGCAGCAGCACGACCCGTACGGCCAGACCAACGTGCTGCCGCAGCAGCCCGGCGGCGGCCCGACCACCCTCCTGCCGCAGGCCTCCGGGCAGCCCGGGTACGGCCAGCAGGGCGGCTACGGGAACGACGGCTACGGCCAGGCCGCGGGCGGCGGCAACGACGGCTACGACGACGGCCAGGGCCGCGCCGGCCGGCGCGGGGAGAACCAGCCGAAGAAGAGCAACACCTCCTGGATCGTGCTGGCGGTGGCCGCCGTCCTGGTCCTGGTCGGCACCTTCTTCGTGGCCCAGGCGATGTTCGACAACAAGGGCCAGAAGGAGGCCGCGAAGGTCACCGCGCCGAACCTGGTCGGCAAGAGCCTGGCCGACGCCAAGACCGCCGCCGCGACGGCCGGCGCCAAGCTCGTGGTGGCCGAGGGCGAGAAGATCGCCTGCCCGGACGCGAACGTCAAGAAGGACCAGGTCTGCACCCAGACCCCGACGGCCGGCAACCAGGTCGCCGAGACCGCGACCATCACGGTGCAGATCTCCTCCGGCCCGGCGAAGGCGACCGTGCCGCCGGTGGTCGGCAAGACCAAGGACCAGGCGCTGCAGGCGCTGGCCGCGGCCGGCTTCACCAACGTCGGCGCCCCCGAGTACAAGGACGACGACACCGCGCCGCAGGACACCGTCACCGCCCAGGACCCGGCGGCCAATCAGACGGCGGACCCGACCGCGCCGATCAAGCTGACGGTCTCCCAGGGCAAGACCAAGATCAACGTCCCGAACGTGGTCGGCCTCCAGAAGGACGACGCGACGAACCAGCTGCAGACCGCCGGTTTCCAGGTCGACGCCTCGAAGACCACGCAGACCAACGACCCGACCAAGGTCAACACCGTCGCCATCCAGTCGGTCCAGCCCAACACCAAGGTCGCGGCCAACACCAAGATCGCGCTGACGATCTACAAGGCGCCGGACAAGGCCACCGTCCCGCCGCTGCAGAACCAGAAGCTGTCGGACGCCATCGCCCAGCTGACCAAGGCGGGCCTCGGCTACACCGTGTCGGGCCCGCAGGACCCGAACGCGATCGTCCAGATGACCAACCCGCCGGCCGGCACCACGCTGGACCCGAACACCCAGGTCCAGCTCTTCACGAAGCCGGCCGATCCGCCCAAAGGAGGCGACCCCACCACCACACCCCCCAAAGGGAACAACTAAGCCTCCGATCTTCCCCTGGTTCGGCTGAACCCGGGGCCCGGAGCCCGGTGACACCGGTCAGCACGCCCGAGGGCCCGCCGCAGCGGATGCGGCGGGCCCTCGGGCGTTCTCTCCTCCGCCCGGCCCCTCAGGAGGCCGCGCGCGGGGCTCAGGAGCGGCGCAGCTCCGGGGGCGGGGTGCGCTTGGCGTCCATGTCGTCCACCCGCACCAGGCTCCCCCAGACCGCCATCCGGTACCGCGAGGTGTACACCGGGGTGCAGGTGGTCAGGGTGATGTAGCGGCCGGGGGCGGCGTACCCGGAGCGGGCCGGTACCGGGGCCACGATGCCGGTGTCGAACTTGGAGGTCTCCGGCAGGGTGCTGTCGACCTGGTAGACGTACCACTTGTCCTTGGTCTCGACGACAACCGCGTCGCCCTTGTGGACGGCGTCCAGGTCGTGGAACTTGGCGCCGTGGCCGTCGCGGTGGGCGGCCAGCGCGAAGTTGCCCGCCTGGTCCCAGGGCATCGCGGCCTTGTACGGCTGCTCGTAGACGCCCGCCACGCCCTCGTCCAGGACCTCGGTGGAGGTGCCCATCCGGATCAGCACCTGGAAGTCCCTGCCCATCGCCGGGACGTGCAGGAAGCCGACGTCGTCCCCGGCCGCGAACTGCTTCGGCGCCGGCGGGGCGCCGGGGGCGGAGGTGCCGCCGGGCGTGCCCGAGGGGGCGGCGGTCGGGCCGGCCGCCCAGGCGCCGCGCAGCCGGTCGGCGGCCGCCGAGGCGGAGCGGTCGGCCTGCACGTTGGTCCACCACAGCGAGTAGGCCACGAACAGGGCGAGCACCAGGCCCAGGGTGATCAGCAGCTCGCCGAAGACCCCGAGCGCGGCCAGCGCCCGGCTCCGCCCGCGCCCGGGCGGTCGCCCGGGCGGGGGAAAGGCGTCCTGCCCCGGTTCGGCCGACTGCGCGGCCCCGTCGTCCTGCATCTGTGGTGCTCCCCCTCAGGGCCGGGCGTCCGGACGGCTACCCGCCCGTGATCGCGGCCGGCTTGCCTTGGCTGCGCGGCCGCTCCTCGATCATCTTCCCAAAGACGATGAGACGGAACTTCGAGGTGAACTCCGGGGTGCAGGTGGTCAGCGTGATGTAGCGGCCGGGGCCGGCGTACCCGGCGCCGTTCGGCACCGGCTTGATCACGCTCACGTTGCTCGGGGAGGTCTCCGGGATGCCCCCGGTGATCTCGTAGGTGAAGTACCCGGCGGCGGTCTCCACCACGACCTTGTCGCCCTTGGAGAGCTGGTTGATGTACCGGAACGGCTCACCGTGGGTGTTGCGGTGGGCGGCCAGCGCGAAGTTGCCGGTCTTGTCGCCGGGCATCCCGGTGCCGGGGTAGTGGCCGACCAGGCCCTTGTCGAGCACCGCCGACTTGGAGGTGCCCTCGGCGATCGGGAACTTCAGCCCCAGCTTGGGCAGGTAGATGATGGCGAAGCCCTTGCCCGGCTCGAACACCTCGGGCTTGTTCGGGTCCGGGGCGGGCTGCCCCGGCTGGGCGGGCGGGGCCGCGTCGAACTGCTGCTCCAGCTTGTTGCGCGCCCCGTCGGCGGCCGCGTCGGCCTGCACGTTGGTCCACCAGAGCTGGTAGGCGACGAAGAGCAGCATCACCAGGCCGAGCGTGATGCACAGCTCGCCGACCGCCCGGGCGGCCACCACGACCGCGGACTCCTTGGGGCGCACCCGTCCGGCGGCCCGGCCGCCCGCCCGACGCCGTCCGTTGCCCGAGCGGATCGCCGTACGGCCCTGGGCGGCCCGCCGTCGTTCGGCCCGGCCGCCGGTGGGCGCGACCGACTCGGCGTCCGGCACTCCGGCCCCGACCGGCAGCCGCAACTGGAGGGTCTGGTCGGGCAGCCAGGGGTACTCGGGCCCGGCCGGGAGGGGCTCCTCGGCCTGCTCGTACACGCCCCAGGCGTCCTCGGGCACGGTCTGCACCGGGGTCGTCTGCTGGTACGGGGCACCGATCGTGCCCTCGCCGTACTGCGGCCCCCCGTACGACCGGGCGCCGTCGAACTGCCGCGCGCCGCCGTACTGGTCCGCCTCCGGCTGGTAACGCCCCTCCGGACGCAGCGTGGTCACGCCGCTCAGCCCCGGCCGATCACCGGGGCGAGCCCGGCCGACCGGTCCACGGCCTGGGGGAAGCCGCACTCCGCGAGCCAGTTGGCGAGCATCCGGTGCCCGCCCTCGGTGAGCACCGACTCGGGGTGGAACTGCACGCCCTCGACCGGCAGTTCACGATGCCTCAGGCCCATGATCACTCCACTTCCGGTCCGCGCGGTGACCACCAACTCGGCCGGCACGGTGGCCGGTTCGACCGCGAGCGAGTGGTAGCGGGTCGCGGTCAGCGGCGAGGGCAGGCCCTCGAACACGCCGCCGTCCTCGTGCTCGACCGGCGAGGTCTTGCCGTGCAGCAGCTCCGGCGCCCGGCCGACCACCGCGCCGTACGCGACCGCGATCGACTGCAGGCCCAGGCAGACGCCGAACACCGGCAGCCCGATCCGCGCGCAGTGGTGCACCATCTCGATGCAGACCCCGGCCTCCTCCGGCGCGCCGGGCCCGGGGGAGAGCAGCACCCCGTCGAAGCCCTCCGCCCCGGCGCGGTGGACGGCGTGCTCGACGGTCACCTCGTCGTTGCGCACCACCTCGCAGGTGGCGCCGAGCTGGTACAGGTACTGCACCAGGTTGAAGACGAAGCTGTCGTAGTTGTCCACCACCAGGATGCGGGGCGGGTTCGACTGGGTGGTCATGCGCGCGTGGTCTCCGTGGGATGCGGTGCTGGGTGGAAGTGCCGGGGCCGCCGGGTTCAGCCGGTCGCGGCGCCGTCGCCGCCATCCACTGTGACGTCGCCGAAGGGGAGCAACGGTTCCGCCCACGGGAAGACGTAGGTGAAGAGCAGGTAGACGATCCCCAGGATGAGGAGCACCGAGATGACGGCCTTGACCAGGATGTTCCCCGGGAGGTGACGCCAGATGAAGCCGTACATGGTGCTCCCTCGTCGTAGCAGGCTGGGTCAAGAGTAGACCCGGCCCCACGGCCGCGAGGCCGGTCCGCTACTGCTGTCCGCCCGCCGACCGCAGCTCGGTGGTGCCGGAGTACCCCGGCAGGGCCAGGTCGCCGCTCTCCTGGACCTTCCAGCCCAAACCGTACGCCTGGACGTACTGCAGGTAGTTGCGGATCGTCGGGTCCGCGTCGACGGCGGAGCGCAGCGCGTCGGTCTTCCCCACCGCTCTGACCACGTACGGCGGGGAGTAGACCCGGCCCTGGAGCAGCAGGGTGTTGCCGACGCAGCGGACGGCGCTGGTGGAGATCAGCCGCTGGTCCATCACCTGCACGCCCTCCGCGCCGCCCCGCCACAGCGCGTTGACCACGGCCTGGATGTCCTGCTGGTGGATGACCAGGTCGTTGACGCCGGGCTCGGGGACGCCGGGGATGCGCGCGGTGGCGTTCGGCGGGGCGTCGTTGAGGGTGACGGTCAGGCCGCCGCCCTGCAGCGGCTCCAGGGCGGCGTCCTGCCGCAGGCCGTCCAGCTGCGCGGCGTCGGCGGGACTGTGCCCCCGCTGCTCGGTGAGGTCCTGGGCGCGGGACTGGAGGTCGGCGAGCTGGGACTGCGCCTGCTGGTTCTGCGCGCTGCGCTGGCGGATCACGTCGCCGAGGCTCAGCAGCGAGTTGTCGGTCCGCAGGTCGGTGCCGCGGGCGGTCTGCGCGCTGATGTAGAAGAGCAGTCCGGCGAGCGCGAAGACGGCGCAGGTCAGGGCACGTCCGACAATTCGGGTACCGGAGCGGCGGGTACGGGCCGGCTCAGGGGGAATCGACAAATTAGTCACCGTACCCTTATCTCCTCAAGACCCGCCGAGCCACTACGCTAACGGACGCCGGTGGCATGTGCGGAGCGGTCCCCCAGGACGTTCTCCACGGCCGACCAGCACCCGACCCACCCGCTGCACCTCTGCGCGGTCTCACAGCGCATCGACAGGAGAACCCCTCGTGCCGAAGTCTCGACTCCGCAAGAAGTCCGACTACACCCCGCCGACCACGGCCACGGTGAAGATCAGCTCGGGCCGCGGCTGGGTCGCGCCACTGATGCTGGCACTGTTCCTGATCGGCCTGGTGTGGATCGTCACCTACTACGTGACCAGTGGCACCTACCCGGTCGAGGGCTGGCGGAACTGGAACATCCTGGTCGGCTTCGGCTTCATCGCCGCCGGGTTCGGCGTCTCCACCCAGTGGAAGTGACGACCCGCTCGTCCTGAGGCCCGGTCCCGGGCCGATTCCCGCCGCTCCGGATCGCTCGTCCCGGGGCGGCGGTCAGGCGTGCCCGGGCGCGGCCCGGACCCGGCCCGGGTGGCGGCTGTCGTCCGGCCAGCCATCCCGACCATCTGACTTTCATGCTTATCCACATGGTTATCCACACTGGGGAAAAGTCCCCCCAGCCTGTGGATAACTTTCCCGGCCGGGCCCGTCCACAGCTGTGCACAACCCGCCAGGGGCGGGATAACCGCACAGCAGGACACGCGTAGAACAGCAGTCCGCAACCCGGGCGGTGCACAGCCTGTGCACAACCCCGCACCCGCTGTGGACAAACGCCCGGATCCTCAGGCGCCGTAGAGGGACATCCCGACCAACAGCATCGCCGCCTCCACGGCCACCGCCCCCGCCACCGCCAGCCCCTGGACCAGCCCCCGGCGCTCGCGCGGGGCGTACATCAGGCCGGCCGCGGTCAGCCCGCCCAGCACCAGCCCGCCCAGGTGCGCGCGCCAGTCGATGGTGGGGCGCGAGAAGGTGACGACCAGGTTGAAGACCAGGAACGCGATCGCCGGGCCCACCGGGCCCTTGTTCCGCAGCTGCATCACGATCGTGGCGCCGATCAGCCCGAAGATCGCCCCGGAGGCGCCCACCGAGAGCATCCAGTCGCCGGCCACCAGGAAGGCGAAGGTGCTCCCGCCCAGGCCGGAGACCAGGTAGAGGGTCAGGAAGCGGAGCCTGCCGAGCGCCGCCTCCAGCGGCGGGCCGAGCCAGAACAGCACCAGCATGTTCAGCCCGACGTGCCACCACTGCAGGTGCAGGAAGGTGGCGGTCAGCAGGCGGTACCACTGGTCCGGGCCGTCCGCGATGCCCGCCGGGCCGCCGCTGGTCTCCCGCCCGGTGCTGAACAGCGACCAGGTCTGGCCCAGCTGCGGTGTCAGCACATAGGCGGCCAGCAGCCAGACCAGGACGTTGACCCCGATCAGCAGCCTGGTGACCAGCCCGCCGTCGGCGCCCAGCGCGCCGCCGAACCGGGTGGTCGCCCGCCGGGTCCCGGCGTGTCCCGCGCCGACGCACTCGGGGCACTGGAAGCCCACCGAGGCGGTCACCATGCACTGCGGGCAGATCGGCCGCTCGCACCGGGTGCAGGAGACCCCGGTGGGGGTCCCGGGGTGGCGGTAGCAGTCGGGCAGCCCGGCCTCCGGGAACCGGTCGGCCGACGACCGCGGATCGTCCGGGAGCATCAGCGGGTCCCCTTCCCGTGCACGGCTTCGAAGCAGCCAGCCTACTGCCGCACCACCGCCCCACGGCGCCGCTCCCCCCGTCCCGCCCCACCCGGGCGCCCGCCGGAACCCCGCGTACGGCCCACCCCGGGTGCCGGTGGACGAATCGGGATGGATGATCGGCATTCAGGTGGACAGGTGCACAAAGGACGCCACCCAGGAGGAGAGACTCGTGAGCTTTTCGGACTCAGCCCGTGAGACGGCCACCAGGACCCGGGACACCGCCGCGCACCTCGCGGACGGCGCCAAGCAGCGCCTCGGCCCCGCCCTGGACTCCCTCGGCCCGATGGCCACCCAGGCCGCCCACACCCTCCGCGTCCAGTACGACAAGCACCTCGCGCCGCAGTTCGGCCAGGCCTTCGCCAGCCTGCCGCCGGAGGCCCAGCAGAACGTCCTGAAGGCCCTCCACCGGGCCCAGGAGGCCGCTCTGGCGGCCCGTCTCTCCGCCGCCCGGGCTGCGGACCAGGCGCGCACCACGGTCGGCCCCAGGGTCGCCCAGGCGGTCGACGACGCCCGCGCCGTGGTCACCCCGGTCGCCCAGGAGGCCCAGCACCGGGGCGCCGCCGCACTGACCGCCCTGCAGGGCAACGTCAGCTCCGCCGAGATCAGCGAGCTGGCCGCCCGGAACGCCCGGAAGCAGCGCTGCCGGGGCTGGTCCACCGGCCTCGTGGTGGCCGGCCTGGTGGCGATCGGCAGCGGACTGGTGGCCTGGCAGTGGTGGCGCCGGCACAGCAACCCGGAGTGGCTGGTCGAGCCCCCGGCCACGCAGGGGCCGCGGCCCGGCGACGCACCCGCCGCCCCGGTGAACGGCTCCGGCCCCGAGGCCGACGCGGCAGAGCCCGACGGGCCCGACGGCGATGGCCCGGCGCCGAACTGACCGCGCGGAAGACGCGGAACGGCCCGGAAACGCCGGCGGCCGCCGACCGGGATCCCGGTCGGCGGCCGCTCGACGACTGCTACGAACTGTGGAGCATAGGAGACTCGAACTCCTGACATCTGCCTTGCAAAGGCAGCGCTCTACCAACTGAGCTAATGCCCCTCGACGGCACCGCGCGTGCCGACGGGCACTAGCGTACCGGGTCCCGGCGCGATTCCCAGCGCCGTCCCCCCGTAGGCAGTGCCGTTCCCCGGGTGCGGCCGGTCCGGTCGGTCGACCGGGCCGGCCGGCCCGGGAGGCGCGGGTCGGCGCCTCCGAAGACCGTCGATCGTCAGATCGCCCGGGGCTCAGCGACCGGCCGGGACCGGGTCGGTGGCCTCGGTCCACAGGTCCTGCTCGGCGCGGTCCGCCTGGACCTGACGGTAGACAAAGAAGCCGCCGAGGGCGACCAGGGCGACCAGGAGAAGCTTCTTCACCGCGGGACCTCGTCCTTCTTGCGTTGGTGGACTCAAGAGCCGGATCCGGCCGGACTGACCGGGCCGACGAGTCCAGTTGTGTTTCGAGCGCGAACGGGCGACCGGGTGCCAGACCGCCCTTGCGGCCGATGATACACACCGGTGTCCCAATCGTGACCAGCCACCGGTACGGCCAACCCGGCGGTCCGGTCCGAGGATTGACGCAGCACCTCCTGGCGGCCGTCCCGCCCGCGCACGACCGGCCCGGGGAAACCCCGGCCGGGCCCGGCCCGCACCTCCCCGCACCCCCTCCGATCCTCCTCCGCTCCCCCCGCCTCAGCGGGGCGGGAACGTCGAAGGCCCCGGAGTGGATCACTCCGGGGCCTTCGGGGAGGTGGGCCTAACAGGACTTGAACCTGTGGCCTCTTCCTTATCAGGGAAGCGCTCTAACCGTCTGAGCTATAGGCCCTCGCCGAACAGAAAGCGTACCGGAATCCTCCCGATCCGCGAAAACGTCGAAGGCCCCGGAGTCGATCACTCCGGGGCCTTCGCGGTGGTGGGCCTAACAGGACTTGAACCTGTGGCCTCTTCCTTATCAGGGAAGCGCTCTAACCGTCTGAGCTATAGGCCCTCGCCGCACTGAAAGATTAGCGGACCGACGGCCGATCTCCCAAATCCGGGTCGGCCGGGGCCGCGGCGGCGACCCCCGCGACCAGCCGCGGCGCACGGGCGGCGGGGCGCAGCAGCCACTCCTCGCGGGTCGGCGGCAGGCCCGCCGCGCCCTCCTCGGTGCCGCGGACGGCGAGCACCTGGTTGACCCCGATCCGGTTCTGCTCGAAGGCGAGCGCGGAGGCCGCCATGTACAGCCGCCAGACCCGGGCCCGGCCGCGGCCGACCAGCCGGACCGCCTCCGTCCAGTGCGCCTCCAGGTTGGCCACCCACTCGCGCAGGGTCAGCCCGTAGTGCTCGCGCAGCGACTCCACGTCACGGACCTCGAAGCCGGCCTCCTCCAGCCGGGCCACGGTGGAACCGATCGGGGAGAGCTCGCCGTCGGGGAAGACGTAGCGGTCGATGAAGGGGCTGGTGCGGTGCGGCTCGCCGGGGTGGTCGGGGCGGCGGGCGATCTGGTGGTTGAGCAGCCGGCCGCCGGGGGCCAACAGCCGGTACAGGCCCTCGGCGTAGGTGCGGTACTGCTCGGAGCCGACGTGCTCGGCCATCCCGACGCTGGAGATCGCGTCGAACGGCCCGTCGGTGATCTCCCGGTAGTCCTGGAGCCGGACCTCGACCCGGTCGGCCAGGCCGGCCCGCTCGACCCGGGTGCGGGCCAGCGCGACCTGTTCCGTGGAGATGGACACGCCGACCGCGGTGACCCCGTAGTGCTTCGCCGCGTGCAGCAGCAGTGAGCCCCAGCCGCAGCCGACGTCCAGCAGCCGCACCCCGGACCGCAGGCCGAGCTTGCGGCAGATCAGGTCGAGCTTGGCCTCCTGGGCGGCCTCCAGACTCTTCGCCTCCGGCGTCCAGTAGGCGCACGAGTAGACCATCGAGGGGCCGAGCACGAGGCCGTAGAAGTCGTTCCCGACGTCGTAGTGGTGGCTGATGGCCGCGCGGTCCCGGTTGCGGCTGTGCAGCCGGCCCGCGGCCCTGCGGACCTCCTCCCGGGGCGGCGCCGGTTCGGGGCCGAGCGCGCCGGCCCGCAGGGCGGCCGCGAGGACCCGGCGGCCCCCGGCCCCGAGGACCTCGCGCGGCCCGAGGTCGAGCGTGCGGATCTCCGGCCGCTCGGCGAACCGGCCGACCGCCGACAGCACCTCGTAGAGGTCGGTGCCGGAGGCGATCTCCAGGTCCCCCGCGACGTAGGCGCGGGCGAGGCCCAGCTCGCCCGGCTGCCAGAGCACCCGGCGCAGGGCCCGGCGGTTGCGCAGGACCACGGTGGGTGCCCCCGGCGGCCCGGCGACGCTGCCGTCCCAGGCGCGCACCCGCAGCGGCACCGGAACTCCCAGCAGCCCGTCCAGGGCCTCGACCAGTTGACCTGCGAGCTTCGCCACCGCGCGCCTCCGTCCAGTCGTCCTGCTGAACCCCGCCCGGCCCGGTCGGGCGGACCGGGGGCGGCCGACGGCACTCCCGGGCGCGGAACGGGCGCCACCCAGCTAATCCCACCGCGGCCGACCGGCTTCCGGGCGGCACGCCGCGGGGTGCCGGCTGTCACCCGAATGCCGACGGGCCCCACCGCTGCAACAGTCGGTGGGGCCCGTGCATTCCGTCCGGGGACGGGAAGCTGAGCGTGCGTCAGGATCCGGCCGGGATCAGTCCTCCTCGGCCAGGGTCAGCTCGACGCCGCCGGTGAAGCCGGCCGCCGCGTTGTAGATGAACGCGGAGAGGGTGGACAGCGCGGTCAGCAGGACGACGTCGACCACGGCGATCAGCGTGGTGAAGGTCATCACCTTGCCGAAGCCGATGTAGTCCATCAGGTTGACGCCGCCGGTGCTGTCGGAGCCCGTGACGTCCTTGAGGGTCTTGGTCAGCGAGTCGAAGACGCCGAGCGAGTCCAGCGTCATCCACAGCACGGCCGAGGCCACGATGATGATGATGCCGACGGCCAGCGACAGCAGGAAGCTGACCTTCATCACGGACCACGGGTCGACCTTGGTCACCCGCAGCCGGGCCTTGCGGGTCCGGCCGAGGCCGGCCCCGGCCGCCGCGGGCACGCCGGCGGGGCGGCGGGCCGCCCCGGGGACGGGGGTGCCGCCCGGCGGGGTGTTGCCGGCGGTCCGGGTGCCCCGGGCCGGGGTCGGCTGCCCCTTGGCGTAGGTGGTCGGCTGGGAGAAGCCCCCCGAACCGGGCGCCGCGGCGCCCGGCGGCGGCGGGGGCGTCTGGCCCCCGTAGGTCGCGCCGCTCTGGCCCGCGCCGCCGACCGGCGGCATCAGCGAGGTGGACGCGGCCGAGTGCTCGGTCGGCGGCTGCGGTACACCGCCGTACGCCCCCCCGCCCTGCGCGCCCGGACGGCCGCCGGAGGTTCCTCCCGCAGCACCCGTGGCTCCACTCACCTGGTCCTCCCGCACTTCCCACCAGGGACGGCGCCGCCGCCCTGCTACGTCACTCGTCATCCAGCGCCCGGCGGGATTGCCCGGAACTGGTCGGCGTCCGGTGCCGCCGCGTCCTCTCTGTGGACGCGGCGGCACCGGTCTGCGGTTCGGTTCAGGCCTCGACGTCTCCGCCGACCGCCGTCTCCGCACCCTCGGCCGTCTCGGTGGTCTCGGTGGACTCGGTGCCAGCGACCTCGTCCTCCACCGTCTCCTCGTCCTCGGCCTCCGCGTTGCGGGCCATGCCCACGACCGCATCGCGCTTCCCGAGGTTGATCAGTTGGACGCCCATCGTGTCACGTCCGGTTTCACGAACCTCGGAAACCCTTGTGCGGATCACCCCGCCCGAGAGGGTGATCGCCATGATCTCGTCGGATTCGTCGACCACGAGTGCGCCGACGAGCGAGCCCCGGCCCTCGACGATCTTCGCCGCCTTGGTGCCGTAGCCGCCGCGTCCCTGGACACGGTACTCGTCCACCCCGGTGCGCTTGGCGTACCCGCCGTCCGTGGCGGTGAAGACGTAGGTGTCCGGACGGACGACGTTCATCGAGAGCAACTCGTCGTTCTCGCGGAAGGCCATGCCCTTGACGCCGGAGGTGGCGCGGCCGGTGGGCCGCAGGGCGTCGTCGGTCGCGGTGAAGCGGATCGACTGGGCCTTCTTGGAGACCAGCAGCAGGTCGTCCTCGGAGGAGACCAGCTCGGCGCCGATCAGCTCGTCGTCCCGGCCCTCCTCGTCCTGGCGCAGGTTGATCGCGATCAGGCCGCCGGAGCGCGGGGAGTCGTAGTCCTTCAGCGGGGACTTCTTCACCAGGCCGGCCCGGGTGGCGAGGACCAGGTAGGGCTTGTCCTCGTACGTCCGGACGGCCATCACCTGGGCGATGTGCTCCTCCGGCTGGAAGGCCAGCAGGTTGGCGACGTGCTGGCCGCGGGCGTCGCGGCCGGCGTCCGGCAGCTCGTAGCCCTTGGCGCGGTACACCCGGCCCTTGTTGGTGAAGAACAGGATCCAGTTGTGGGTCGTCGTCACGAAGAAGTGGTCGACGATGTCGTCCTGCTTCAGCTGGGCACCGCGCACGCCCTTGCCGCCGCGCTTCTGCGAGCGGTAGAGGTCGGAGCGGGTCCGCTTGACGTAGCCGCCACGGGTGATCGTGACGACGATGTCCTCCTCGGCGATGAGGTCCTCGATGGAGAGGTCGCCGTCGGAGGGGATCATGGTGGAGCGCCGCTCGTCGCCGTACTTCTCGACGATCGCGGCGAGCTCCTCGGAGATGATCTCCCGCTGGCGGGTCGGCGAGGCCAGGATCGCGTTGTACTCGTCGATCTTGCGCTGCAGCTCGTCGTGCTCGTCCGTGATCCGCTGGCGCTCCAGGGCGGCCAGCCGGCGCAGCTGCATCTCCAGGATGGCGTTGGCCTGGAGCTCGTCGATGTCGAGCAGGCCCATCAGGCCGGTGCGGGCGGCGTCCGCGCTCGCCGAGGCCCGGATCAGCGCGATGACCTCGTCGATCGCGTCCAGCGCCTTGAGCAGTGCGCGCAGGATGTGCGCCCGCTCCTCGGCCTTGCGCAGCCGGAACCGGGTGCGCCGCACGATGACCTCGACCTGGTGGTTCACCCAGTGCCGGATGAACGCGTCGATCGAGAGCGTGCGCGGCACGCCGTCCACCAGCGCCAGCATGTTGGCGCCGAAGTTGGTCTGCAGGTCGGTGTGCTTGTAGAGGTTGTTCAGCACCACCTTGGCGACCGCGTCGCGCTTGAGCACGACCACCAGACGCTGGCCGGTCCGCGAGGAGGACTCGTCGCGGACGTCCGCGATGCCCGCCACCCGGCCGTCCTTCACCAGGTCGGCGATCTTCAGCGCGAGGTTGTCCGGGTTCACCTGGAAGGGCAGCTCGGTGATCACCAGGCACTGGCGGCCCTGGATCTCCTCGACCTCGACCACGGCGCGCATGGTGACCGAGCCCCGGCCGGTGCGGTAGTAGTCGTCGATCCCGCGGCGGCCGACGATCAGCGCGCCGGTGGGGAAGTCGGGGCCCTTGATCCGCTCGATCAGGGCCTCCAGCAGCTCCTCGTTGGAGGACTCCGGGTTCTCCAGGTACCAGAGCGCGCCGGAGGCGACCTCGCGGAGGTTGTGCGGCGGGATGTTGGTGGCCATGCCGACCGCGATGCCGGTGGCACCGTTGACCAGCAGGTTGGGGAAGCGCGCCGGCAGGACGGTCGGCTCCTGCGAACGGCCGTCGTAGTTGGCGGCGAAGTCGACGGTCTCCTCGTCGATGTCGCGCATCATCTCCATGGCCAGCGGCATCATCTTGCACTCGGTGTAGCGCATCGCCGCTGCCGGGTCGTTGCCCGGGGAGCCGAAGTTGCCGTTGCCGTCCACCAGCGGCATCCGCATCGACCACGGCTGGGCCAGGCGGACCACGGTGTCGTAGATCGAGGTGTCACCGTGCGGGTGGTAGTTGCCCATGACGTCGCCGACGACGCGGGCGCACTTGTAGTAGCCCTTCTCGGGGCGGTACCCGCCGTCGTACATCGCGTAGAGCACGCGGCGGTGCACCGGCTTGAGGCCGTCGCGGACCTCGGGCAGCGCACGGCTGACGATCACGCTCATCGCGTAGTCGAGGTACGAGCGCTGCATCTCGGTCTCGAGCTCGACCGGCTCGATCCGCATCGTCGCCTGGGCGGTGGCCTCGGCGGCCTCGGGGGTCTCGGGCTGTTCGCCTTCGGGACGGTTGTCGTCGACCACTGGTGGTCAGTTTCCTTTCACGCGGACTGGTACGTGCGGGGCCTGGGGTGCAGGCGTCACACGTCCAGGAAGCGGACGTCCTTGGCGTTGCGCTGGATGAAGGAGCGGCGGGCCTCGACGTCCTCGCCCATCAGCACGGAGAACAGCTCGTCGGCGCGGGCGGCGTCCTCCAGGGTGACCTGGAGCAGCAGTCGGTGCTCGGCGTCCATGGTGGTGACCCGGAGCTCCTCGGCGTTCATCTCGCCGAGACCCTTGAAGCGCTGGATCGCGTCGTCCTTGGGGAGCCGGCGCCCGGCCTCCACGCCGGCGGCGACCAGGGCGTCGCGCTCGCGGTCGGAGTAGGCGTACTCGAAGTCGTCCTTGCCCCACTTGATCTTGTACAGCGGCGGCATGGCGAGGTAGACGTACCCGGACTCGACCAGCGGCCGCATGAAGCGGAACAGCAGGGTGAGCAGCAGGGTGCGGATGTGCTGACCGTCGACGTCGGCGTCGGCCATCAGGACGATCTTGTGGTACCGGAGCTTGGCCTCGTCGTAGTCCTCCTGGATGCCGCAGCCGAAGGCCGAGATCAGCGCCTGGACCTCGGTGTTCTGCAGCACCTTGTCGATCCGGGCCTTCTCGACGTTCAGGATCTTGCCGCGGATCGGCAGGATGGCCTGGGTGCGCGGGTCGCGGCCCTGCTTGGCCGAGCCGCCTGCGGAGTCACCCTCGACGATGAAGATCTCGCACTCGGACGGGTCCTTGGACTGGCAGTCCGAGAGCTTGCCCGGCAGCGAGGCGGACTCCAGCAGGCCCTTGCGGCGCGTCAGGTCGCGGGCCTTGCGGGCGGCGACGCGCGCGGTGGCGGCCTGGATGGACTTGCGGATGATGTCCGCGGCCTCGTTGGGGTTGCGGTCCAGCCAGTCGTTGAGCTGCTCGTGGACGACCTTCTGGACGAAGGTCTTCGCCTCGGTGTTGCCGAGCTTGTCCTTGGTCTGGCCCTCGAACTGCGGCTCGCCGAGCTTGACCGAGATGATCGCGGTCAGGCCCTCGCGGATGTCCTCGCCGGAGAGGTTGTCGTCCTTCTCGCGGAGCAGCTTCTTGTCCCGCGCGTAGCGGTTGACCAGGCCGGTCAGCGCGGCGCGGAAGCCCTCCTCGTGGGTGCCGCCGCCGTGCGTGTGGATGGTGTTCGCGAAGCTGTAGACCCCCTCGGTGTAGGAGGAGTTCCACTGCATCGCGATCTCCACCGAGATCGCCTTGTCCTTGTCCTCGGCCTCGAAGTCGATCACCGAGGGGTGGACCGGCTCGCCCTTGCGGGAGTTGAGGTGGGCGACGAAGTCGGCGATGCCGCCGTCGTACTTGTACGTGACGGTGAGCGGCTTGCCCTCCTCGTCCACGTGCTCCGGGCGCTCGTCGGTCAGCGAGATCGACAGGCCCTTGTTGAGGAAGGCCATCTCCTGGAAGCGCCGGGAGAGCGTCTCGAAGGAGTAGACGGTGGTCTCGAAGATCTCGCCGTCGGCCCAGAAGGTGACCGTGGTGCCGGTCCGGTCGGTCGCCTCGCCCTTGGCCAGGGGGGCGGCCGGGGCACCCATCTTGTAGTCCTGGGTCCAGACGCTGCCGTCCTTGTGGATCTCCACGGAGAGCCTGGTGGACAGCGCGTTCACCACGGAGACGCCGACGCCGTGCAGACCGCCGGAGACGGCGTAGCCGCCGCCGCCGAACTTGCCGCCGGCGTGCAGGACGGTGAGCACGACCTCGACGGCCGGCTTGTCCTGGCCGGGGACGATGTCGACCGGGATGCCCCGGCCGTTGTCGACGACGCGGATCGCGCCGTCGGCCATGATCGTGACGTCGATGGTGTCGGCGTACCCCGCCATCGCCTCGTCGACGGAGTTGTCCACGACCTCCTGCACCAGGTGGTGCAGGCCGCGCTCGCCGGTGGAACCGATGTACATGCCGGGGCGCTTGCGGACGGCGTCGAGGCCTTCCAGCACCTGGATGTTGCTACCGGTGTAGGAAGCCTGGTCGGACTGGTCTGGGGTCTGGCTGGGGTTGCCGGAATCGGCCACGAAGCGCCCTCTCTGGCACAGCACGGGTCGCATTCCCGCCCCGTGCGGGCGAGCGTGCGACCACGGCGTTTCGACTCGGTTGCCACTAGCAACAGTGTTTGGCTCTCAGTCTACCGGTACGACTGACAGAGATGGGCGTTTGGCAGCCCTTGAAGGCAGATACGCCGCCCTGAATCCCCTCTGCACGTGTCCCGATACTCGCCCGGGGGCCACAGAGCGCCTGGGAGGGCTGTCAGGGGTTCCGGAAGATCGCCGTCCGATCGGCACCGCCGGCGACGGTCCGGCGCTCCGATCACCCCCAGGTGTCGCCCGGCCCCTTGCTGCCCGGCGCGCGCAGCCGGCCGTAGCCGCGGACGGGTGCCGCAGGGCCCAACACCTTGATGGTCCGGACCGTGCCGTGGCCCAGCTCGTGGTTCAGACGTGCCACCAACTGTCTTGCCAGCCAACGAAGTTGAGTGGCCCACGCGGTGGAGTCGCACTGCACGGTGAGCACCGCGGCGGCCTCGTCGTAGGAGGAGGGGTGGCAGTGCGCGGCGATGTCCGGGCCGACGATCTGCGGCCAACGGCCCATCACCCCGCCGACGGCGGCCGAGGACTCCCAGCCGCGCTCGGTCAGCAGCCGGTTCAGCGCCGCGCCCAGCGGGACCGGGTCGCGGCCGTCCGAGCGGGCGCCGCTGCGCAGCCCGTACCGCTTGGCCTCGCGCTTCTGCTGGACCTGCTCACCGCGCTGGCGGGCCTGGGCGCGGGCCGCCCGCAGCACGGAGCGGGCGAGGTCGGCACCGGTCGGCTCGGGGGCGCCGGGCCCGGGGCGGGAGGGATCGGCCTCCGCCGGCTCGCTCACGGCGATCTCCTTTCCCCAGCCTGTGGACAACGGTCGCGGTCGCACGCCCGCCGAGCCCTCCAGCGTACGGGAGCGCCCGGACGCCGCGGATCGCGGTGGTGCTCGTGCGGTGGTCGTGCGATGGCCCCGCGGGGGTGGCCCGGTGCTCGGGCGGCGCCGCGGTCAGGTGTCGGCCCGGTCAGGTGTCGACGCGGTCCACGGCCCCGTCGGCCACCGCGAACCGGACGCCGGCCAGGGCCTTCGGCACGTCCTCGGCGACCGCCGCTGTCACCAGCACCTGCTCGCCGCCGGCCACCAGCTCGGCCAGCCGGTCCCGGCGGGCGGCGTCCAGCTCGGCGAACACGTCGTCCAGGATCAGCACCGGCTCACCGCCGTCGGAACGCAGCAGCTCGTACGAGGCCAGCCGCAGCGCGAGCGCGTACGACCAGGACTCGCCGTGGCTGGCGTAGCCCTTGGCGGGCAGCGGGCCGAGTCTGAGCAGCAGCTCGTCGCGGTGCGGGCCGACCAGGGTCAGGCCGCGCTCGACCTCCTGCTTGCGGACCGCCTGCAGCGCCCGCAGCAGCTGCTCCTCGGCCTGCTCGCGGCTGGTCGGCAGCTCGCCCTCGAAGGAGCTGCGGTACTCCAGGGCGGTCTCGCCGCCGCCGGGGGCCAGCTGCCCGTAGGCGGCCGTCACCAGCGGCTGCAGGGCGGCCACCAGCTGGATCCGGAAGGCAGTCAACTCGGCACCGGCGCGCGCCAGATGGCCGTCCCAGACCTCCAGGGTGGACAGGTCGGCGCCCTTGCCGCCGCCGGCCCGGCGGGCCATCGCGGCGGTCTTCAGCAGGGCGTTGCGCTGCTTCAGCACCCGCTCGTAGTCCTGCCGCACGCCGGCCAGCCGGGGCGCCCGGGCGGTCAGCAGCTCGTCCAGGAAGCGCCGGCGCTCGCCCGGGTCGCCCTTGACCAGGCTGAGGTCCTCGGGCGCGAACAGCACGGTGCGCAGCAGGCCCAGCACGTCGCGCGGGCGGACGTTGTCGGAGCGGTTGATCCGGGCCCGGTTGGCCTTGCCCGGGGCGAGCTCCAGCTCGATCAGGGTGGAGCGGCCGCGGTCCACCACCGAGGTGCGGATCACCGCCCGCTCGGCGCCCAGCCGGATCAGCGGGGCGTCGGTCGCGACCCGGTGGCTGCCCAGGGTGGCGACGTAGCCGATCGCCTCGACCAGGTTGGTCTTGCCCTGGCCGTTGGGCCCCACGAAGGCCGTCACGCCCGGGTCGAGGGGAACCTCGGCCCGGGCGTACGACCGGAAGTCGGCGAGCGACAGATGCGCGACGTGCATGGCTGTGGACTGCGCCCGCCTTCTGTGGATGGACCGGGGCTCGCGCCCCGGGCGGGGACGGTGCCCCGGGTGGGGATTACTTCGACTCGACCGCGTGGCCGCCGAACTGGTTGCGCAGCGCGGCGATCATCTTCATCTGCGGCGAGTCGTCCTGCCGGGAGGCGAAGCGGGCGAACAGCGAGGCGGTGATCGCCGGCAGCGGCACGGCGTGGTCGATCGCGGCCTCGACGGTCCAGCGGCCCTCGCCGGAGTCGGCGGCCCAGCCGCGCAGCTTGGCCAGGTGCTCGTCCTCGTCCAGCGCCCGGACGGCCAGGTCCAGCAGCCAGGAGCGGATGACGGTGCCCTCCTGCCAGCTGCGGAAGACCTCGCGCACGTCGGTGACCTCGGGGGCGGCCTCCAGCAGCTCCCAGCCCTCGGCGAAGGCCTGCATCATCGCGTACTCGATGCCGTTGTGGACCATCTTGGCGAAGTGACCGGCGCCCACCGCACCCGCGTGCACCGAGCCGAAGTCACCCTCGGGCTTGAGGGCGTCGAAGACCGGCTGGACCCGGGCGACGTGCTCGGCGTCGCCGCCGTACATCAGCGCGTAGCCGTTCTCCAGGCCCCAGACGCCGCCGGAGACACCGCAGTCGACGAAGCCGATGCCCTTGGCGGCCAGCGCCTCGGCGTGCTTGACGTCGTCGGTCCAGCGCGAGTTGCCGCCGTCGACCACCACGTCGCCGGGGGAGAGCAGCTCGGCGAGCTCGTCGACGGTCGCCTGGGTGGCGGCGCCGGCCGGGACCATGACCCAGACCACGCGCGGGCCCTGCAGCTTGGTGACGAGTTCCTGCAGGCTCTCGACGTCGGAGATGTCCGGATTGCGGTCGTAGCCGATGACGGTGTGGCCGGCGCGGCGGATCCGCTCGCGCATGTTGCCGCCCATCTTGCCGAGACCGATGAGGCCGAGCTCCATGACCAAGTCCTTACCTGTGGTGACGTGCCTGCCGGCGGCGCCGTTGCCGCACTCCCTGAGCCTACGCGCTGTACCACCGGGGCCCGCCTGCGGTCGGGCCGACCGGGGGAGACGTCCACAGGCTGTGCACAACGGGTGTGCACAGCCTGTGGACGGGTCGCGTACGACGGGAGGGCGATCAGCCGGAGAGGCGGACCGGCATGCTCCACCCGGTGGGGGGCGACCCCCACGCCCCCGGGATCATGCCGCTCCCGGGCATCAGCCGGAGAGGCGGACCGGCATGATCAGGTACTGGTAGGCCTTGTCCTCCTCGGCGTCCACCGAGACCTTGCCGCTGAGCAGCGCGGGCTTGGTCGGGGTGGTGAAGCTGAGCTGGGCGTAGGGGGAGTCGATGGCCTTGAGGCCCTCCTCCAGGTAGCCCGGGTTGAAGGCGATCGAGATGGCGTCGCCCTCCAGGGAGGCGTCGATCCGCTCGGTGGCCTGGGCGTCGTCGCCCGAGCCGGCCTCCAGGGTCAGCACGCCCTCCTCGAAGTTGAGGCGGACCGGGGTGTTGCGCTCGGCGACCAGCGAGACGCGCTTGAGCGCCTCCAGGAAGGGCTGGGTCTGGATCGCGGCGATCGCGTTGAACTCGGTCGGGAAGAGGCTGCGGAACTTGGGGAACTCGCCCTCCAGCAGCCGGGTGGTGGTCCGGCGGCCGGCGCCCTCGAAGCCGATCAGGCCCTCGCCCGCGCCGCCCGAGGAGAGCGCGATGGAGACGTTGTCGCCGCTGCCCAGGGACTTGGCGATGTCCTGCAGGGTCTTCGCGGGGACCAGGGCGACCGCGGAGATGTCCGACTGCTCGGGCTTCCACAGCAGCTCGCGGACGGCGAAGCGGTAGCGGTCGGTGGCGGCCAGGGTGATCCGGTCGCCCTCGATCTCGACCCGGACGCCGGTGAGCACCGGGAGGGTGTCGTCCCGGCCGGCGGCGACCGCGGCCTGGCTGACGGCGGAGGCGAAGACGTCCCCGGAGACGGTGCCGGTGGCGGTCGGCATCTGGGGCAGCGCCGGGTACTCGTCCACCGGGAGGGTGGGGAGGGTGAAGCGGGAGCTGCCGCAGACCACGCTGACCCGCTGGCCGTCGGTGGAGATCTCCACCGGCCGGTTGGGGAGGTTGCGGGAGATGTCGTTCAGCAGCCGGCCGGAGACCAGGACGGTGCCGGCCTCCTCGACGTCCGCCTCCAGCTCGACCCGGGCCGAGACCTCGTAGTCGAAGCCGGACAGCGCCAGGCTGCCCTCCTGCGCCGTCAGCAGCAGGCCGGCCAGCACCGGCACCGGCGGCCGTGCCGGGAGGCTGCGGGCAGCCCAGGCCACCGCCTCCGCGAGGACGTCACGCTCCACCCGGAACTTCACCGGTAACCGCCTCCTGGATCGAGCGCTCCCGCTCGCACTCTGGTTCGTCTGTCTTGATCGTCGGTTCGGCTGTCCACCGAGCTCTGCTCACTCCGCTTCCAGTCGCAAGGACAGTCTGACGTACTCCGCCGACAGACGGGGCAGACGGGCGGAAGCAACCCGAACAGGTGTCGGGTCCCACGGCCGGTCGCGTTGTCCACAGATTCGGGGCCCACCCACTTTGAAAGCAAGTCCACGGTCTAACTGTGTAGTGGTAGTAGTAGGGCCTGTGGAAACCGTGGATAACCCCGTTTCCGCAGGTCAGAGCCCGAATTTTGTCCACAGTGGCTGTGGACGGCGGCTGTGGACGGGCAGGCCGCGCTGTGGACAGCCGAGCGTTACCCACAGGGCACGCAGCGTATCCACAGGTTATCCCCAGGGCTATCCCCAGATCCGGGCCCGGTTATCCACGGGCCCCGGTCAACTTTTCGTGACGCCTTTCACACCAGGGTATGAACGCGGGCACACGGTTGTCGAACTGTGGACGCAGCTGTGGATAACCTGGGGATAACCGGCCCGCGCCTGGGGACAACCGGTGGATAACCCGGACGGCCCACTGGTGGCCCGTCAATTGTCCACACCCTGTGGATAACCGTTGTGCACAAGTCCACAGGCACCTGACCTGCGCGGAAGAGCGTAGCGGTGACGGGCCTGTGGACGAATTCTGGATAACTCCGGGCACCCCGGCCTGTGGACGACCGGGAAGGCGCCCTTCCTGTGGACAACGGCCTTGCGCGCCCCGGGTTTTCGAATCACCGGTCATGTGTTCGGCGCTGGCTGTGGACTGGCACGTCGTCCGTCGACCGGATCCCTGCCCAGCCGCCGCGCGGCACACACCTGTGGATGCGCGAAAAGGGCGTCAGGATCGCTCCTGACGCCCTTTTCGGCCACCTGCGCGGCCGGTGCTAGCTCTTGATGCGGTTGGTGAGTTCGGTGACCTGGTTGTAGATCGAGCGGCGCTCGGCCATCAGCGAGCGGATCTTGCGGTCCGCGTGCATCACCGTGGTGTGGTCGCGGCCGCCGAACTGCGCGCCGATCTTCGGCAGCGACAGGTCGGTGAGCTCCCGGCACAGGTACATCGCGATCTGACGGGCCGTCACCAGCACGCGACTGCGCGAGGATCCGCAGAGGTCGTCCACGCCCAGGCCGAAGTACGCGGCGGTCTGCTGCATGATGACCTGTGCGGTGATCTCCGGACCGGCGTCCTCGTCGCCGCCGGGGATCAGGTCCTTGAGGACGATCCCGGCCAACTCCAGGTCCACCGGCGCCCGGTTGAGGTTGGCGAAGGCGGTGACCCGGATCAGCGCGCCCTCCAACTCCCGGATGTTGCGGGTGATCCGGGACGCGATGAACTCCAACACGTCGGCGGGAGCGTTGAGTTGCTCCTGGATCGCCTTCTTGCGCAGGATCGCGATCCGGGTCTCCAGCTCCGGCGGGGTGACGTCGGTGATCAGCCCCCACTCGAAGCGGTTGCGGAGCCGGTCCTCCAGCGTGGTCAGCAGCTTGGGCGGCCGGTCTGACGAAAGGACGATCTGCTTGTTCGCGTTGTGCAGGGTGTTGAAGGTGTGGAAGAACTCCTCCTGCGTGGACTCCTTGCTCGCCAGGAACTGCACGTCGTCCACGAGCAGGATGTCCATGTCCCGGTAGCGGCGGCGGAAGGCGTCCGCCTTTCCGTCCCGGATCGAGTTGATGAACTCGTTGGTGAACTCCTCCGAGGACACGTAGCGCACCCGGGTGCCCGGGAAGAGACTGCGCGAGTAGTGCCCGATGGCGTGCAGCAGGTGGGTCTTGCCCAGCCCGGACTCGCCGTAGATGAAGAGCGGGTTGTACGCCTTGGCCGGTGCCTCGGCGACCGCCACCGCCGCCGCGTGCGCGAAGCGGTTGCTCGCGCCGATCACGAAGGTGTCGAAGAGGTACTTGGGGTTCAGCCGGGCGGCCGGCTCGTCCTTGCGCGAGCCGCCGGCCGGGGGAGCGCCGGGCGGGGCGGGCACGCCGGGGACGGCGGAGCGCTCCGGGGCGGCCTTCTCCGCCGGGCGGCCGCCGGAGGGGCGGGAGCCGGCCGCCCGGCGGCCCGCGCCGCCGCGGGGCTGCTCGTTCGGGCCGGGGCCGTAGGCGCCGCCGAAGAGGTCGCCCTGGGTGGTCGAGGGCGGGCCGGGGACGGGACGCGGCGCCGGACGGGACGCGGGCTCCTCGGGCTCGTAGCGGCCGGCCTGCTCCGGGTAGCCCGGCCAGCCCTGCGGGCCGGCGGAGGGGCCGCCGTAGGGCGCGGGGCGCTGCTCGTAGCCGCCGGTGTCGTAGCGGGGGCGCTCGTAGTCCTGGCCGTAGGGCTGGTCCTGCTCGTACGGCTGACGCTGCTCGTACGGCTGGTCCTGCTCGTAGGACTGCTGGTAGTCCTGGCCGCCGTAGCCGCCGGTGTCCTCGGCCGGGCCCGGGTACGGCTCGGCGGGGGTCTGGGGGGCGGGTGCGGGGGTGGTCGGCACGGCGTTGGCGTCGACCATCACGGCGATCCGGACCGGGCGGTTGAGCTCACGGCTGAGCGCCTCGGTGAGCTGCGGCAGCAGCCGGCCCTCCAGCACCTGCTTGGCCCGCTCGTTCGGGGTCGCCAGCAGGGCGGTGTCGTGCATCATCCACATCGGCTGGGTGCGTTGCACCCACTGCTTGTCCATCTCCCCGACATCGGGGTCGCTGACCAGCCGCTCGACGACCCTGGCCCAGACCGGGACGAGGTCGCTGTTGACATCAGCCACTGGTGCACGCTTTCCAAGAACAAACCAGACAAGTTCTGCAACGGTAGTCAGCGAACAGAGCCGGATCAAGTCGTTGTCCACAGGCTGTGGGTAAAGCGGGTCGAAGGCAGCCGGTTTGACCCTCGGACCCCGTCCCGCGTACCGTAACCAGGTCGAGTTGTCGATGGCCGCTGCCGCATGTCCGCGGGTCCACCCGCTCCATAAGGCGCGCAGCACGGGCGCCGTGGATTGCCTCAGACCCCAGCCGAACTGGGGCGATGGGCCGGATTTCCGAATCAGGGGAGATCACGCGGACGCACGGTGACGGCCAAGCGACCCCCCGTCATCCTACGATTCACCTCAGGAGCCCCCGAGTGAGCAAGCGCACCTTCCAGCCGAACAACCGTCGTCGCGCGAAGACCCACGGCTTCCGGCTGCGGATGCGTACCCGCGCCGGCCGCGCCATCCTGGCCGCCCGCCGTGGCAAGGGCCGCGCCAGCCTGTCCGCCTGATCCGCGCCAGAGTCTGTTGTGCTGCCCTCCGAGAATCGGCTGCGGCGGCGCCAGGACTTCGCGACCGCGGTGAAACGCGGTCGTCGGGCCGGCCGGCCCCTCCTGGTCGTCCATCTCAACAGAGACGGCGACCCGCAGGGGCAGACCGACCGGACCAGCGACTCCCGCCCGCACGTCGCCGAGGGGACTCCTTCGGCGCGTGCGGGTTTCGTCGTGAGCAAGGCCGTCGGCCCGGCGGTCGTTCGCAACCTGGTCAAGCGCCGGTTGCGCCATCTCATCCGTGATCGTCTGTCCAGGCTGCCCGCCGGTAGCCTGATAGTGGTGCGTGCGCTGCCCCAGGCCGCGTCCGCCTCGTACCAGGACCTCGAACGTGACCTGGACGCGGCGCTGAAGCGGTTGCTGAGGGCTGAGCCCGCCGCCACGGCGCCGACGGGAGCAGGGCGATGAAGTACCTGCTGATGGGTCTGATCAGGGTCTACCAGTGGACGATCAGCCCACTGCTCGGTCCGGTCTGCCGTTACTACCCCTCCTGCTCGCACTACGGCTACGAGGCCGTGAAGGTGCACGGGGCGGTCAAGGGCGGCGGACTGACCGCGTGGCGCATCCTGCGCTGCAATCCGTGGACGCCCGGCGGGGTCGATCACGTTCCGCCGCGCAAGCACCCGGTGTGGCACCGGCGGTTGCGAGACTGGCTGAAGAGCCGGTCCGCCACCGGAGATCCGGTGACCGCCACCTCCGCCGGTCCGGACCCCGAGGGCCCGGCGCCCATTGGCCCCGCACGGCCGATCCACCTGTCCAAGGAGCCTGACCGGTGACCTTCTCCTTCCTGAATCCCCTGTACACAGCGGTGTCCTGGATCATCGTCCAGTTCCACTCGCTGTACAGCCACGTCTTCAACCCGGACGGTGGCTGGGCCTGGGGTCTGTCCATCGCCTCGATGGTGGTCGTCATCCGGATCTGCCTGATCCCGCTCTTCGTGAAGCAGATCAAGGCGACCCGGGCCATGCAGGCGATCCAGCCGAAGATGAAGGCCATCCAGGAGCGCTACAAGAACGACCGGCAGCGCCAGTCCGAAGAGATGATGAAGCTGTACAAGGAGGCGGGTACCAACCCGTTCTCCAGCTGCCTTCCCATCCTCGTGCAGGCGCCGTTCTTCACCGCTCTCTACGGCGTGCTCGCCAAGGTCGCCAAGGGCCAGGACATCGGCGTCATCCACGGTGACCTGCTGGTGAGCGCCGGCAAGGCGCACATCTTCGGCGCCCCGCTCTCCGCGACCTTCCTCGGCAGCAGCGAGACCAGCGTCAAGATCGTCACCGCGGTGATGATCATCATGATGTCGCTGTCGCAGTTCGTCACCCAGCGCCAGCTGATGACCAAGAACGTCGACCTCACGGTGAAGACGCCGTTCATGCAGCAGCAGAAGATGCTGATGTACGTCTTCCCGGTCATGTTCGCCGTGATGGGCATCAACTTCCCCGTCGGTGTCCTGGTCTACTGGCTGACCACCAACGTCTGGTCGATGGGCCAGCAGCTGATCGTCATCCACAACAACCCGACCCCGGGCAGCAAGGCCTGGGAGGAGCGCCAGGCCCGGCTGAAGAAGGCCGGCCGACTGCGTCCGGACGGCACGGAGATCAAGGGTGCGCTCTGGGGGATCCTGCCCCCGTCCAAGGAGGCGCTCAGCGCCGCGTCCGCCGCGTCCGCGGTGGTCGAGGAGTCGGTGCACGCCCGCCGCCAGCAGCCCCGTCGGCAGTCCAAGGCGCAGCGCCAGCACGGCGCCGCCGGACAGCCCGGCGCCGAGCCGGGCAAGGACGTCACGGCCGAGGAACCCGCCGACGCCGTCCCGGCCGAGCCGGAGACCAAGCCGGCGGCCGCCAAGCAGGGCACGACCAAGCCCACCGGCACCAAGCAGGGCACCCGGCAGCAGCCGAAGCGCGGTGGCGGCCAGCGGCCGAAGCGGAAGTCCTGACCGGGCCCCGGGCCTGACAGCCGCGAAGAGCTTCGTTCCCGGCCCGCTCGACGGGCCCATCTCCGAAGGAGTCCATCAGTGACGGAAGGCACCACCTCCGCCGTCGAGGCCGAGGCCGCCGCCAGCGCCGACGAGAACCTCGTCTCCCGCCTGGAGCAGGAGGGCGACATCGCGGCGGACTACCTGGAGGGTCTGCTCGACATCGCGGACCTCGACGGTGACATCGACATGGACGTCGAGGGCGACCGCGCCCTGGTCTCCATCGTCAGCGACGGCAACGACCGCGCGCTGCAGCGCCTGGTCGGCCAGGACGGCGAGGTGCTGGAGGCCCTGCAGGAGCTGACCCGGTTGGCTGTCCACCGGGAGACCGGCGAACGCAGCCGCCTCATGCTGGACATTGCCGGCTTCCGGGCCCGCAAGCGCACCGAGCTGGCCACGCTCGGTGCCGAGGCCGCCGAGCAGGCGAAGAGCAGTGGCGAGCAGGTCAAGCTGCGGCCGATGACGCCGTTCGAGCGCAAGGTCGTCCACGACGCGGTCGCCGCGGCCGGTCTGCGCAGCGAGTCCGAGGGCGAAGAGCCCCAGCGGTGCGTGGTCGTACTGCCGGCCTGAGGCCGGCAGGTCGATGACCGGCCGCCACGGCGGCCGGAGAGCTTCACCGGACGCGACCCCGTCCGCCTCGTGCGGGCGGGGTCGTCGTCCCTTCCGCGGGGAACGACCCGGCGGTAGACGTTTCACGTGAAACAGTGCGTTGAGCGGGTCGGTGGATCCGGGGATCGGAGAGGTCGAGATGGACACGGAGAACGCGGCTGCCGGCCGGCCGGGGGAGGACGTGGACCCGGCCGCCGAGGGGCGGGCCGACGAGGTGACCGCGCCGGGCGAGGAGACCGGGCCGGGCGAGGCGCCGGCCGTCGCCCGGGAGGTCTTCGGCGACCGCTTCGACGCCGCGGTCCGGTACACCGAGCTGCTGGCCACCGCGGGCGTCCAGCGCGGGCTGATCGGGCCGCGTGAGGTGCCCCGGCTCTGGGACCGCCACGTCCTCAACTGCGCGGTGCTGGCCGAGCTGCTGCCCGGCGGCATCACCCTGTGCGACGTCGGCTCCGGTGCCGGTCTGCCCGGCATCCCGGTGGCGCTGGCCCGGCCGGACGTCTCGGTGACGCTGCTGGAGCCGCTGCTGCGCCGGACCACCTTCCTGGAGGAGGTCGTCCGGGAGCTGGGGCTGGACAACGTCACGGTGCTGCGCGGCCGCGCCGAGGAGATGGTCGGCAAGCTCGCGGTGGACGTGGTGACCGCCCGGGCGGTGGCGCCGCTGGAGCGGCTGGCCGGCTGGGGCATGCCGCTGCTGCGTCCGCACGGCCAGATGCTGGCACTCAAGGGGGACAGCGCGGAGCAGGAGCTGGCCGACTCGCGGGCCGGGCTGGCCAAGCTGGGCGCGGTCGAGTGGACCGTCATCTCGGTGGGCGAGGGCACCCTGGAGACCTCGACCCGGGTGGTCCAGGTCAAGGCGGGGGAGAGCCCCGGCGGGGTGAAGGCCGCGACCCGGCGGGCCAAGGCGGCCCGGGCGGGCCGCACCGCGAGCGCCCGCAACGGCGAGCGCGGACGGGGTGGGCGGCGCCGCACCCGCTGAGCCGGGTGAACGTCGACAGGTACGGAGACGGGCGGACGGGCCTCCTGCACGGGAGGGGCGTCCGCCCGTCGTCGTCCGGGGGCCAGGCGGCGCCGACTCTCCCGGGCCAGCGGCGTTTCCCCGGATCTCCGGCCGGGAGGTACCCCCGGGCGCCGGAGTGTCGCAACGTCAGATTTCCGGCAAAGCGGGCATGGTGTTTCACGTGAAACGTCGCCCCTTGCTCTCGGACAGTCTCGATGTGCGGCTCCGCCGCGGGCTCGGCCTCTTCCGGGCTGCGACTGTTGCCGCTCCGGTTCCACGTGAAACACTGACCACCATGCAGGACTCGGAGACCATCGACCAGATCGATGACACGCCCATCGCGCGGGCTGCCCAGGCTGCGGTTCAGGCGATCGGCCGAGCGGGAGGGGGACTGCCCCGACCCGCCGCCACCCGGGTGATCGTGGTCGCCAACCAGAAGGGCGGGGTGGGCAAGACCACCACCACCGTGAACATGGCCGCCTCGCTGGCCATGCACGGGCTGCGCGTCCTGGTCGTCGACCTCGACCCGCAGGGCAACGCCTCCACGGCGCTCGGCATCGACCACCACGCCGACGTGCCGTCCATCTACGACGTCCTGGTGGAGGGCAAGCCGCTGGCCGACGTGGTGCAGCCGGTGCACGACGTCGAGGGGCTGTTCTGCGTCCCCGCCACCATCGACCTGGCCGGCGCCGAGATCGAGCTGGTCTCCCTGGTGGCCCGGGAGAGCCGGCTCCAGCGCGCCATCGCCGCCTACGAGCAGCCGCTGGACTACATCCTGATCGACTGCCCGCCCTCGCTGGGCCTGCTGACGGTCAACGCCCTGGTCGCCGGCCAGGAGGTGCTGATCCCGATCCAGTGCGAGTACTACGCGCTGGAGGGCCTCGGCCAGCTGCTGCGCAACGTCGAGCTGGTGCGCGCCCACCTGAACCCCGCGCTGCACGTGTCGACCATCCTGCTCACCATGTACGACGCCCGGACCAGGCTGGCCGCCCAGGTCGCCGAGGAGGTCCGGACCCACTTCCAGCAAGAGGTGCTGAGCACGGCGATCCCCCGCTCGGTGCGCATCTCGGAGGCGCCCAGCTACGGGCAGACGGTGCTCACCTACGACCCGGGCTCGACCGGGGCGCTCTCCTACCTGGAGGCCGCCCGCGAGCTCGCGCTGCGTGCGGTGGGCCAGGGCGCCGGGGTGGTGGGCCAGCAGCGGGACGGCCAGCAGGGGCACGGCGCCCCGGTGGCACAGCACGGTACGACGGAGGGTCATCAGTGAGTGCTCGCAGGGGTCTGGGTCGAGGGCTGGAGGCGCTGATCCGCCCCGCCGCGCCGGTGGACGGCGGGGCGGCGGCGCAGCCGGCGACGGCCACGCCCGTACCGGCCTCGGTGGTGGCGGGCACGACCTCGCCGGGCCCGGTGCCGCCGCCGGCGGGCGGCCGCGGCGGCACGGTGGCGGCCCGGGCGGCCGCCGAGAAGCAGGCCGAGCAGGCGCAGCCGGCCGGTGCCTACTTCGCCGAGCTGCCGCTGGACGCGATCACCCCGAACCCGCGCCAGCCGCGCGAGGTCTTCGACGACGACAAGCTGGGCCAGCTGGTCACCTCCATCAAGGAGGTCGGTCTGCTCCAGCCGATCGTGGTGCGCCAGGTCGGCGCGGACAGCTTCGAGCTGATCATGGGCGAGCGCCGCTGGCGCGCCTCCCGGGAGGCCGGGCTGGAGCGGATCCCGGCGATCGTCCGGGCCACCGAGGACGACAAGCTGCTGCTGGACGCCCTCCTGGAGAACCTGCACCGGGCCGAGCTGAACCCGCTGGAGGAGGCCGCCGCCTACGACCAGCTGCTGCGGGACTTCTCCTGCACCCACGAGGAGCTGGCCGACCGGATCGGCCGCTCGCGCGCGCACGTCTCCAACACCCTGCGGCTGATGAAGCTCCCGCCGTCCGTGCAGACCCGGCTGGTGGCCGGAACGCTGATGGCCGGGCACGCCCGGGCGCTGCTCGGGGTGCCGGACGCCGCGCAGCAGGAGCAGCTGGCCGCGCGGATCGTGGCCGAGGGCCTCACGGTGCGCAACGTCGAGGAGATCGTCCTGCTGATGCGTCCGGAGGAGGGGAAGAAGCCCAAGCGCCAGGCTCCCCAGGCGGGCAAGCTGATCTCCCCGGCCTTCAACGACCTGGCGAGCCGGCTGTCGGACCGCTTCGACACCCGGGTCAAGGTCGAGGTCTCGCAGCGCGGGGGCAAGCTGGGCAAGGGCAAGGTGGTGCTGGAGTTCGGTTCGGTGGAGGACCTGAACCGGATCCTGGACAGCATGGCCCCCGGCGAGGACGGTCTGCGGCTGTCGCAGAGCTGAGCCGGGCTCCGGGGCCGGGTCGGGCTCCGGGGCCGGGCCGGGCTTCGGGGCCGAGGGCACCGGACCGATGGGTGCATGCTTCACGTGGGCGCTGTTTCACGTGAAACATGCACCCATCGGTGTTCGTGGGGGAACACTCGACCGTGAGGTGGAGGAGGAGGTACGGGCATGGGACGCCGGATCGCTCCGCTGACGCTGGACAACCTGGGGGACCTGCCGGCCGGCTGCCGCTCCTGCGTGTTCTGGGAGCTGGACCCGGTCAGTGCCAGGGAGGCGGTGGACTCCGGGAAGCCGGAGCTGGCGAAGGAGGGGTGGATCTCCACGGTCCTGCTGGAGTGGGGCTCCTGCGGTCGGATCGTCTACGTGGACGACCAGCCCGCGGGCTTCGTGCTCTACGCGCCGCCCGCCTACGTCCCCGGCTCGCAGTCCTTCCCGACCAGTCCGGTGTCGCCGGACGCCGTGCAGCTGATGGTCAGCCGGGTGCTGCCGGGCTACCAGGGCCAGGGACTCGGCCGGGTGCTGGTGCAGACGGTGGCCAAGGACCTGATCGGGCGCGGGGTGCGGGCGATCGAGGCCTTCGGTTCGGCCGGACGGCTGCCGACCGACTGCGTGCTGCCGGCCGACCACCTGCTCGCGGTGGGCTTCAAGACCGTCCGGCCGCACGTCCGCTACCCGCGGCTGCGGCTGGAGGCGCGGACCACGCTCTCCTGGCGGGGGGACGTGGAGGGGGCGCTGGAGCGGCTGCTCGGCGGCGGGCGCAAGGAGCCGGCGCTGCGGCCGTTCTGAGCGGGCCCCGGGCAGGGGTCGCGGGCACGGGAGCGGGACGAAAGACGGCGGCGGGGCTCCCCGGGTGGGGAGCCCCGCCGCCGTGCGGTCGACGGTCCGACGACCTAGATGAAGCCGTCCAGCTCGCGCAGCAGCGCGGCCTTCGGACGGGCACCGGTGATGGACTTCACCGGCTCGCCGCCCTTGTACAGGATCAGCGTCGGGATCGAGATGACGCCGTACTGGGCGGCGGTCGCCTGGTTGGCGTCCACGTCGAGCTTGGCGATGGTCAGCTTGTCGGCGTGCTCGGCCGCGATCTCGTCCAGGATCGGGGCGACCTGGCGGCACGGGCCGCACCAGGTGGCCCAGAAGTCGACCAGGACGGGCTTGTCGCTGTCCAGGACGTCGGACTTGAACGTCGCGTCGGTGACGGTGGTGGTGGCGCCGGCCACGGGAACTCCTCGGGTTCGGACGGAGGGGGCTGCTGCCAGGAGAACAACGGGTGGGCCCGTTCTGTTTCTGCCCGGCCGGGGCGGGGGGTGCGTCAGGGGGAACACTCCCCCCGCGGGGGTGGGTCGGTGGGTCGGTGGGTCGGTGGCCCGGGGGTCAGACCGCCACGGCGGCGGCCTTGGCCTCCAGGTCGTCCAGCGCGGCCAGGTAGCGCTCGGCGTCCAGCGCGGCGGAGCAGCCGGTGCCGGAGGCGGTGATGGCCTGGCGGTAGGTGTGGTCCACGACGTCGCCGGCGCCGAACACGCCCGGGATGTTGGTCCGGGTCGAGGGGGCCTCGACCTTGAGGTAACCCTCGGCGTCGAGGTCCAGCTGGCCCTTGAACAGCTCGGTGCGCGGGTCGTGGCCGATCGCGATGAACAGACCGGTGACGGCGAGCTCGCGGGTCTCCCCGGTGGTGGTGTCGCGCAGGGTGACGCCGCTCAGCTTCGGGTCGCCGTGGATGGCCTCGACCGCGCTGTCCCACTCGAAGCGGATCTTCTCGTCCGCGAAGGCGCGCTCCTGCATCGCCTTGGAGGCGCGCAGGGTGTCCCGGCGGTGGATGATCGTGACGCTCTTGGCGAAGCGGGAGAGGAAGGTCGCCTCCTCCAGGGCGGTGTCGCCGCCGCCGACCACCGCGATGTCCTGGTCGCGGAAGAAGAAGCCGTCGCAGGTGGCGCACCAGGAGACGCCGCGCCCGGAGAGCTTGTCCTCGTTCGGCAGGTCGAGCTTGCGGTGCTGTGAGCCGGTGGTGACGATCACGGCGCGCGCCCGGTGCACGTTGCCCTCGGAGTCGGTGACGGTCTTGATGTCACCGGTGAGGTCGACCGCGACGATGTCGTCGGGGATCAGCTCGGCGCCGAAGCGCTCGGCCTGGGCCCGCATGTTGTCCATCAGCTCGGGGCCCATGATGCCGTCCCGGAAGCCCGGGAAGTTCTCGACCTCGGTGGTGTTCATGAGCGCACCACCGGCGGTGACGGCCCCCTCGAAGACCAGCGGCTTGAGGGAGGCACGGGCCGTGTAGAGCGCAGCCGTGTACCCGGCCGGGCCGGAACCGATGATGATCACGTTACGGACGTCGCTCACTGCTTCTCCTGGTTCGCATCGCGACCCGCGTTTGCTGCGGGGAGGGCGGTCCTGCTCCGCCGCCCGGGACAACGACTGACCAGTGTCTCGCATTCCCAGGCGGATCAGTACCAGGCGGCCGAACTCCGGGAGCGGCGTGCCGCGCTGGGCGTGGATCGCATGGGAACCACTGCTCAGCGGCTGGGAACGTTCCGGTGCAGGACGATCGGGCCGCAGTCGGGGGACCGCAGGTAGACGTCGACCAGATCGGTCCGGCCGGGCACCGGGTAGACCAGGACGTCGACCGGGGCGCCGTCGTAACTGCCCCGGTCGGTGGCCAGCGGGGTGCCGGCGGCCGGGGCCGGGCAGGACGGCGCGGGGGTCGGGGAGGCGGCGGGGGAGGAGGGCTCCGGCCGGGCGCCCTGGGCGGGCAGGATGCTGTCGGGCTTGGCCAGTCCGGTCGGGCGCGACCCCGTGGGGGTCTCCGCGCGGGCCAGCAGCTGCTGGACCTGGGCGGCGAGTTGGTCGGCACGGTAGACGGTGCCGGCGCCCGCCGGCTGCGGGCTGCGGGCGTTCTGGCCCACGGCGGCGGTGCTGTCCGCCGGGGCGCCCGCGGTGACGGCGGGGCCGCCGGCCCGGTCGCCGGGGTGCAGCAGCAGTGCCCCGCCGAGTCCGAGGGCGGCCAGCGCGGCCGCGGTGCCCAGCAGCAGGGCGAACCGCCGCCGGGGGCGGGAGCGGCCCGGGCCGGTGGCGGCGGAGGGCCGGGAGGGCGGCGCGGAGGGCCCTGCGACCGCGCGCGCGGGCGGGGCCGGGGTGCCGGGCCGACGGGTGGCCGCGGCGCCCGCGGAGGAGGCTCCGGAGGAGTCCGCGGGTGAGTTCTCGGGTGAGCTCTCGGGGGCGGCCGCGGAGTCGGCCTCGGCCGCGGCCCGGGCCAACGCGGCGTCCAGCCGGTCGGCGACGTCGGCGGGCATCGGCGGGGTGTCGACGTCGCCGAGCAGCGCCTGGACCTCGGCGAGGGCGTCGACGGTCTCCCGGCACTCGGCGCAGCCGTCCAGGTGCCGGCGCAGCGCCGTGACGGCCGCGGGGGACTCGACCAGTCCCTCGGCGAGGTCGGCGAGGGCGTCGACCGAGGGGTGGTCCCCGGCGGGATCGGGGGAGGGGAGGGGGGCGGTCATCGTGTGCTCGCGTCTCCTTCCAGAACCGTCCGACCGGTGTTCGGGCTCGTCCCTGTGACGGCGCGGGGAGCCGTCGGGTTCCCCGGGGCTCCCCGCCGTGGTGGGGTCGCGCCCGGTGCGCCCGGTGTTTCACGTGAAACATCCGGCCCGGCGTCGTTCTCGCGCAGGTGCCGCACCAGCGGGAGCAGCCGGGCCCGGCCGCGCGCGCAGCGGCTCTTCACCGTGCCCACCGGGACGCCCAGCAGCTCGGCGGCCTCGGCGACCGGGTAGCCCTGCATGTCGACCAGGACCAGCGCGGCCCGCTGCTCGGCGGGCAGCTCGTCGAGCGCCGCGGTCACCTCGCGGTGCAGCTCGGCGCGGACCACCGGGGAATCGGCCGGCTCGGCGGCGCCGACCAGGGTGTCGAGCCGCTGCGGGTCCTCGTCGAGCGGGGTGGTGCGGCGGGTGGCGCTGCGCCGGGCGCGGTCCAGGCAGGCGTTGACCACGATCCGGTGCAGCCAGGTGGTGACGGCCGAGCGGCCCTGGAAGCCGGCGGCGGCGCGGAAGGCGGAGACCAGGGCGTCCTGGAGCGCGTCGGCGGCCTCCTCGCGGTCGCCGAGGGTGCGCAGGGCGACCGCCCAGAGCCGGTCGCGGTGGCGGTTCACCAGCAGGCCGAAGGCCTCCCGGTCGCCCGCCACGTGCCGGGCGAGCAGCGCCGCGTCGTCGTCCGTCCGGTCCACGCTGTCCGTCACCGCCACCTCTTCGTCCTCGCCGTGCGCGTGCGCCGCCCGGCCCGGCCCCCCGATGGCCGGCCCCGTCCGACGGTCCGTCCCGTCCGATGGCCGGGCCCCGGTGGTCGGGTCAGCCGGAGACCTTGACCTCGGCGACGTGGCCGCGGAACTTGCTGTCGGAATCCTTGGCCAGGCTGGTCAGCCAGATCAAGAGGTAGCGGGTGGTGATCGGGTTGTCGAGGGTGTACTCGACGTTGGTCCCGCTCTTCTTGCCGACGACGGTGAAACCGTCCGGCCTGGCCTGCATCGGGTTGGCGGCGGCGGCCGGGGTGGGCAGGCGGAGCTCCGCGGTCTGCTCACCGCCGCTGAACTGGACGTTCACCGTGGAGACCGACTGCGGCGAGCCGAGGTCGATCAGCAGGCCGGTGCCCGACTTGAGGGCGGGCGCCTTGGGACCGAACTGGTCGAAGTACCAGCCGGTGGTCCAGGAGGTGTTCGGGTCGCCGTCGATGGACTTCCCGATGGTCTCGGTGCCCTCGGGGCCGTCGCCCAGCGGGTTGTACGACTGCGCCTCCTTGATGGCGATCGGCACCGGCGTGTGCGTCGTCGGGTGCGCGGTCGTGGGCGCGGCGCTGGTGGCCGAGGGCAGCGGGGAGGCGACGGCGCCGTTGTTGTGGCGCAGGTTGTCGACGAACTGCCAGGAGGCGACGCCGATCGCGCCCAGGGCGACCGTCCAGGCGGTGGCCTTGGCCACCCGGCGCAGCCGGCGCCGGGTGCGGTGGGTCGAGGCCGGGCGGGAGGAGACGGGCAGTGGCACGACCGCCGGGTCCGCGACCCGGGTCGGGTTGGGCGCGGTGGGCAGGGCGTGGGTGTTGTGCCGGGGCGGTGCCGGGTAGGCGGGCAGCTCCGGCTCGGGCTGGCGGATCCGGGGCAGCTGCGCGATCGCCCGGACCAGCTCCTCCGGGGTGGTGATCGGCTCGGCGTGGTGCGGCGGGTGGTCGAACAGGGCGCGGGCGGCGAGCTCGGACAGGCCCTTGTGGACCCCGGCGCGGACCTGGTCCGGCGCGACGTTCTGGAGGCCCTTCGGGAGGCCCCGGAGGTCGTAGCGGTCCTCGGGGTACGGCCAGCGGTGGGTGAGCGCGGCGAACAGCAGGGCGCCGATCGCGCGGGTGTCGGAGCGCTGGGCGTCCTCGGCGGTGCCCTCGACGGGCAGCCCGCGCAGGGCGGCGTCCACCGCGATGCCGTTGATCCGGTACTGGCCGCTGTCGGTGCGCAGCACGCAGCGCGGGGTGAGCCGCAGGTGGGCCTGGCCGCGCCGGTGGGCGGCCGCGACCGCGTCGGCGACCTGGCGGACCATCTGGTACGCCTCGTGCGGCTCCAGCGGGCCGTTCGCCAGCAGCTTGGCCAGGTCGGAGGAGTGCGGCAGCCACTCCCGCACGACGTAGACCAGCTCGCCCTCCTGGACGGCGTCCAGGACCTGGACGAAGCGCGGGTCGCCGAGCAGGGCGGCGGACTTGGCGGCGGCCAGCACCTTGCGGGCCCGCTGGTGGCCGGAGGCCATCAGGTGGACGCCGACGGCCCGGCGCAGCTTCTCGTCGACGGCGCGCCAGCTGCTGAAGGTGTCGGTCTCGGAGATGCACTCCTCCAGCCGGTACCGGTGGCCGATCATGTCGCCGCTGCGGCGCTGCGGCGCGGGGAGGGTGCGCGGGAGGGTCGCGGTGTCGCGCGGGTCGACCGTGGGCTGCGGATCGGTGGGACGGCGCTTGGCGGTGGCCTGCCCGGGGGCGGTGGCCGGCTTCTTCCGGGCGGAGCCGGCGGCCAGTTCGGCGGCGATCTCCTGGACCGAGAGCGGGGCGGTGATCTCCGAGGTCTCCTCGCTGACCGAGGTCGCCGGGTCGGCGTCCTCGGCGGCGTCTCCGTCGGAGCCGTCGCCGGCGTCGTCGGTGCTCCCGGAGGCCGCGCCGGAGCCGCCGGACCTTCCGGAGGCCGCGCCGGAGCCGGCACGGGTGCCGGTGCTCCCGGCGCCGTCCCCGGCGCTCTTCCCGGGAACGGCGGCAGCGGTGGAGGCGTCCTTGCCGCCGTCGGCACCGGCGCGCCCGTCGGCGTCCTCCGCGACGGCGAGCCCGTCGATCGCCGCGGCCAGCGCGGCTTCGTCCGCCGCCGTGTCAGCTGCCGACGTGTCGACGACCGCCTTGGTGCCATCAGCCACCGTGGTCCTGCCTCCCCTTGTGTCGCCCCGGCCGAGAGAGTCGCTGGAGCCCGTGGGTCGGTGGCCCCGTGCTCCAGGACAATTGTGCCCACTCTTCTCCCCCGGGTACGACCTCTGAGGGGCCTGCTCGGTTGCCCAGGGGTGGAGAGATGTGGTGCAGATAGGACACCGGGTCGCCATCTCACTGCCGGGAGGGCCCGGCGCGGCTGGCGGCCCAGCAGTCGGCCGGACGAGCGGCGGAGCTGTTCGCTCCGGTTGACGCCCGGTCAGGGCGCCCGCTCGTCCGGCCGTCGAAAGGACGGTCAGCGGCCCAGTCGGCCGCGGACCATGCCCAGCATGGCGTTCAGTTCCTCGATCCGCAGGCGCTTCGCGACGAGCACGAAGACCGCCAGCTGCAGGCCGCCGGCCACGACCAGGCCGGCCAGGCTCCCGGCCCAGCCGCCGAGCACCCGCTGGACCGCCAGACTGGCGCCGAGGCCCACCAGCGCGGCCGGGACGCAGGCGGCGGCCAGCCGGCTGTACGTCTTTCCGATCCGCTTGGTGTCCAGCCCGCCGATCTTCTTCTTCAGCTTCGGCACGGCCACCATCACCCCGATGGCGTAGGCGAATCCGTACCCGAAGGCCATGCCGATCACCGTCCACTGCGCGGGCAGCAGCAGCCAGCACAGCAGCGAGAAGACGGCCTGGCAGGCCGCCACCCAGACGGTGTTGGAGAACGGCGTCCGGGTGTCCTCGTAGGCGTAGAAGCCGCGCAGCATCACGTACTGGGCCGAGTAGGGGATCAGGCCCAGGGCGAACGCGGAGAGCATCAGGCCGATGTTGGTGGCGTCGCTCAGGACGGACTCGTTGCCGCCGACCGCGTAGATCGAACGGCCGATCACCGGACCGAGCGACAGGAACAGGAACGCGGCCGGGACGACCGCCACCGCGGTGGTGCGCAGACCGTAGGAGATGTCGTCCCGGACGGCTCCGGCGTCCTCGTCGGCGGCCGCCCGGGACAGCCGGGGGAGCACCGCGCTCATGATCGAGACGGTGATCACGGCCTGCGGCAGCTGCCAGATCAGCAGGGCGTTGGAGAACGCGGACAGGCCGACGCCGCTGTGGCCGGCCGCTGCGGCGGCGTCACCGGCCTTGGTGGACAGCTGGGTGATCACCAGGTAGCCGGCCTGGTTGGCGAGCACGAAGAAGAACGTCCACTTGGCCAGCCGGGCGGCCTTGCCCAGGCCGTGGCCGCGCCAGTCGAAGCGGGGCCGGAAGCGGAACTCGGCCGCCCGCAGGTACGGGATCATCGCCAGCGACTGGACGACCAGGCCGATCAGGGTGCCGAGGCCGAGCAGCCGGACGCCCTCGGGCGAGATGTCCTCCGGCTTGACGTGGGTGGTGCCGAACCCGCCGTAGACCCAGAAGTAGGCGGCGAAGGTGAAGATCACCACGATGTTGTTCAGGACCGGGGTCCACATCATCGCGCCGAACCGGCCGCGGGCGTTGAGGATCTGGCCCATCACCACGTGGATGCCCATGAAGAAGATGGTGGGCAGGCAGTAGCGGGCCAGCGCCACCGTGGTGTCGGCCCGCTCCGGGTTCACCATCATCGGGTGGGCGATCAGCTGGACCAGCACCGGTGCCCCGAGCACCGCCAGGAACACCACGCCGCCGAGCCCGACCATCACCAGGGTGAGCAGCCGGTTGGCGTACGCGGTGCCGCCGTCCTCGTCGTTCTTCATGCTGCGCACCAGCTGCGGCACGAAGACCGCGTTCAGCGCGCCACCGCCGATCAGGATGTACAGCAGGGTCGGCAGGGTGTTCGCCGCGTTGTACGAGTCACCCATCACGCCGACGCCGATGGCCAGGGTGATCACCATGGTCCGGACGAAGCCGGTGCCGCGGGAGACCAGGGTGCCGGCCGCCATGATCGCGCTGGAGTTCAGCAGGCTCGCGACCTTGCCGCCCCCGCCGCCACCGGCCGCCGGGGCGGCCGCGGGCTGCGGCTGCGCGGCGTGCTCCTCGGCGGCGAGGTCCGCCAGCGGTTCGACCGCCGGGGGCACCGCGACGGCGGCCACCTGCATGGTGGCCTCCTCCTCGGAGAGCGGCGGGTCGAACTCGATCGGCGGCACGAAGGGGCGCTGCCCGGTCGGACCGCCGTGCGTCGGCTGCCCCGGGCGGCCGACCACCGGCGGGTACGGCCCGGGGCCGCCCTGCGCGCCGGGCGGCACGGCTCCGGGGGAGCTCGGCTGCGCGGTCTGCGGGGCCGGGGCGGGCTGCGGGACCGGCGGCGGTGCCGCGGCCTGCGCCTGCCGGCCGCCGAACAGCGCGTCCACCCCGACGTACTCGGTGGTCTCGGTGTCCCAGGCGGAGTGCGCCGGGCCGGGCTCCCACTGCTGCTGCGGCTGCTGCGGCTGTTCGGCACCGCCCCACCGGCCGCCGGCCGGGGCCGGGGCCGGGGCCGGGGTCTGCTCCGGCTGCCAGGCGGCCTGCGGCGGGGTGTCCCAGCCGGGCTGCGTCGGCGGCACCGGGGGCGAGAACTGCTCCGCCGCCGGGTACGGGGTCGGCGGCACCGGCGTCGGGTAGCCGCCGCCCTGTGGTGGCAGCTGCGGCGGCACGTCGTACGCGGCGGCCTGCTGCTCGGGCTCGGCCGGCCGGCCGGCCCGCAGGCCGTACGGGTCCCGGCCGTCCTGCGGGGTCCCGTACGCGTCGGCCGCGTACGGGTCCTGGGCGTAGGTGTCGGCCACGTACCAGTCGCCGGACGGCGACTCGGCACCCGGCCGGCTCTCACCGCGGCCCGGGGGCCGCTCCTCGCTGCGCCCGGTCATGTCACCTCTTCGCTGTCGTGGGGGGAGACCGACCCGGCATCGCGGGGGGTCGGCGGTATCAAGGACCAACCTTCTCATCACTGGCGGCCCGATCCCGGCCATCCGGGCTGCTGCCGCGCGGTGTCCGCGCGGGACCGTCACCAGCGGCATCGTCCGTCGGCCCGTCCCCGTCGGAACCGTCGGACTCGCTGGACCCGCTGGACCCGCCCGCTCGGTCGGCCCGGTCCGGCGCCGGCTCCGCGGCGGCGGCCCCGCCGCCCGCCGCCGGGGCGTCCCCGACCGGCTGGTCGCCGTCCTCGTGCGGCCGGCCGTCCCGCCGCTTGCGCTGGCGCATGAAGCGCAGCGCGGCCAGCAGGAGCAGGACGCCGGCGCCCGCGAAGACGTACAGCACCCCGTTGGTCACCGAGGTGACCTCGACGGTGAAGGTCTGGGCCTCGCCGTACGCCCGCGGGTTCGGGCCGGTGGTCCACAGCTGGGCGGTCATGGTGACCGGCCCGTTGTTGTGCGCCTCGGCCTGGAAGCGGAGGGTGGCGCTCTGCGAGGCCGGGAGGACCAGCTCCTCCTCCTTGCCCACCCGCAGCCTGTTCGGCTGGGTCGAGGTGAGCACCAGCTTCAGGTTGGTGACCGTCTGGGTCAGGTCGTTGCGGACGCTGACCTGGAGCTGCCCGGTGTCGCCGGCCAGGGTGACCACCCGCTTCGGCGGCACCTGGACGGCCTTGGTCAGCTCCTGCAGGTACATCTTGACGCCCTGCCGGTAGGCGCTGCCGGCCGGGGCCTGACTGCGCCACTCGGTGGACAGCGAGCGGACCATCGCGGCGTTGAAGGGGCCGCGCACCCGCTGCGGCAGGGTGAGCACCCGCATCAGGGTGTCCAGGTCGTACTGGATGCGGTCGGTGCCGCTGAGGTCGGCGGCCGACAGCTCCGAGGCGCGCGCCTGGGTCGGGTAGTCGGCGGCCGCCGGGACGCCGGTGCCGGCCTTCGGGTCGGGCGAGGACTGGGCCACCGCGTCCAGCCTGGCCGGGGCGATCCACTTGCCGGCCGCCGTCTGCAGGGCGTTCGCCAGCACCTTGGCGGTGGCGACGCTCAGCTCGCGCGGCGGCATGACCAGCAGCCCGCGCGGGTTCTGCGGCTGCTCGTGGGTGATCGCGAAGGTCTCGGCGAGGAAGCGCTGGGTCGCCTCGGTCTGGTCCTTCGCGGAGCTCAGGTCCCGCTGGAACAGCCCGGAGACCGTCTCGTCGGCGACCACCGCGTTCTGCCCGTTGCCGATCGGGCGCACCGCGGTCGGGGTGTAGTTCAGTGAGTCCGGCTCCGGCATGCTCGCCCCGCTGGCCAGCACCAGCCCGCTGCCCGCCTGCTGGGCGAGACCGGTGATCTGCTGGTCGACGTAGCCCTGGTACGGCCAGGCGACGTCGGAGCGGGTGTCCACCGAGAGCCGGCCCTCGACGGTCAGCCGGCCGGCCGTCGCGGCCTTGTTCAGCGCGGTGGACATGCCGGGCAGGTCGGCCCCGTTGTGCGCGATCGAGGCGAGGTCGGGGTCGGCGTACGGCAGCGCGACCACCTGGTTCTCCGGCTTGGCGACGGCGGCCCGCAGCTTGTCCAGCCAGGCGGTGGCGGCGGCCGTGCCGGTGCCCGGGACGGTGTTGTCGTCCCTGGCCGGCTTGCCCGCGGACTCGGTGCCCGGGTTCTGCACCCGGTACGGCTTGGTCATCGCGAACGCGGCGTCGACCAGGTCCGGGTCGATCACCCAGGTCAGGCCGGGCAGTTTGGAACCGGTGTCGACCAGCTCGTACAGCCGGCCGCCGGGGGCGAACTCGGCGGCCAGGCTGTCGTCGCGCAGCACCGAGGTGGACTGCTCGCTGCTGTCGGCGACGGTCTGCGCGGCCAGCACCGGCGCGTGCACCAGCGGCCAGAGCGTGGTGACCTTCGTCGGCTGCGCCTCGGCGCCGCCCGGGTTGTACGGCAGGAAGCTCCGGGCGATGCCCAGGGCCCGGTCGTGCGAGTTGTCGGCGGTCGAGCCCCAGGCGTCCACCGCGAGCTCGTACACGCCGCTGGAGGACAGCCCGAGGTCGTTCACCGCGACGCTCAGCGTGTACGGCAGGGTCTGGCCCGGGTTCAGCTCCGGCAGGGCGTACTGCGGGCTGTCCAGTTCCACGCCGTCGGAGCCGATCGGCGAGGTGCGGCCGGCCACGTTGGCCAGGTCGCTGCGCCGGTCCAGCGGCTTGCCGGAGTACGGCTTGCGGACCGCCGCGTGGGCGCCCTTGAGCGCCGACTTGCCGGCGTTGGTGACGTGCCCCGTGATCGTCACGGCGCCGTTGGGGACGGCCACCTGCGGGGCCAGCGACTCGATGCTCAGGACCACCGGGTACTCGGCCGAGGCGGTGGAGTCCGCGGCCAGCCGGGGGTTGCCGCCGGACGGCAGCGCACCGGCCGGGGCGGCCGTGAAGAGGGTCAGGGCGGCCGCGCAGGCGGCGGCGAGGCGCAGGCCCGCCCGGCGCACCGGATGACGTCCCCCGGCGGGGCGTTCGGCCCGTCCAGGCTGTCGGTGCGCCCCCAGGCCCGAGTGCCGTGCCGGCTCACTCACTCGCTTCGCCCTCGCCGTTCTCGATCGTTTGCTGCTGATGCTGTTCGTCCCGTCCGGCGCGGTCCGCCCGACGTTCTTCGCTTGGAGCTCTTGACATTCTTGAAACGTTTGGACCCGTTCGCCCGACGCCGTCGCCGCACCGCTGCCGCGGGAACGCCGCGGGCCGTGGCGGCACGCGACACCGCATCCCCTGTCCGGTGCCCGAGACTCGTCCACCGGCATGGTAACGATGCGGCCTGCGGTGCAGTGTTGCGGGCTGTGGGGTGAGACGCCCAAAACGCGCGGGCGGTTGACCTGTCGGGGCACGTACCCTTGTGAGCCGTGTCCACTGCCAATGAGCCCACCACGCGCACCGACCGTCCCAGCACCGCCGCCCGGGCCGTACCAGGCCTGAGCGAGGCCCAGACCCTGGGCCTGCAAGAGCTGCTGCGGGTGTCGCCGGTCGCCGACGAGATCGCCCGCCGCTTCCAGGCGGCCGGTCACCGGCTGGCGCTGGTCGGCGGCTCGGTCCGGGACGCGCTGCTCGGCCGGCTCGGCAACGACCTGGACTTCACCACCGACGCCCGCCCGCAGCAGGTGCTCAAGCTGGTCAAGGGCTGGGCGGACGCGGTCTGGGACGTCGGCATCGCCTTCGGCACGGTCGGCGCCCGCAAGGACACCCCCGAGGGCTCCTTCCTGATCGAGATCACCACCTACCGCTCCGAGGCCTACGACCGCACCTCCCGCAAGCCCGAGGTGAGCTACGGCGAGACCATCGAGCAGGACCTGGTCCGCCGGGACTTCACGGTCAACGCGATGGCCGTCGACCTGCCCGGCCGCGGCTTCGTCGACCCGCACCGCGGCCTGGCGGACCTGGAGGCCCGGGTGCTGCGCACCCCCGCCACCCCGGAGGAGTCCTTCTCCGACGACCCGCTGCGGATGATGCGGGCCGCCCGCTTCGCCGCCCAGCTCGACTTCGAACCGGCGCCCGAGGTGGTCGCCGCGATGACCGCGATGGCCGAGCGGATCACCATCGTCTCGGCCGAGCGGGTGCAGGCCGAGCTCAACAAGCTGCTGCTGGCCCAGCACCCGGTGAAGGGCCTGCGGCTGCTGGTCGACACCGGCCTGGCCGGGTTCGTGCTGCCCGAACTGCCCGCGCTGCGGCTGGAGCGCGACGAGCACCACCGGCACAAGGACGTCTACGAGCACTCGCTGACCGTCCTGGAGCAGGCCATCGCCCTGGAGCAGGACGGCCCGGACCTCACCCTGCGGCTGGCCGCGCTGCTGCACGACATCGGGAAGCCGCGCACCCGCCGCTTCGAGTCGGACGGCCGGGTCTCCTTCCACCACCACGAGGTGGTCGGCGCCAAGATGACCCGCAAGCGGATGCGCGAGCTCAAGTACTCCAAGGAGCTCACCGAGGAGGTCTCGCGCCTGGTCGAGCTGCACCTGCGCTTCCACGGCTACGGCGGCGGCGAGTGGACCGACTCGGCGGTGCGCCGCTACGTCACCGACGCCGGGCCGCTGCTGGAGCGCCTGCACAAGCTGACCCGCTCCGACTGCACCACCCGCAACAAGAAGAAGGCGGCCACGCTCTCGCGCACCTACGACGGTCTGGAGACGCGGATCGCCGAGCTGAAGGAGCAGGAGGAGCTGGACGCCGTCCGCCCGGCGCTGGACGGCAACCAGATCATGGAACTGCTCGGCCTCAAGCCCGGTCCGCAGGTCGGCAAGGCGTACAAGCACCTGCTCGAACTCCGGCTGGAGCACGGCCCGATGGAGCACGACGAGGCGGTCGCGGCGCTGCGCGCCTGGTGGGCCGGGCAGCAGGGCTGACGCCCGGTCCGGTGCCGGAACCGGCTTCGGTTCCCGGTCCCGGTCCCGGTCCCGTTCCGGTTCCGGACGCGACGCGAGGGGTGGTCCCGGCACTCGGCCGGGGCCACCCCTCGCGCGTGCGGCGGGCTACTTGAGCTTCTTCAGACAGAGCACGTAGTTCAGCGACGGGAAGTTGGTGTAGGTGCGGGTGTACCAGGTGTCCGCCTTCGACTGCTTCTCGCAGACCTTCTCGTCGGACGTGGCGAGGTACTTGTAGATCACCTTGTACTGCGCCGTGGTGTCGGTGCAGGGCAGCACCGAGACCTTCGGGTGGGTGTCGGCGGTCGCACCGACCAGGCCGTTCTCGTTGCGCAGGCAGTCGCCCGCCTTGGCCGTGTCCACGCTGTCCGTGTCGTCGGTCGGGGTGGTGACCGGCGGCAGGGTGATGCTCGGCACCACCGGCATCGTGAAGGTCGGCGACGGGAAGACCGGCGAGGGGAAGGCCGGCGTCGGCGAGGGCGTGACGGTGGAGACGGACGGCGACGGCGCCGCGGTGATCGGGTCGGTCGGGTCGTTCGTCGACGGGCCGAGCACCCCGGTGGCGGCCAGGGCGACGGCGACCGCCAGCGAGACCGGCACCAGCAGCATCGCCAGGTGCGGGCGGCGGGTCAGCGGGGCGCCCGGGTCGAGCTGCGGTCCGTGGCTGCCCGGGACGGGCGGGTGCAGCCGGCCGAAGCGGCCGTGCGGGCCGAGGTTCATCAGCAGCGTGATCGGGGTGAGCAGCCACGACACCGGGCTCCACCAGCCCTGGACCAGCGTCCGGGCGGACATGTCGCGCACGGCGGCCGTGCCGCAGGTGCGGCAGAACGGGCCGGACATCCGCAGCATCCGGTAGGCCAGGATCAGGCCCTGGTGGCCGCGGACGGTGGCGTTCACCGCCGGGTAGCCGCCGCAGAACCGGCAGGTCAGGCCCTCCGCCGGGCCCTGCGGCGGGTACCCGTAGCCGGGTGCGGGCTGCGGGTGCGGGTAGCCGTACGGCTGCTCGGGCGGCGGGGCGCTCGGGTAGCCGTAGCCCTGGCCGTAGCCCTGGCCGTAGCCGTATCCGGGGGGGCCGGGTGGACCGGGCGGGGGCGGAGCGCCGTAGGCACCGCCGGAGGAGTACGGGTTGCCCTCGCCCGGCGGCGGACCGTACGGCGGCTGGGGCGGAGGCGGAGGCGGAGGCGGAACGGACAAGTGGTCCCCCGTGGACTGGGTGGCGGAAGGTTCAGGACTTCTTCACCGGCGGGACACCGGTGGTGGCGGGTGCCAGCGGACCGAGGCAGAGCACGTACCGCTTGGTGTTCCAGCGGCGGCCGCTCTTGCCCGCGACGGTGCTCGTGGTCTGCGGCGTCTGTCGGCAGCGGGTCACGTCACCGGTGCCTTCGAACTTCGACAGTACGCGGTAATTCGCTTTGGCATCACTGCACTTGAGGATTTCGACGTTGCGGGTGCCGCTCACCCGGACACAGTCGCCGGGCTTGGCGCTGCTGGCGCTCGGTCCGGCGACGAAGTACCCGACCGCCAGGGCCAGTCCACCGCCGACCAGGCCGACCGTCCTCAGCCTGGAGAGGCCGCTGCGCTTGGCGGGCGGTGCCGTCGGCGCCTGCCCGTACGACGGCGGCGGTCCGAAACCGGCCGGGGCGGGCTGCGGCGGCGCCCCGTAGCCGGGCGGCGGTCCGTACGGGACGGACGGCGGGGGAACGGGCGCACCGTACGGGGAGCCGGCGGACGGCCCGGCCGGAGCGGGCTGCGGCGGCCCGTACGGATTGGGCGGTGTGCTCATCAGTTCGTCCCCCGAGACAGAGTGCTGTCGCTCCGACAGGTCTGACACCTTAGCGACCCGGTCGGACGCCGTCGGGCCCGAGTCCGGGAGATCCGTGAGGCCGGGTCAGGCGAGCGAGCCGCGCCGCGCGGCGCGCAGGTAGAGGACCGCGGTGAGGGCGTACACCGCGGCGACGCCGACGACCACCGCGCCGGAACGGCCGGACAGCGGCAGCACCAGCGCGGTGACCAGGGCGGCGGCCACGAAGGCGACGTTGAACAGCACGTCGTAGATGGCGAAGACCCGGCCGCGGTACTCGTCCTCGACCGACTCCTGGACCACGGTGTCGGCGCAGATCTTGGTGCCCTGGGTGACGACTCCGAGCAGCAGGGCGGCGATCAGGCAGGGCACCAGCGTGAAGCTCAGGCCGAGGGCCGGGACGAAGACCACCGGGGCGACCAGGCAGGCCGTCATCCAGCCGGTCAGGCCCAACCTCCGGGTGCCCCAGGGGCTGACCACCGCGGCGACGAAGAAGCCGGCGGCGGAGAGGCCGACGGCCTGGCCGAGGGTGACCAGTCCGGCCGCGGGGTCGGCCGGGTCGTTGAAGGTGTACCGGGCGAGCATCACCACGACCACGATCAGCACGCCGTAGCAGAACCGGGCCGCGGTGACGGCGGCCAGCGCGTGCACGGCGGGCCGGCAGTCCCGCACCAGGTGGCGCACCGCGGCGCCGAGCTCGACGGCGGCCCGGACCAGCGCCTGGCCGAGCGCCGGGCGGTCGCCGTGCTGTTCCGGCCCGAGCAGGTCGCGGTCCATCCGGCGGGCGGCCAGCGCGGCCGACAGGTAGAGCAGCGAGGCGACCGTGACCAGCGCGGCGTCCGCCTTCGGCCCGGGGGTCGTCACCTGGTGCAGCAGGAAGCCGATGAATCCGCCCGAGGCGGCGGCGACCGTTCCGAGGGTGGGGGAGAGCGCGTTGGCGGTGACCAGCTGGTCCTGCTCCACCACCCGGGGCAGGGCGGCGGACAGGCCGGCCAGGATGAACCGGTTGAGCGCGGTGACCAACAGGGCCGAGGCGAAGAACAGCTCGGTCGGCGCCTCGGCCAGCAGCAGCGCGCCGGTGACCAGGCCCAGCCCGAAGCGGGCCAGGTTGCCGAAGTACAGCACCTGGCGGCGGCGCCAGCGGTCCAGCAGTACCCCGGCGAACGGGCCGATCACCGAGAACGGCAGCAGCATCACGGCCAGCACCGAGGCGATGTCGGCGGGGGAGGACTGCTTCTCGGGGGAGAAGACCACGTAGGCGGCGAGCGAGACCTGGAAGACCCCGTCCGAGAGCTGGGAGAGCACCCGGGCGGTCAGCAGCCGCCGGAAGTCGCGGCCCCGGAGCAGGTCGAGGAGCGTGGCGCGGTGCGCGGACTGGTGGGTGCTGCCGTTCTCGGTGATCGCCACCCGCCCAGAGTGCCATGGAACCGGCAGCTGTTTCACGTGAAACATTGGCCGGGAAAAGGCGAATGGCCCACGATCCGGTGATCGTGGGCCATTCCGCGGAGTCATCGGGCGATCAGTCGCTCAACGCTCGGCGTCCGACGCTCGGTGCTCAGCGGTCGGTGCTCAGCGCTCGACCTCGCCGCGGATGAACTTCTCGACGTTCTCCTTGGCCTCGTCGTCGAAGTACTGGACCGGCGGGGACTTCATGAAGTACGAGGAGGCCGACAGGATCGGGCCACCGATGCCGCGGTCCTTGGCGATCTTCGCGGCGCGGACGGCGTCGATGATGACACCGGCGGAGTTCGGGGAGTCCCAGACCTCCAGCTTGTACTCCAGGTTCAGCGGGACGTCACCGAACGCGCGACCCTCCAGGCGGACGTAGGCCCACTTGCGGTCGTCCAGCCAGGCCACGTAGTCCGAGGGACCGATGTGGACGTTCTTGGCGCCCAGCTCGCGGTCGCGGATCTGCGAGGTGACGGCCTGGGTCTTGGAGATCTTCTTGGACTCCAGGCGCTCGCGCTCGAGCATGTTCTTGAAGTCCATGTTGCCGCCGACGTTCAGCTGCATGGTGCGCTCGAGGATGACACCGCGGTCTTCGAAGAGCTTGGCCATCACGCGGTGCGTGATGGTCGCGCCGACCTGCGACTTGATGTCGTCACCGACGATCGGCACGCCGGCCTCGGTGAACTTGTCCGCCCACTCCTTGGTGCCCGCGATGAACACCGGCAGGGCGTTCACGAAGGCGACCTTGGCGTCGATGGCGCACTGGGCGTAGAACTTGGCCGCGCTCTCGGAGCCGACGGGCAGGTAGCAGACCAGGACGTCGACCTGCTGGTCCTTGAGGACCTGGACGACGTCGACCGGGGCCTCGTCCGACTCCTCGATGGTCTCCCGGTAGTACTTGCCCAGGCCGTCGAGGGTGTGGCCGCGCTGGACGGTCACGCCGGTCGGCGGGACGTCGCAGATCTTGATGGTGTTGTTCTCGCTGTTGCCGATGGCGTCGGCCAGGTCGAAGCCGACCTTCTTGGCGTCGACGTCGAAGGCGGCGACGAACTCCACGTCACGGACGTGGTAGTCACCGAACTGGACGTGCATCAGCCCGGGGACCTTGCCGGCCGGGTCGGCGTCCTTGTAGTACTCGACACCCTGCACCAGCGACGCGGCGCAGTTGCCGACGCCCACGATGGCTACGCGAACCGAACCCATTCCGGTTGCTCCCTGTGATCTCATGAGGGCCGCCGTGACCGGCGGCACTCGTCCTGCATCTTCGATGACTGCTTGTGTAAGGGCGCGAGGCGCCCACTCCTGCCGCGCGGCACAGGGCTGGCGCGGTGTCAGCGCTCCTGGGCGGAGCGCCCCGGGCGGTCGTACGGTGGCCCGGACGGGTCCGGGGACCCGGTCTCCTGGCCACGGCCGTCCGAAGTGTGGGGGGGTCCGGCGGCTGGGTTGCCGCCGGTGGCGGGACCGGGCCGGCCGGTGCGGTTGGACCGCTCGGTCTCGATCAGCTCGTTGAGCCAGCGGACCTCGCGCTCCACCGACTCCAGTCCGTGCCGCTGGAGCTCGACGGTGTAGTCGTCGAACCGCTCGCGGGCGCGGGCCAGTGAGTTGCGCATCCGCTCCAGACGTTCCTCCAGCCGGCTGCGGCGCCCCTCCAGGACGCGCATCCGGACGGCCCGGTCGGTCTGGCCGAAGAACGCGAAGTGGACGCCGAAGTGCTCGTCCTCCCAGGCGTCCGGGCCGGAGTCGGCGAGCAGCTCCTCGAAGCGCTGCTTCCCCTCGGCGGAGAGCCGGTAGACGATCTTGGACCGTTTGCCGTTGAGCGCGGTGGCCGGGACGTACTCGACGTCCGGGTTGTCCTCGACCAGGAAACCCTGGGCGACCAGGCTCTTCAGACAGGGGTAGAGCGTTCCGTAGGAGAGCGCCCGGAACGTGCCGAGCAGGATGTTGAGCCGTTTGCGCAGCTCGTAGCCGTGCATCGGAGCGTCATGGAGCAGGCCGAGAACGGCGAACTCCAGCACTCCTGAGCGCCTGCCCACTGCCGCGGTCCTCCTCCCTCTCGGCCTTCGTCCGGCCGGTGCATCCGGCGGTATTCCGCTTCGATGTATCGGCTCGATATATCGAGAACAGTAAACCCGGCCTTCGGAACGAGCAAGGGGGGCGCGCGTGAATGTGATCACAAGCCGACGCGCGGGTGAGCTTGGCAACGGCCGTGTAATGATCTGTCGCCGTTTTGTGGTTATTGGCGACTGATGCCCGATTAGTTGTATTTCCGTGCTGCGTACGCTGTCGCGTGTGCACGAGGACCACCTCCGGGAGTCAGGGCGGTTTGCGGGCATCCGACGTGAACCCTGCCTTCAGGCTGGAGACGCCTGGCGAGGAGTGGCTGGAAGATGAGCGATCGACGGCGAAGGACGCCCGACCCGGGCGGTGACGGGCAGCAGCCCCCGGGAGGCGGTGACCGTCGGGGAGGGCCGGATCCGGACGAGCTGAGCTCGTCCGGAATCGGTCGTCGGCGCCCGCCGGGCGTTCGGGAGACGGCTCAGCAGCCCCGGATGACCCGGGCGGAGATGCGCAAGGCCGCGCAGAAGAAGGGCAAGGGGGGCGGCCGGAGCGGTGCCGCCGCGACTGCGACCGCGGCCGCCGGGCCCGGCAAGAAGCGCTTCATCGACTACCCGAGGTTCGGCAAGACCGGGTTCCGGCGCTGGCTGCCGTCCTGGAAGCAGTGGCTGAGCGGCTTCCTGCTGGTCTTCGCCTGCTTCGTCGGCCTGGTGTTCTACCTGTACCAGGTCACCCAGATCCCCGAGCTGAACAAGCTGGTGCAGGGTCAGAACACGATCTACTACTGGGCCGACGGCTCCGAGATGACCCGCAAGGGCCAGACGAACCGTCAGATCGTCGAGCTCCCGGACATCAGCCCCAACCTGCAGAACGCCGTGATCGCGGCGGAGAACCAGGACTTCCGCACCGACCACGGCATCGACCCCAAGGGCATGCTCCGCGCCGTCTACAACATGGCGAAGGGAGGGGAGACCCAGGGCGCCTCGACCATCACCCAGCAGTACGTGAAGAACGCCTACCTGAGCCAGGAGCAGACCCTCAGCCGCAAGGTGAAGGAGTTCTTCATCACGCTGAAGATCGACCAGAAGCAGGGGAAGGACGAGATCCTCAAGGGCTACCTGAACACCAGCTGGTTCGGTCGCGGCGCGAACGGGGCCCAGGCCGCCGCCCAGGCGTACTACGGGGTGGACGCCAAGGACCTCAACCTCTGCCAGAGCGCCATGCTGGCGGGCCTGCTCAAGGGCGCGGCCTACTACGACCCCACCAACCCGGCCAACAAGGAGCGGGCCGAGGGGCGGTGGTCGTGGATCCTCGACAACATGGTGAAGATCAAGGCCGTCACCCCGGAGGAGCGGGCCAAGTGCAGCGCCTTCCCGGGCCCGATCCCGCTGAAGCCCAGCTCCAACATGAACGGTGAGATCAGCTACCTGGTCGACACCGCCAACAAGTACGTGATGAACAGCGACAAGACGATCACCCAGCAGGTGATCGACAAGGGCGGCCTGAAGATCTACACGACCTTCGAGAAGGACAAGGTCGACGCCCTGAAGAAGGCCGTCGACGACGTCAAGGCCGAGAACCTCGACCCGCAGAAGCGCCCGGACAACGACACCAACATCCAGTTCGGCTCCGCCAGCATCCGCCCCGGCGACGGTGCGATCGTCGCCCTCTACGGCGGCGACGGCGTGGAGAACGGCCACTTCGACAACAACGCCGACGCCTCCGGCGTCCAGGTCGGCTCGACCTTCAAGCCGTTCGTGCTGGCCACCGCCATGCAGGTCGGCGTGCAGACCGCGAAGGGCGACGACGGCAAGCCGAAGCGGATAAACGCCGACAGCCGCTACCTGGCCGACGACATGTCCGAGATCCGCAAGCCGGACGGCTCGCTGGTGATCGGCGACGACGGCAAGCCGTACCACCAGAAGAACGAGGACGCCAGCAAGCACGGCTACGTCTCGCTGCGGCAGGCCATGCAGTACTCGTACAACGTCCCGTTCGTCCAGCTCAACCAGGACGTCGGCGGCCAGAACGTGGCCGACATCGCGGTGCAGATGGGTGTCCGGAAGGAGAGCCTCGCGGACCCGAAGACCGCGACCTTCCCGCTCGGCACCTCCACCATCAGCCCGATCCGGATGGCCACCGCCTACGGCACCCTGGCGGCCAGCGGCAAGGAGTCCGAGCCGTACTCGGTCACCAAGGTCGAGTTGAACGGCGTCGAGCGCCCGGGCTTCGGCAAGAAGGACCCCAAGGTCGCGCTGGAGCCGGCGGTCGCCGACAACGTCACCGACGTCCTGGTGAACGTGGCGGCGAAGGGCACCGGTACCAAGACCCTCGCACTGGGCCGCCCGGTGGCGGGCAAGACCGGTACCACCGACCAGAACAAGTCGGCCTGGTGGGTCGGCTACACCCCGCAGCTGGTCACCAGCGTCGCGATGTGGCGCGAGGACCCGTCCAAGCACGAGCGGCAGTCGCTCAACGGCACCGGCGGCAAGGCGTCCATCCACGGTGGTGACATTCCGACCGACGTGTTCACCCGGTACATGAAGGCCGCGCTGGCCAACGAGAAGAAGCTGGACTTCCCGACCCCGCAGCCGGTCGGCAGCGAGGTCGACTCCTCCGGTGCGCCGTCCACGGTCACGGCCGTTCCGACGCCGACCACGACCGACGCCCCGTCGGCCCCGGCGCAGACCCAGCAGCCGACGCAGCCGGCCCAGCCGCAGCCGACCCAGACCCCGGCCTGCGTGCCGGGAGTGGACTGCCCGGGCGACCCGCAGCCGACCCCGACGAGGACCAGCAGGCCCCCGCACCCGACCAACAGCTGTCTGCTGGTGCCCGGGCTGCCCGGCTGCCCGTCGCCGCAGCCGACCACGACGGGCCCCACGACACCGGGCGGCGGCCCGAGCGGCAAGCCGACGCAGAGCTCCACCCCCGGCCCACCGGGATTCGCGGGTTAGCGACCCCGGCGGTGCAGCGGCAACAGTGCTGAAGCGACAACGGCGGTGGCGGTCCTCCTCGGAGGGCCGCCACCGCCGTTTTCGTCACGGTTCGCGGACCCGCCCGGACCGAGTCGCCCCCGGAACCTCCGCAGACCGTTGCGGGGTCCTCCTCGTCCCGGCGGGAATGGTGCGGCAGGATGTCCGGCATGACGTCGAGCGATCGTGACGAAACCGCCGGCCCGGCAGGGCCCGGCGCCGCCGCAGGGCCCACCCCGGCAGCCGTCGCCACGGCCGCCCCGCCGGCCGACACCGTGGTCGTCCCGGCCGACGAGGACCCGGTGGCGGCGGCCGGCAGCGAGGTGATCGGCGGGCCGCCCGGGCGCCGGGCGCTGCTCGGCGTCTCCTGGTGGATCCCGGCGCGCTTCCTGGCGCTCGCGGTGATCGTGGTCTCGGTGCTCGGCATGGCGCAGAAGCTGCCCTGCTACCAGCAGGCCTGGTTCCAGCCGGGCTCGCCGCAGTACATCCACGCCTGCTACAGCGACATCCCGCACCTGTTCTCCGGACGCGGCTTCGCGGCCGGGCTGCACCCGTACGTGGACCGCGTCCCGGGCTCCTCGGGGGATCTGCAGTACCTCGAATACCCGGTGCTGACCGGCCTGTTCATGCAGGTCGCGGCCTGGCTGACGCCCGGCGGGGGCGACCAGCGGAGCCAGGAGCAGTGGTTCTGGGCGGTCAACGCGGGGCTGCTCATGGCCTGTGCGGTGATCGCGGTCGTGGCGCTCACCCGCACCCACCGCCGCCGCCCCTGGGACGCGCTGATGTTCGCGCTGGCGCCCGTCCTGCTGCTCAACGGCACGGTCAACTGGGACCTGCTCGCGGTCGCGCTGGCCGCCGTGGCGATGGCCTGGTGGGCCGGCTCCCGGCCGGGCTGGGCCGGCGTCTTCATCGGCCTGGCCACCGCCGCCAAGCTCTACCCCCTGCTGCTGATCGGCCCGCTGCTGGTGCTCTGCTGGCGGGCCGGCAAGTGGCGCGAGTTCCGGGTGGCGCTGGGCGGCGCGCTGGGCGCCTGGCTGGTGGTCAACCTGCCGATCATGCTCGCCAACTGGCAGGGCTGGTCGACCTTCTACGTGTTCAGCAAGCACCGCGGCGAGGACTACGGCTCGTTCTGGCTGATCCTGATGCAGATCCGCGGCGTCGCGCTGGCCGACCTCGACCTCTACGTCGGCGTGCTGATGGTGCTGGGCTGCCTGGCCATAGCGTGGCTCGGCCTCTCCGCGCCGCGCCGCCCGCGCCTCGCGCAGCTGGCCTTCCTGGTGGTCGCGCTGTTCGTGCTGGTCAACAAGGTGTACTCGCCGCAGTACGCGCTCTGGCTGCTGCCGCTCGCGGTGCTGGCCCGGCCGCGCTGGCGGGACTTCCTGATCTGGCAGGCCTGCGAGGTGCTCTACACCCTCGGCATCTGGTCCCACCTGGGCTTCGTCACCGGGCCCAAGCAGCACGGGATCGGCCAGGCCTGGTACCACTTCGCGATCGGACTGCACCTGATCGGCACGCTCTACCTGGTCGCCCTGGTCGTCCGCGACGCGCTCTACCCGGACCGCGACCCGGTCCGCTGGGACGGCAGCGACGACCCCTCCGGCGGGGTGCTCGACCACGCCCCGGACGTGTTCGTGCTGGGCACCGCCCGGCGGCTGCGCGAGGAGGAGAGCTACGCCGCGTACGCGCCGGCCGGCCCCGAGCAGTGGCTGGGTGAGCCCGAATTGCTGCCGGAGCCGGCCGAGGAGTCGTGAGTCGTCCGGCGGTCCTGCCGTCCGCCGTCCTGCCGTCGCCGTCCCGCGGGACGGCTCGCCGACCCGGATCACGCCGTCGCTGTCGTCGCCGGGGCGGTAGACGTCGATGTCCAGGGCCCGGATCTCCGTGCCGCTGATCGGCGCG
>NZ_JBFBOC010000020.1:0-113731 GCF_040685975.1 Kitasatospora sp. NPDC086791 | reverse complement strand
CGGGCCAGACGGTCACCGTGAAGTTCACCGGCACCGAGGACTCCTCGCTGCAGACGAGCTTCGTGATCGACGACACCTCCGTCCAGACCGGCTGACGCCACCCGGCGGCGCGGCACCCACGGCCAGCCGTGGGTGCCGCACGCCCCGGACCCGGTGGCCCCGGGGCCGGGCCGCGCGGACGTCCGGCACAGCGTTCCGCACGGGCACAGCCGTTGGTCTCGCTCCGGTTCCGCACGGACACCGCCGTATGCTGATCGGATGATCAAGCCGATTGAGCTGGTGATATTCGACTGCGACGGCGTCCTGGTGGACAGCGAGGTGATCGCCGTACGGGTGGTGGCGCAGCTGGCGGCCGAGCTGGGCTGGCCGCTGACCGCGGCCGAGGTGGTCGAGCGGTTCGTCGGGCGTTCGGAGGCGGCCAACCACGCGATGGTCGCCGAGCGGTTCGACGAGGAGACCGCGACGCTGTTCGACAAACGCTTCCGGCAGCTGCACGCCGAGGCCGTGGACACCGGGCTGACGCCGGTGGACGGCCTGCCGGAAGCGCTGGACGCGATCACCCTGCCGACCTGCGTGGCGTCCAGCGGCACGCACGAGAAGATGCGTCACACGCTGGGCCGGACCGGGCTGTACGAGCGCTTCGCCGGGCGGATCTACAGCGCCACCGAGGTCGGGCGCGGCAAGCCCGCGCCCGACCTGTTCCTGCACGCCGCGCGGAGCATGGGCGTGGACCCCGCCGCCTGTCTCGTGGTCGAGGACAGCGGGCCCGGCGTCCGGGCCGCCCGCGCCGCCGGGATGCGCTCGCTCGGCTACGCGGGCGGCGTCACGGCGGCGGAGCGGCTGGCCGGGCCGGACACGGTCGTCTTCCACGACATGCGCGAGCTGCCCGGGCTGATCGCCGCCGGCGCGGTTCACCAGGGGTAGGTGCCGCCGCCCTCGGCGCCGAGGAACCGGCCGGTCGCCCGCGCCCGGCCGGCGCCCACGTCCGGCCGATCAGGCCTCCCCGGCGGGCAACCGCCACTCGTAGGGCCACAGTTCGTCCTCCCAGCCGGCCGAGGCGGCCAGCTCGGCGGCCGCCCGCGGGGTGCGCAGCAGGCAGCGGTTGCGCAGCAGTTCGCGACGCTCGGCGGGGGTGAGCAGACGTTCCTCGGGGGTCAGGTCCCGGTAGTGGCCGAGGTCGGGGCGGCCGTCGACCGAGCCGTCCTCGGCGACGTTGAGGTGGTCGCCCTCCGGGGTCCGGTAGTCGAGCCGGAAGTCGGTGCGCCACTGCGAGTTGCCGCCCCAGCCGTGGGACAGGTCGTGGGTGGTCCGGTCGGCGCGGCGGAACGTCCAGTAGAGCGGGAAGCGGTCGGCCACCCCGCGTTCGGCGTGCGCCGCACCGGCCCGGATCCGCACCCCGGCGCGGACGAACAGCAGCTCGCCCAGCGTCAGCCCCGGTCGGCGGACCTCCAGGAGCTCGATCGGGGCCTGCGGATCCTCGGCCTGCTCGACCTCGACGATCTCGTGCAGGAAGGGGTCGAAGGGCCCGGCGCCGTCGAACGGGGTCATCCCGAGGCCGGTGAACAGGAGCAGGTGGCAGGGCGGTTGCGGGTCGAGCAGCAGGACGTCGGCGACCCGGCCGAGGGCGTAGAGCTCCTCGACCAGGGTCGGTTCGTCGCGTGGTTCGTCGGCCCACCAGGCGGTGGCGTGGACGGCGGCGGTGCGCAGGCGCTCGCGGTAGTCCGGGGTGGCCGCCCGGTTGAGCCAGTGGTCGACGTCGGCCTCGTACGGTCCGTCGTGGCCGAGCAGTTCGTGGTACAGCGTGCGTGCGCTCACCGAAGCGATCATGGTGAGGTTTTACCGAACGGTCAACCAACTGTCCGGCCGGGGTGGGTAACGTCCGGGGCCATGAGCGTGGTCGATGTGAACGAGCGGGCGGCGCGGCTTCCCGAGGCCTGGCGTTCCCAGGTGCTGGGGCGGGTCGGGACGGCGGCGGTGAAGGTGCTGCGGATGGACGGGCGGGAGCTGGAGCCGGAGGTGCACGGGACGGCGGAGGTGCTGTTCGTCGCCGAGGGCCGCCTCGAACTGATCCTGGACGGCGAGGAGTCGACCGTCCGCTCGGGGGAGTTGCGGGTGGTGCCGGCGGGTGTGCGGCACGCGGTGCGGGCGGGCAGCCGGGGGACGCTGCTGATCGTGGAGGTCCCGGAGGCGGCCTGACGTCGGCCTCGCCCGTGAACCGGGGAGGTCCGGCACGTGCCCCGCGGGAGACCCCCTTTCCCGTCACCGGTCGGCGAGGGCGGCGGCCACCGCGGCCTCCGCGTGCAGCCGGGCGGTGGGGAACACGGGGACCGGGCTGTCCGCCTGCCGGACCAGCAGTTCGATCTCGGTGCAGCCGAGGACGATCCCCTCCGCGCCCGCCGCCACCAGGTCCGCGATCACCCGCCGGTACGCCGCCCGGGACTCCTCCCGGACCACCCCGACGCACAGCTCCCGGTAGATCACCCGGTGGACCAGCGCGCGCGCCTCGGCGTCCGGGACCAGGACGTCGAGGCCGCCGGAGGCCAACCGGCCGCGGTAGAAGTCCTGTTCCATGGTGAACGCCGTCCCGAGCAGCCCGACCCGGCGCAGCCCCGCGGCCCGTACGGTGGCCGCGGTGGCGTCGGCCAGGTGCAGCAGGGGGACGGAGACCGCCGCCGCCACCGCGTCGGCGACCTTGTGCATGGTGTTGGTGCAGATCAGCAGCAGCTCCGCGCCCGCCGCCTGCAACGACCGGGCGGCCCCGGCCAGCACCTCCCCGGCCTCCTCCCAGTGCCCGGCCGCCTGCAGTTCCTCGATCTCGGCGAAGTCGACCGAGTACAGCACGAGTCGGGCGGAGTGCAGTCCGCCGAGGCGGTCGCGGGTGAGCTCGTTGATCAGCCGGTAGTACTCGGCGGTGGATTCCCAGCTCATGCCGCCGATCAGGCCCAGGGTCTTCATGCGGTCATTTATAAGCCCGGTCGGATAATTACGGCAAATCTATAAGTATATCTTTCATGGGCTCTTTCTGGGCACCCGGTGCTGCCACTCGCGGGTGAACACCACCGACCCGGCCTCCAGCGCCCGTAGCTGCACGATGCTGAGGAAGTGCCCGGCGTCGCAGCGCAGTTGGGCGCGGGTCTGGACGGTGACGTCCCAGCCGATGTCGGGGCGCTCCAGCCGGACGGTGCGGTCGGTGCGGGCCTGGGCGCTGAGCGGGGCGTCGGAGAGGACCCGGTAGGCGGTGACGGTGTGTTCGTCGCGGACCAGGCCGTCGGGGTGGGTGCGGGTCCCGTCGTCGGCGGGGGAGAGCTCGGTGCGCCACTCGTGCCGGCCGATGTCGTGGACGGTGAGGTGCTCGGGCCGGGCGGTGAGCGGTTCGGTGAGGTGGACGTCGAGCGGGTCGGGCAGCGCGGGGGTCTCCAGCACGACGGGGGCGGCGCCGACGTCGGCGGCGAGGTGGCGGACGGGCAGGCTCAGGGTGGAGCGAGACGGGTCGAGGGCGTACCCGGTGGCCTCCGCCGGGGGCCACACCCACGGCCAGTAGACGGAGGAGAAGGCGAGCCGCAGTCGGTGCCCGGCCGGGACGGTCCGGGCGCAGGCCGCGAGCTCCACCTCGACGTCCGGCCCGTCGGCGACCAGCACGCCCCGGGTGATCAGCGTCGAGGTGCCGTCCGGGCCGACCGCGCAGAGCCGGACCGCCACCAGGGGAGCGGGCCCGCCCTCCCGCAGCCGCAGCCGTACGGTCGGCGCGCCGAGCAGCTCGACCGGCTCGGGCAGCGGCTGGGAGTCGAAGCAGACCGAGCGGCCGTCCTCCTCGCGCTGGTCCGGCGGCTGGTCGGCGGGGCGGCCGCGCGGGACGTAGGCGCCGGCGTTGAGGCCGGTGTGCTGCGGGGAGCGGACGCGGACGTAGCGGTCGTCGGAGGCGGTGCCGGCGGTGCGCAGCGGCCCGTCGAGGCCGTAGTGGATCTCGCGGACGTCGGGGGAGGGCCAGGAGTCGTCGCCGGTCCAGCGGGTGCTGATCCAGCTGCGCAGGGCGGGTTCCCTGGTGGCGCCGGTGTCGGCGCCGCGCAGCCAGTGGTCCCACCAGCGCAGCGTCTCGGGCAGCGCGTCCTCGGGCAGGCCGTGCGGCCAGGGGCCGATCAGGGCGCGCGCGGTGGGGGACTCGGCGAGCAGCCGCAGCACGAAGGAGCAGGACGGGTCGCCCCAGCCGGCGATCGCGAAGGTGGGGACGGGCACCGGCACGGTGGTCTCCCCGGCGGCGAGCCAGGTGTCGACGGGCGGTTCCAGGGACTCCAGGCGGGTCAGCCAGCGGCCGCGCCAGGCGTCGCCGACGTGGCGCGGGTCCGGCGGCAGGGCGGCGTCGGCGACCAGGGCGGTGAGCCGGGTGTGCAGGTCGGCGGCGAGCACGGCGCCGCCGAGCCGGTGGCCGCCCTCGGGGCAGGCGATGACCGCGGCGCCGACGGTGTCCGGGGTCCGGGCGGCGAGGCGCAGCGCGGTGGTGCCGGCGGCGCCGACGCCGAGCAGGCCGACCCGGCCGCTGGACCAGGGGCGGCGGGCGAGCCAGTCGACCACGGTGGCGCCGTCGGCCAGCTCCTGTTCGCCGCCGGGTTCGCCGGGGACCCCGCCGGAGTTGCCGTGCCCGCGGGTGTCGACCCGCAGGGTGGCGTAGCCGTGGCCGGCGTACCAGGGGTGGCGCCGGGCGTCCTCGGCGGCGGTCCGGTCGGTGAGGCGGTCGCCGGAGTACTCCAGCAGCGCGGGGACGGGCTCGTCGGCGACGGGGCGCCACAGGCGGGCGGCCAGGTGGGTGCCGTCGGGCAGCGGGATGCGGACGTCCTCGCGGGTGGTGTGGAAGGGGTAGGACGGCATGGCCGCTCCCATCGGGTCCCGGGCGGGGTGGGGGCCGGCGGGCCCGCGGCGCGCAGGCGGTACGGGTGTCGCTCCGTACGGCGTGCGCGCCGCGGGCGTCGGCATTCCGACCCTAGGGGAGGAACCGCCCGTTTTCCTGATGAGTGCGCCCCGGCGGTTACGCCTTGCTCAGCCAGGCGGTGGCGTTCAGGGCGAGGGCGGCGTCGGTGCCGGCCGGGTCGTCCCAGCCGTCGTAAAGGGTGTTGCCGGACTGGCCGGTGCCGTCGTCGACCGGGGAGCTGTCGCCCCAGACGGCGACCCGGCCGGAGCCGAAGGTGCTGGTGACGAAGAAGGCGCCGGTGGTGCCGCTGTAGCCGGTCCGGTAGACCAGGCCCTTGACCGACGGGTTGTCGGCGGGCTTGAGGGTGAAGGTGGTGCCGTTGCGCAGGATCGAGCCGGTGACGGTGCCGAAGGACCCGTGCAGGACGGGGTCGGTGGCGTCGTTGACGGCGCGCGGGTTGTCGGTGGTGATGTTGAGCAGGTCGACCGAGAAGCCGAACGGGTCGCTGTTGTCGACCCCGTTGTTGGTCAGCAGGTCGTTGATGATCTTCGGCGAGTCCCAGCCGTCGTTGTTGCGGTCGCTGTTGTTGTGGTCGGAGATCAGGAAGAGCCCGCCGCCGTTCTGGACGAACTTCATGATCGCGGTCTTCTCGGCCGCGCTGAACCGGATGTTGGGTTCCGGGACGACGAAGGTGTCGAAGTTGGCGAGGTCGAGCGCGCCGCCGGTGCCGTAGCCGATGGTGGAGCCGGCCGGCAGGGTCTTGAGGCTGTACTGGCCGGTCCGCTGCAGGGCGACGCCCCAGGCGGACAGCGCGCCGGTCCAGCTCTTCTCGGTGGTGGGGTTGGCGTTCTGGGCCAGCGGGTCGGGCTGGCTGGTGCTGATGATCCAGTCGGCGTTGCCGGCGGTCTCGGCCTTGCTGTTGTCGAACAGCACTCGGTGCGGGGCGGTGTCGGCCGGGCGCGGCGTGGTGGCCGACGACCGGGCGGCCGAGGCCGGGGTGGCGGTGGCGGTGGTCGAGGCGGTGGCGGCGGGGGCGAGGGTGGTGAGCCCGGCCGCGAGCAAGGCCGCGCCGGAGCGGGCCGCGACGGTGCGGATGCGGATGCGGATCATCATGTGCCGTTCCTCCGTGGGGAGTCGAGGTGTTCGGCGCCCGATTTTTCGCGCGTGGAACGGGAGTATCCGCGCGTAGAGCGGCCGGAGGTAGTCCCGGGAGGTGACGGTCTGCTGTACGGAGCGTGATGATCTCGGGGTGGGGGAAGGCCAAGCTGTAATTGCGCATGACTTGCAACTGCGCGCGTCCAGGCGGAAAGATGGCCCGGCTCTCCCCGCTCCACCGAAAGGACACCACGATGACCGCCCCTCGCTGGCGCGACCGGCTCACCCGTGAGGAGTGGATCCGCCTGGCCGGAATGGGCGGGTTCATCCTCGCGCTGCACGTCATCGGCTGGTTCACCCTGCTCGCACTCGTCGAGCCCGAGCACTACACCGTCGGCGGCCAGGTGTTCGGCGCGGGCATGGGCCTGACCGCCTACACCCTGGGCATGCGGCACGCCTTCGACGCCGACCACATCGCCGCCATCGACAACACCACCCGCAAGCTGATGGGCCAGGGCAAGCGGCCGCTGTCGGTCGGCTTCTGGTTCTCGCTCGGGCACTCCTCGATCGTCTTCGGCCTCTGCGCGCTGCTGGCCCTCGGCATCCGCTCGCTGGCCGGCCAGGTGGAGTCCGACGACTCGACGCTGCACGAGATGACGGGCCTGATCGGCGTCACCGTCTCCGGCACCTTCCTGCTGCTGCTCGGCCTGATCAACCTGGGCGCCTTCAACGGCATCCTCAAGGTCTTCCGCAAGATGCGCGAGGGCGAGTACGACGAGGCCGAGCTGGAGCGCCAGTTGGAGCGCCGCGGGCTGATGAACCGCATCCTCGGCCGGGTGACCAGGGCCGTCACCAAGCCCTGGCACATGTACCCGGTGGGCCTGCTGTTCGGCCTGGGCTTCGACACCGCCACCGAGGTGTCCCTGCTGGTGCTGGCGGGCGGCGCGGCGGCCTTCTCGCTGCCCTGGTACGCGCTGCTCACGCTGCCGGTGCTGTTCGCGGCCGGGATGAGCCTGCTGGACACCATCGACGGCTCGTTCATGAACTTCGCCTACGAGTGGGCCTTCTCCAAGCCGGTCCGCAAGATCTACTACAACCTGACCGTCACCGGGCTGTCGGTGCTGGTCGCGCTGGTCATCGGCTCGATCGAGCTGATCGGCCTGCTCGGCGAGAAGCTGGACATCACCAGCGGGCCGATCGCCTGGGTCGGCGGGCTGGACCTCAACTTCGTCGGCTACGCGATCGTCGGGCTGTTCGTGCTCACCTGGGCGGCGGCGATCGCCTACTGGAAGTTCGGCAACGTCGAGGAGAAGTGGTCGGCCGGGCTGGCCGCCGCCGCCTCCGCCTCCGCGTCCGCCTCCGCGTCCGCCGCCGCCTCCGCCTCCGCGGCCGCCTCCGCGGCCGCCTCCGCGGCCGCCGCCCCGGCCGCGGCCAAGTCCGAGTAGCGCCCGAGGCCGGGACGCTCCGGGGACGGTCCGGGGACGGTCCGGGGACGGACCGGGGACGGACCGAGGGGCCGGCGACCGGGGCCTGGTCGCCGGCCCCTCGGGGCTTCCCGGGGGCGTGCCGCTAACGCAGTGCGGCGAGCACCGCGTCCGCCATCGCCTTCTCGCCGGTCGCGTTCGGGTGGAACGGCACGGCCGGCGAGCCGGGCAGCGCGCCCTCGATCCAGCGGTCGTCCGAGCAGGCGTCGTGCCCGGCGGTCGGCGTCCGGGTGTCCACGTAGACCGCGCCGTTCGCCGCGGCGGTGGACTCGAGCATCGCGTTGAGCGCGCCCAGCGTGCGGTACAGGTACGGGACGTCGCGCGGCGCCAGGGGCTGGCGCAGTACGCAGGAGGAGCCGTCGGCGGGCAGCACGGACGGGTACCCGACCAACAGCACCTTGGCCCGGGGGGCCTTGGCGTGGATGCGCCGCAGCGCGTCGGCGAGCTGCGGGCGCGCGGCGTCGATCCGGTCGGCGAGGTCGTCCTCGCCGTACTGCCAGGACCAGCTGCTCCAGTCCCAGTGGCCGTGGTTGTAGACGTCCTGGCAGGGCGTGCCGAGCGGGTTGACCACCGCGCCCGCGACGCAGGTGGCGATCACGTCGCCGATCCCGAGGTCGCTGGTGCCGAGGTCGTTGCCGCCGATCCCGAGGGTGACCAGGTCGGTGTCGGGGGTCAGCGCGTCCAGCTGGGGGTCGTTGACCTTGAGGAACAGGTCGTACTGGGGCTGCGTCATCGCCTTGATCTTGGCGGCTGAACAGGTCACGTCGGTGTAGGCGCCGGCCTTGAGGGCGGCGGCCACCAGGTGGCCGTAGTTGCGGTCGGAGCGCAGGCAGAGCCCGGCGGACTGGCCGGGCACGCCGGCGCCCGCGGCGTAGGAGTCGCCGAGCGCCACGTAGTGCTTCGGGGCCGGTGTGGCGGCCTGCGCGGTGGTGGAGGTGAGCGCCAGGGCGGCACCGAGGGCGACCGCGGCGAGCGCGGTGGAATTGCGGAGGTGCCGGGATTTCCGGGCAGGGCGGAGCACGGTTCCTCCTGGGGGAGAGAAACGACGGGTGGGGGTCGTGCCGAGCCGGGCCACAGCTACTCGCAGGTAAGTTACTGCCAGGTTTCGCGGCCGTCCATGGTTTGCGCGCAATTTGCCGAAATTCCGTCAGATGACCTCCGGCGGCATTTCGCATTCCGCTCCACCGCGTATCGGAGGTATTTCCGAAACGCCGTGGAGCGGAATGCGCGCACGCATTCGTCACCGGAGGGCCGACCGGTGGTTGACCGGACGTCACCGCGGGCCGCAGTATCGGGCGCACCGCGACGACGCGCCCGCCGGCCCGTCGCCACCGCGAGCCGCGACGGAGGACTGCGCATGGCCCTGGACGCCGACGTCATCGTCATCGGAGCGGGACTCGCCGGCCTCGCCGCCACCGCCGAACTCGCCGACGCCGGGCGGAAGGTGATCCTGCTCGACCAGGAACCGGCGGCCTCGCTCGGCGGACAGGCGCACTGGTCCTTCGGCGGCCTCTTCCTGGTCGACTCGCCCGAGCAGCGCCGGCTGCGGATCCGCGACTCGCACGCCCTGGCCTGGCAGGACTGGCTCGGCACGGCCGGCTTCGACCGCCCCGAGGACGCCTGGCCGCGCCGCTGGGCCGAGGCCTACGTGGACTTCGCGGCGGGCGAGAAGCGGGCCTGGCTGCGTGGGATGGGCGTGCGGTTCTTCCCGGTGGTCGGCTGGGCCGAGCGCGGCGGTTTCCTCGCCGACGGGCCCGGCAATTCGGTGCCGCGCTTCCACATCACCTGGGGCACCGGCCCCGGGCTGCTGGCGCCCTTCGTCCGCCGGGTCCGCGCCGCCGCCGCGCGCGGACTGGTCGACCTGCGCTTCCGGCACCGCGTCACCGGGCTGGCCGCCACCGCGGGCGCCGTCGACACCGTCATCGGCGAGGTGCTGGAGCCGAGCCCGGCCGCCCGGGGCGAGGCCGGCTCCCGGGAGGTCGCCGGGCACTTCGAGCTGCGCGCCCAGGCCGTGGTGGTCGCCTCCGGCGGCATCGGCGGCAACCACGACCTGGTCCGGGCGGCCTGGCCCGCCCGGCTCGGCACCCCGCCCGCCAAGCTGCTCTCCGGCGTGCCCGCGCACGTGGACGGCCTGATGCTGGGGATCGCCGGCGCGGCCGGGGCCAGCCTGATCAACGGCGACCGGATGTGGCACTACACCGAGGGCATCGAGAACCGGGACCCGATCTGGGCCCGGCACGGCATCCGGATCTTGCCCGGCCCGTCCTCGCTCTGGCTGGACGCGCGCGGCCGACGGCTGCCCGTCCCGCTCTTCCCCGGCTTCGACACCCTCGGCACGCTCGAACACATCATGTCCACCGGGTACGCGTACACCTGGTTCGTGCTCAACCAGCGCATCATCGAGAAGGAGTTCACCCTCTCCGGCTCCGAACAGAACCCCGACCTGACCGGGAAGTCCGTGCGCGGCGTGCTCGGCCGGGCGCTGCCCGGCGCCCCCGGCCCGGTCCGGGGCCACCTGCGGCACGGGCGGGACTTCGTGGTCGCGGGCAACCTGGCCGACCTCGCCCGGGGCATGAACGCCAAGACCCGCGAACCGCTGATCGACCCGGACGGGCTGCGCCGCACGGTCGAGGAGCGCGACCGGCAGCTGGCCAACCCCTTCGCCAAGGACCTCCAGGTCACCGCCATCCACGGCGCCCGCCGCTACCTCGGCGACAAGCTCGTCCGCACCGCCGCCCCGCACCGGATCCTCGACCCGGACGCCGCCCCGCTGATCGCCGTCCGGCTCAGCATCCTGACCCGCAAGTCGCTGGGCGGGCTGGAGACGGACCTGTCCGCGCGGGTGCTGCGGCCGGACGGCGAGGTGCTGCCGGGGCTGTACGCGGCGGGCGAGGCCGCGGGCTTCGGCGGCGGGGGCGTGCACGGCTACCGCTCGCTGGAGGGGACGTTCCTGGGCGGCTGCCTGTTCTCGGGCCGTACGGCGGGGCGGGCCGCGGCGCGCGCGGTCGGGTAGCGGCCCGCGTCCGGGTGCCGGTCCGGCACCGGCGGCTGGGCGGCGGGTGACCGCCGGGCCGTCAGGCCGTGCGGCGGCGGGTGGCGGTGACGACCGAGGCGATCAGGCCGCCCAGGCCGAGCAGCGCGCCGAGCGCGACCAGCGCGGCGGCGCCGACCAGCTTGCCGGGCAGGTCCGGCGCGTCGGAGCCGGAGTGCCAGACCACCCGGTGCCCGGTCAGCCGGGCCAGCTCGACGGTGCCCTGCTGCCCGTCCCCGGTGCTGAGCCGGGAGTCGACGGCGTCCGCCCGCCGGTCGCTCATCAGGAAGGCCCGACCCGGCGGGACGGTGACGTCGAAGTCCAGGTAGCAGGTGTGGACCTGGCGGGCGGCCGGTTCGTCCGGCGGCTCGCCGTTCAGGGTGAGCCGGCCGCCGGCGCAGGCGATGCGGTCCCCGCCGAGGGCGGTCACGCGGGAGGCGACGAGGTGGTCGAGCATCCAGGGGGAGTCGGCGAGGTAGATGTCGCCGCGCCTGACGTCCGCGGCCGCGACGCGGTCGGTCAGGATCAGGTCGCCCTGCCGCAGGACCGGATTCATCGTGTCGCCCCCCATCGGGTGGGCCGAGTACCCGCCGGAGCCGATCACGGCGAACCCGGCTGCCGCGCACAGGAGCCCCACGACCCCCGTGGCCACCGACACCCCCAGGGCCCGGCCCCTCCGCTTCGGCATCCGTCCGCCCCTCCCGCCGTGCGTACGCATCCTAAGGGCCTGCCTGGCGCCCCCTGACCGGCGGGTACAGTGCCGGTGCAGAGCGCGCCGCCGACCACGAGGGGTACCAGAACCGATGAGCCGCCGAGACCGCGACCGCGACGGCGCCCGGGACCGCGACCGGAAGCGGGGCGCCGCCTCCCCGGTGACCGTCACCGTCTGCCGCGGCTGCTGCTGCGGCACCGAGGCGAAGCACCCCGGGGTGGACCACGCGGGGCAGTACGAGCGGCTGCGGACGGCGGTGGGCCCGGCTGGCCGGGTCCGCGCCGTCACGTGCCTGGACGTGTGCACCCAGTCCAACGTGGTGGTGGTCGGCCCCTCCAGCGAGGGCCGGGCCGCGGGCGGCCGGCCGGTCTGGCTCGGCTTCGTGCTGATGGACGAGATGATCGACGACATAGCCGCCTGGGTGCGCGCGGGCGGCCCCGGCCTCGCCGAGCCGCCCGGCCTGCTCGACCTCCAGCTGATCTCGGTCTCCCGCCGGGTGCGCGAGGGCCTGCCGGAGTAGCCGTCGCGGCCCGACGGTTCCGGCCTGACGGTTCCGGCCCGGCGGGAGCCCCGACCGATCGTCAGATCACCGTCTCGGGGTGGCCCGGGGCCCCGAACCACTACCATGACCGGTGGCGTCGAGCCGTTCCGTGCGAGGGAGGAAGACGATGACGACGGTCTGCCGCATCTGCGCGGGCACCGGCCGGACCGCCGGCCTCAGCTGCCGGACCTGCCAGGGCACCGGCACCACCGAGGTGGGCGGCGGGGGAGGCAACTGCTTCCTGTGCGACGGCACCGGGGTGTACGTGCGCTACCGGGTGGACGCGGGCGGCGCCAAGCACGGCTACCGGGACGAGATCTGCCGCACCTGCGACGGCACCGGCAACCGGGCCACCACGCAGTGGGACGAGCCCTCCTGACCCTCCGGAGTCCCGCCCGTCCCGGCGGGAGCGCCGCCGATGCCCCCTCAGGCGACCGGGCCGGTGGGGGCCATGATCCGGTGTCCGGCGGGCGTGGACACGCCCTTTGCCAAGCCATGGTCGAACATTGGCGTTCGAATGGGGGATGCGCTGCGGCCCGTTCACCGCGCGTCCGTGTGCGATCCACGATCCGCTGACAGAGTCCCGCGCATGGATATCCCCAACATGGGCGTGCCGGCCAAGCTTGCCGACCGCATGAGCATGGCCGAGCAGCACGAGTACCTGCGGGCCCGTTTCTCCCGCCGCCGGATGCTGCGCGCCGGTGCCGTGACCGTCGGCGCCGTCGCCGTCGGCGGCGCCCTGGGCAGCGGCACCGCCTTCGCGGCGCCGGCCGGCCCGCAGCTGCTGACGGGTGGCACGACGGACGGCATCGACGGCGCGCTGGTCGCGCCGATCGGCCGCCACCTCCAGTTCGGCCCCGAGCCGGACACCCAGTTCCGCGTCTCCTGGCAGGTCCCGGCGCCGGTCAAGAAGCCGTTCCTGCGCTTCGGCAAGCACCCGTGGGAGCTCAGCCACAAGGTCCAGGCCGAGGTCCGCGCCCTGCACACCCCGGCGCTCACCCCCACCAGCCAGCCGGTGGACCAGTACTACCTGCACGTGGCGCTGGAGGACCTGACCCCGGACACCACCTACTACTACGGTGTCGGCCACGAGGGCTTCGACCCGGCCTCGCAGCAGCAGATCTCCACCCTGCACACCTTCCGCACCGCGCCCGCCCGCGACCACCGCTGGGGCAAGGTCTACGAGCCGTTCACCTTCACCGCCTTCGGCGACCAGGGCGTCAGCGCGCACGCGGCGGGCAACGACCACATCATCAAGGCCCAGAAGCCGGCCTTCCACCTGCACGCCGGCGACATCTGCTACGCCGACCCGGCGGGCTCCGGCACCGACCCGGACAAGTCCGTCTACAACGCGAAGACCTGGGACGACTTCCTGGTCCAGACCGAGACGGTCGCCGCCGAGATCCCGTGGATGGTCGCGTACGGCAACCACGACGTCGAGGCCTGGTACTCGCCCAACGGCTACGGCGGCGAGAACACCCGCTTCTTCCTGCCGAACAACGGCCCGGACCCGCGCAACGTCCCCGGCGTCTACACCTTCCGCTACAAGAACGTCGGCGTCATCTCCCTGGACGCCAACGACGTCTCCTACGAGATCCCGGCGAACCTCGGCCTCTCGGCGGGCAAGCAGACCACGTGGCTGGAGCGCACCCTCAAGGACCTGCGCAACGACGAGACCGTCGACTTCGTCGTGGTCTTCTTCCACCACTGCGCCTTCTCCACCACCGTCGCGCACGCCTCCGAGGGCGGCGTCCGCGAGGCCTGGGTGCCGCTGTTCGAGAAGTACCGGGTGGACCTGGTCATCAACGGCCACAACCACATCTACGAGCGCACCGACGCCATCCTGGGCAACAAGGTCTCGAAGCAGGTGCCGAGCGGCGCCACCATCGAGCCCGCGAAGGACGGCGTGGTCTACGTGACCGCGGGCGCGGCCGGCCGCAGCCTGTACAAGTTCGACGTGCCGGACACCTACGAGGGGCACGAGAACCACCAGGACGAGGTCAAGACCTACTACTGGAGCAAGGGCCGGGTGAAGACCCCCGAGACCATCCAGTGGTCGCGGGTGCGCTACACCGGCTACTCCTTCATCAAGGTCGACGTGACCCCGGCCCACCTGGGCCAGAAGTCGGTCATGAAGGTCACCGCGCTGGCCGAGGACGGCACGCAGATCGACAACTACTCGATCCTGCGCAAGGTCGGCGAGGGCTGGGACTCGAACAGTGACGACGACGGCGAGGGCGGCGGCTGGGGCTGGTAGTCCCCGGCGGTCGTGACGGTGCCCCGGTGTCGGATCCTCCTCCGACACCGGGGCACCGGTGCGTTCAGCGCCTGGGGCCGTACATGATGACGGCGACCCCGGCCAGGCAGACCAGCGCGCCCGTGACGTCGTAGCGGGTCGGCCGGAAGCCGTCCACCAGCACGCCCCAGAGCAGCGAGCCGGCCACGAACACCCCGCCGTACGCGGCCAGCACCCGGCCGAAGTGGCTGTCCGGCTGCAGCGCCGCGACGAAGCCGTACGCGCCGAGCGCCGCCACGCCCAACCCGGCCAGCCACCAGGGCCGTTGCTCGCGCACGCTCTGCCAGACCAGCCAGCAGCCGCCGATCTCGGCGAACGCGGCGAGGACGAACAGGGTGATCGAGCGCAGGACGGTCATGCCCGCGACCCTATGCGTCAGCTCTGCCGGTACGTCGCCAGGAAGCGGCCGATCCGGTTGATCGCCGTCTCCAGGTCGTCGGCCCGGGGCAGGGTGACGAAGCGGAAGTGGTCCGGGCGGGGCCAGTTGAAGCCGGTGCCCTGGACGACGTGGATCTTCTCGCGCAGCAGCAGGTCCAGCACGAACTGCTCGTCGTCGACGATCCGGTGCACCGCCGGGTCCAGCTTGGCGAAGGCGTACAGGGCGCCCTTGGGCTTGACGCAGCTGACGCCGGGGATCTCGTTGAGCGCCCGGACCGCGATGTCCCGTTGCTCGGTGAGCCGGCCGCCGGGCAGCACCAGGTCGTTGATGGACTGGTGCCCGCCGAGCGCGGCCTGGACGGCGTACTGGGCGGGCACGTTGGGGCACAGCCGCATGCCGGAGAGCATGGTGAGGCCCTCCAGGTAGTCGGTGGCGTGCTGCTTGGGGCCGGAGACGACCAGCCAGCCGCTGCGGAAGCCGGCCACCCGGTAGGCCTTGGAGAGGCCGTTGAAGGTGAGGGTGAGCACGTCGTCGGCGAGCGCGGCCAGGCAGTGGTGCTCGGTGCCGTCGTAGAGGATCTTGTCGTAGATCTCGTCGGCCAGGACCATCAGCTGGTGGCGGCGGGCCAGGTCGAGGATGCCCTCCAGCAGTTCCTTCGGGTAGACCGCGCCGGTGGGGTTGTTGGGGTTGATGACGACGATCGCCTTGGTGCGGGCGGTGATCTTGGCGGCGATGTCGTCCAGGTCCGGGTACCACTCGGCCTCTTCGTCGCACAGGTAGTGCACGGCCTTGCCGCCGGCCAGCCGGACCACGGCCGTCCAGAGCGGGTAGTCGGGCATCGGCACGAGCACCTCGTCGCCGTCGTCCACCAGCGCGGTGACGGCCATCTGGATCAGCTCGGAGACGCCGTTGCCGAGGTAGACGTCGTTGACGGTGACGCCCTGGACCCCGCGCTGCTGGTAGTACTGCACCACCGCGCGGCGGGCCGGCAGGATGCCGCGCGAGTCGCTGTAGCCGTGCGCCTTGGGCAGGTTGCGGATGATGTCCTGGATGATCTCCTCGGGCGCCTCGAAGCCGAACGGGGCGGGGTTGCCGGTGTTCAGCCGCAGCACGGTGTGCCCGGCCTCCTCCAGGGCGTTGGCCTGGTCGACCACCGGGCCGCGGATCTCGTAGCACACGTCATTGAGCTTGCTGGACTGTCGAAACTCCATCTGCGGCCTCCCGACCGTCACCACCGCTCCGCTGCTTCCGCTTTGTTCTACCAAGTTGGCACTTGGAAAGTCCAACCTCTTGGCTATGCTGATCCACATGTCACGCCGAAGCTACGACCAGTACTGCGCCGTCGCCCGCGCCCTGGACGCGGTGGGGGAGCGCTGGAGCCTCCTGATCGCCCGTGAACTCCTCGGCGGTCCGCGCCGCTACACCGACCTGCACGCCGACCTGCCCGGGGTCTCCACCGACATCCTGGCCGCCCGGCTCAAGCAGCTGGAGGGCGAGGGGCTGGTCACCCGGCGGCGGCTGGAGCGCCCGGCCAACGCCACGGTCTACGAACTGACCGAGCGCGGCCGCGAACTGCGGCCGGTCGTCGAGGCGCTGGGGGAGTGGGGCCTGGCCGCCCTCGGCGAGCAGCGGCCCACCGACGCCGTGCGCGAGCACTGGTTCACGCCCCGCAAGGCGGGGGACGAACCGGCGGTCGCCGCGGGCTGACGCTCCACCGGCGAGGCGCAACCGGCGGTCCGGCGGTCCGGGCGGTCCGGGCGGTTCGACGCTTCGGGCCGGCGACGAGCGCGGTGGCGGGGGCCCTCCCCACCGGGCCGCGCAGGCGCACACGTACGATCGTCGGACCGCGACACCGTCCCAGGAGAGCGGAGGCCCGTTCCGTGCCCACCACCCACCGCGGCTACGCCGACTACGTCGCCCTCGGTGACTCCTTCACCGAAGGCATGTGCGACGACCTGCTGCCCGACGGCCACTACCGGGGCTGGGCCGACCGGGTCGCCTCGGCGCTGGCGGCGGAACGTGCGGACGGGGACTTCCGGTACGCCAACCTCGCCGTCCGCGGCAAGCTCATCGGCCAGATCCACGACGAACAGCTCGCCCCCGCCGCCGCCATGGGCGCCGACCTGGTCACCCTGGCCGGCGGCCTCAACGACGTGCTGCGCCCCGGCTGCGACATCGACCGGGTCGAGCGGCTGCTCGGGGACTGCGCCCGCGAACTGCGGGCCACCGGCGCCACCGTCGTCCTGTTCACCAGCACCGACCCCACCCGCCGGCTCGCCGGCAGCGCCCGGCTGCTGCCCACCATCCTGCGGATGAAGGCCTTCGTGCAGGAGCTGGGCGCCCAGGACGGCTTCGCCGTGGTCGACCTCTTCTCCGCGCCCTGCTTCGACGACCGCCGACTGTGGGCCGAGGACCGGCTGCACCTCTCCCCGGAGGGGCACCGGCGGGTCGCCGAAGGCGTGTTGGAGGCGCTCGGCCGCCCCGCCTCCTTCGACTGGCGCGCCCCGCTGCCGGTGGGCGCCCCGCCCGGCCGCGCCGAACGCCTGCGCGCCGACGCCCGCTGGCTGGGCACCCACCTCGGGCCGTGGATCGGTCGTCGGCTGACCGGCCGCTCCTCCGGGGACGGCCGTCCCCCGAAGCGGGCCGAGCTGCTGCCGTACCGCTGAGCTCCGGCGGGCCGTTGCGCGGTGGGCTCCGGCGGGCCGTTACTCGGTGGGCCGCGGCTCCAGGACCAGGCTCGCCATCGGGGCGTGCGTGGTCCAGCCGAGCGCCGTGTAGAGCGCCCGTCCCTCCGGGGTGCCGACCAGCACGCCGGTGCGCGCGCCCCGCTCGTACGCGGCGGACTGCAGCGTCCGCATCACCAGGGCGCCCAGGCCCCGGCGGCGGAACGCGGGCGCGGTGGTGATCTGGTCCGGGACCGCCACCGGCCCGGCCAGGCCGGCCTGGCCGCGCGCCGCGAGCTGCCCGGCCCCGTCGCGCACCAGCACCCGGAGCACGCCGCCGCGCTCCCAGGTGGTCACGGTGAAGCCGGCCGGGGCCACGGGCCGATCGGGGGCGAGCGGGACGCTCATCAGGAAGCCCGGTACGTCCGGCCGCCACCGCGGGCCCAGCCAGGGGCGCACGGTGGCGTCCTCGGCGAACAGCTTCAGCCAGGTGGCCGGCGCGGTGGTGTCCTCGGCGATCTTGCGGACCTCGGCCTCGGTCGGCTCGGGCAGCACGTGCCGGCCCACCTCCCCGGCCGGCGCGCCGACGTCGATGGTCCAGCCCCAGGGCTGGTCCACCGGTTCGGCGGCTCCGCGCGAGACGACCCAGCCCGAGATCCACCGTCGGACCAGTTCCCTGGTGTCCGGCTCCGGCATGACGCCCACTCCCCACGTGTAATGGTCTCTGATGCATTGAGTACCTTACCGGCGGGTCGGGGGGTCTGCCCAGTAGGATTTCCGGGTTCACGGCGTCGCCCGGCGCCCGGCTGGAAGGACCCCGGAACGTGCGCGAGACCGAGCCGCCGCAGGACCCCTCGGCGGCCGCGCCGACCCCGCTCCGGGCCGACTGCGGCAGCTGCTTCGGGCTCTGCTGCGTCGCCCTGCCGTTCGCGGCCGGCAGCGACTTCGCGGTGAACAAGGCGGCGGGCACCCCCTGCCGCAACCTGCGGACCGACTTCGGCTGCGGCATCCACGCGCGGCTGCGCGACAGCGGCTTCCAGGGCTGCACCGTCTACGACTGCTTCGGCGCCGGGCAGCGGGTCTCCCAGGTGACCTTCGGCGGCCGCAGCTGGCGGGAGGAGCCGGACAGCGCCGGGCCGATGTTCGAGGTGTTCCCGATCGTGCGGCAACTGCACGAACTCCTCCGGTACCTCACCGAGGCGCTCACCTTCGAGCCCGCCCGCGCCGTCCACGCCGAGCTGCGGCAGGCCCTGGCGGAGACCGACCGGCTGGCCGGCGGCACCCCCGAGGAGATCCTCGCCATCGACGTGCCCGCTCACCGGCAGCGGGTCAGCGAACTCCTGCTGCGCGCGAGCGAACTCGTCCGGGCCGCCGTCCCGCGCCGCCGCGAGCACCGTGGCGGCGACCTCTTCGGCGCCCGGCTGCGCGGCGCCGACCTGCGGGGCGCCAACCTGCGCGGGGCGCTGCTGGTGGCCGCCGACCTCTCCGGCGCCGACCTGCGGCTGGCCGACCTGATCGGCGCCGACCTGCGCGACACCGACCTGTCCGGCGCCGACCTCGGCACGGCCCTCTACCTCACCCAGGCCCAGCTGCACGCCGCCCGCGGCGACGCCGCCACCCGCCTCCCGGCCGGCCTCACCCGCCCGGCCCACTGGCCCGCCACCGCGGTGCCGGTGGCCGCACCGGCGGGCCCGACGGCGAAGCCCCGCTCCGGCCCCGGCAAGGGCGGCCGGCCGGCCCGGGGGCGTCGACGCTAGGGCCCGTCCTCAGGGCGTGGGGCCCGTCCTCAGGGCGCGCCGGTCACTGGCCCACCCGGCCGTCGACGCACTCGCGCAGCAGGTCGGCGTGCCCGCAGTGCCGGGCGTACTCCTCGACCCGGTGCACCAGCAGCTCCCGGATCGCGATGCCGTCCTTGCCGACCCGCTCGCCCAGGTCGGCGTACCCGGCCAGCGCGGCGTCGGTCGCGGCCTGTTCGCGTTCGAGGTCCCGGAACGAGGCCTCCACCAGGGCCGGTTCGGCCACCGCCCCGTCGAAGTCGGCGTCCCGTCGGCCGTACAGCTTCGGCAGCGGCTCGTCCTCGGTGAGCCAGTTGCGCCAGTCCCGTTCGACCTCGGCGAGGTGGCGGACCAGTCCGAGCAGCGACATCGTCGAGGGCGGGACCGAACGGCGGGCCAGCTGTTCGGCGTCCAGGCCCTGGCACTTCATCCGCAGGGTCAGCCGGTAGTTCGTCAGGCAGTCGTCCAGTGAACCGAGTTCGCCGTCGGGGCTGGGTCCGTCGCTGTTGCGGGGGTCGTCGTCCGGGTCGGCCCACATGTCGGGGTGGACGGTCGCCTCGGTCCATCGTGCGGGTTGTTCGGTCATACCGTGCATGGTCGTTCGTGACTGCCCCCGCCCGCCACCGGGTTATCGCCTGCGTGGGAAGTCGGGCCGGCCGACTTCCCGCGCCGTGCGCCGTCGTGTTCCGTCGTGGTCCGCCACTGGCTGTGGCGGTTCCCGGCCGCTTCCCGGCTGTTGCCCTCAGGCGGTCAGCAGCCGGGCCCGCAGGGCGTCGATCCGGTCGCGGTCGATGCCGAGGGTGCCGGTGAGGTAGCCCTCGACGGAGCCGTACCGGGCGGCGAGGTCGGCGAGGGCGAGGCGGATGACGACCTCCGGGGCGCGGCCGTAGCCCGGCCAGCGCAGGGTGCGGCCGGGGTGGGCGGCGTGCCACTCGGCGACGAAGTGCGGGGTGGCGAGTTCGGTGAGGGCGAAGTCGGCGGCGATGTCGTCCTCGGCGACGCCGAGCAGGGTGAGCAGCAGGGCGGCGATCAGCCCGGTGCGGTCCTTGCCGGAGGCGCAGTGGAAGACCACCGGGGCGTCGGCGGCGGCGATCACGTCCAGGACCTGCCGGATCTCCTTCACCCCGTCCTCGGCGACCTCGGCGAAGCGGTCGGCGAGGTAGCGCCAGGGGTCGAGCGCCGGGTCGATCTCGGCCTGGTCGTACGGGCGGTGCTCGATGGAGAGGTTGTGGTACTCGACCCCGTCGAGCTCGGGCACCCGGCCCTTGGCGGCGATCTCCCAGGGGTAGCGGAGGTCGATCACGGTCCGGACGCCGAGTGCCCGGAGCCGGTCGAGGTCGGCGGGCGAGGCGAGCTTGCCGAGCGAGTCGGAGCGGTGGAGCAGGCCCCACCGGACGGACCGCCCTCCGGCGGCCGGATAGCCGCCCAGGTCGCGGAAGTTGTGCAGGGCGTCGAACGCGTGGTGACGGGTCGTCATGTGCGGCACTCTAGCCAGCGACGGGCGGGCCGTAGCCGTGGGCGAGGTGGTCGAAGGCGCGAGTGGCGTCGCCGGCGGCCTCGGCGTGCAGGTCGTCGGCGGTGCGGCCGTCGTCCCGGATACGGCGCCAGTTGTGCAGGGCGAGGACGCGCTGGGTGGCGGTGACCTGGGCGGCGAGCAGTGCGGCGGAGAGCTCGCGCGGCTCGGGGAGGTCGGGGACCTCCGCCAGGGCGTCGGCCAGGGAGCGTTCGGCGCGGGCCACGTACTCGCCGACCCGGGCGGCCAGGCTCGGGGTGCCGTGGACGAGGGCGGTGAAGGCGAGCACGGCGGGGTGGTCGTTGAGGCCGGTGACGGGGTCGCGCCGGGTGAGGCCGGTCAGGAAGTCGCGGAGCAGGGCCTCGATCACCGGCTCCCCGGCGAGCCGGGCGCGGACGACCTGCGCCGCCTGCTCCTGGTGGTCGGCGAAGCGGTGGACGACCAGGTCCTCCTTGCTGGGGAAGTAGGAGAACAGGGTCGGCTTGGAGACCTCGGCGGCCGCCGCGACCTCCGCCACCGGCACCTGGTCGAAGCCGCGCTCCAGGAAGAGCGCGATGGCGGCCTCCGAGATGGCCCGCCGGGTCTGCTCCTTCTTGCGCTCGCGCAGTCCGCTCATGGGATGCAGGCTAACAGGGGGCCTTGACCCGGGAAGGTTCTTTACCCGGTCGTGGTGGCGCGAGAACCACGGCCAGGCCCCGGCGGGGGCTAGACGCTGCGGTCGGCGAGCACTTCGCGCACGACGTGGCGGGCGTTGGCGGCCAGGGCCGGGTCGGTGTGGCGGTAGTAGGGGATCGTCACCAGGGCGATCGAGAAGGCCCAGGCGCGGCCGCGGGCCCACATCGCGTCGTCGGCGCGCAGGGCGGCGCGGAAGGTGGGGCGGACGGCGGCGGGCAGCAGGTTCCAGGCCGCGATCAGGTCGGCGGTCGGATCGCCGACGCCCATCAGGGCGAAGTCGATGACGGCGGCGAGCCGGCCGCTCCGGGAGAGCAGCAGGTTGCCGGGGGTGAGGTCGCCGTGCATCCAGACCGGCGGTCCGGCGTAGTCGGGCACCCGGAGCGCCTTGTCCCACAGGGCGGTGGCGGCCGCGGTGTCGATCGAGCCGGCGAGCTGGGCGATGGCCGCGCGGGTCGCGCCGTCCCGGGAGGCGAGCGGGACGCTGCGGTGGCCGGCCGGGCCGTTGGTCGGATTGACGGCGCGCAGGGCGTTGACGAAGCCGGCCAGGTCACGGGCCAGCGCGTCGGGTGCGGCGAGGGCGCCGACCGCCGGGTTGACGCCGTCGATCCAGCGCAGCACCGACCACTCCCACGGGTAGCCCGCGGCGGGCCGGCCGACCGCGAGCGGGGCGGGGACGGCCAGCGGCAGCCGGGGGGCCAGGGTGGGCAGCCACTGGTGCTCCCGGCGGACGTCCCCGGCGGCCCACCCCACCCGGGGCAGCCGGACGGCGAGTTCGGGCCCGAGCCGGAACATCGCGTTGTCCGTCCCGGCGGAGCCGGCCGCGACGGCCGCGCCGACCGGCGTGATCGGAAGGCGCTCCCACTGCGGGAACTGGGCGGAGATCAACCGCCGTACCAGGGCCGCGTCGACCACCGGCTCGTCAGGGTGCATCCGGGTGGCAGCGCACATGCCCGGCAGCGTACAGCGCCGATCGTTCCCGTTCAGCCGTATTCCCCAACTGCGCGGCCCCGTAGGCTGACGACATGGTGATCAGTCAACGGACGGCGGGGGAACGCCGGGCCCTGCGCGCGGCCCTGGCCGGGCTGGCGCTGCTCGCCCTGCTGGGCGCGGTCGGACGGTTCAGCCGGCGCCCGGGCGGCCTGCTGGTGCTGCGCGACTGGCTCGACCGGCCGCTGCCGCTGTGCACCGCGGCGCTGCCCCTGCTGCTGGTGGTGCTCTACTGCGTCACCTGGCGGGCCTGGATCCGGGTGGTCCTGGGCGTCGGCGTGCTGTTGGCGGCCGCCGCGACGGTGCCGCTGTGGGTCTTCCTGGACGCCCCGCTGGTCACCGGGACCCAGCGGGCGCCGGACCGGCCGGACCGGCGGATCGTCCGGCAGGAGGAGCTCGGGATGCTCAGCACCGCCCAGCGGCTCTTCGTCGACCAGGGCACCGGCCTGACCACCCGCCGCTGGCAGATCGCCTACGCGGACTTCTCGTACCGCGACACGGTCGAGGCCGCCTGGGACGGCCCGGACCGGATCAGGCTGACCTCCGGCGGCCGGGCCACGGTGATCGACCTGGCCGCCGACGGCCGGCCCAGCGGCTCGCTCACACTGGTGTGACCCGCACCCCGATCGTGCCGCCCTTGCCGAACCGCAGCACGTTCGCGGTCAGCGCGATCGCGCACAGCAGCCCGTACTTGCGCCGCAGCAGCTTGCGGTAGGCGGGCGCCCGGACCGGGTCGAGCACGGCGGTGGCCCGGACCTGCCCACCGAGCAGGTTGCCCCGGATGTCGCTGGGGCCGACCAGCACGTCCGAGCGGTTGCGCAGGCGCTTGACCTTGCCGGTCTTCGTCACGGTGGTGAAGACCAGCGCGTCGCCGTCCCGCGCGACCCAGACCGGGGTGGGCACCGGAGTGCCGTTCCTCCGGTAGGTGGTGAACAGCAGGTACTTGGCGGCGGCGAGCCGCTCCAACTCGGCGGCAGCGTCCAGAGTGTCCATGCCCGCCAGCCTAGGCAGCGGCAACTGGGCATCGCTTGAGCCTCCTTGGGGCCGCCGTCCGGACACGCCACGCCCGGCCGCCCCGGGGGCGGCCGGGCGCCGTCGTCGGTACCTGCCAGAATGCAGGGCGTACGGCGAAAGCACTGAAGGAGAAGGTGACCGGCTTCGTGACCACGCCAGTCGAACAGGTGGCCCGGCAGGCCCAGCAGGCGATCGAGCGCAAGATCGCCGAGGAACTGGGCGTCCGCGAGGGGCAGGTGAAGGCGGCCGTCGATCTGCTCGACGGCGGCGCGACCGTCCCCTTCGTGGCCCGCTACCGCAAGGAGGTCACCGGATCCCTCGACGACGCCCAGCTGCGCGCCCTGGAGGAGCGGCTGCGCTACCTGCGCGAACTGGAGGACCGCCGGGCGGCCGTCCTGGAATCGATCGAGTCCCAGGGCAAGCTGGACGACGCGCTGCGCGCCCGCGTGCTGGCCGCCGACTCCAAGGCCCGGCTGGAGGACATCTACCTGCCGTTCAAGCCGAAGCGGCGGACCAAGGCGCAGATCGCCCGCGAGGCCGGGCTGGAGCCGCTGGCGGACACCCTGCTCGCCGATCCCTCGCAGGACCCGGCCGCGCTCGCCGCCGGCTTCCTCAACGAGTCGGTGGCGGACGCCCCGGCGGCCCTGGAGGGCGCCCGGGCGATCCTGGTCGAGCGCTTCGGCGAGGACGCCGACCTGGTCGGCTCGTTGCGCGAGCGGATGTGGACCCGCGGCCGGCTGGTCGCCACGGTCCGCGCCGGCAAGGAGCAGGAAGGCGCCAAGTTCGCCGACTACTTCGACTTCGCCGAGCCCTACACCAAGCTCCCCTCGCACCGCATCCTGGCGATGCTGCGCGGCGAGAAGGAGGAGGTGCTCGACCTCGAACTCTCGCCCTACGACGGCGAGTCCGAGGGTGACCTGCCCGGCGGGAACGACTACGAGCAGCGGATCGCCGCCCGCTTCGGCATCGCCGACCGCGGCCGCCCGGCCGACAAGTGGCTCGGCGACACCGTCCGCTGGGCCTGGCGCACCCGGATCCTGGTCCGCCTCGGCATCGACCAGCGGGCCCGGCTGCGCGCCGAGGCGGAGGAGGAGGCGGTGCGTGTCTTCGCCGCGAACCTGCGCGACCTGCTGCTCGCCGCCCCGGCCGGCACCCGCGCCACCATGGGCCTGGACCCGGGCTTCCGCACCGGCGTGAAGGTCGCCGTGGTGGACGCCACCGGCAAGGTCGTCGCGTACGACACGATCTACCCGCACCAGCCCGCCAACAAGTGGGACGCGGCCCTGCACACCCTCGCCGCGCTGGCGAAGAAGCACGACGTGGACCTGGTGGCGATCGGCAACGGCACGGCCTCCCGGGAGACCGACAAGCTCGCCGAGGACCTGATCAAGCGCCACCCGGAGCTGAAGCTCACCAAGGCGATGGTCAGCGAGGCCGGCGCCTCGGTCTACTCGGCCTCCGCGTTCGCCTCGCAGGAGCTGCCGGAGCTGGACGTGTCGATCCGCGGCGCGGTCTCGATCGCCCGCCGCCTGCAGGACCCGCTGGCCGAGCTGGTCAAGATCGATCCCAAGTCGATCGGCGTCGGCCAGTACCAGCACGACCTGAGCGAGGTGAAGCTCTCCCGCTCGCTGGACGCCGTGGTCGAGGACTGCGTCAACGCCGTCGGCGTCGACGTCAACACCGCCTCGGCGCCGCTGCTCACCCGGGTCTCCGGCATCACCGGCACGCTGGCCGACAACATCGTGGCCCACCGTGACGCCAACGGCCCGTTCCGCACCCGCAGGCAGCTGAAGGACGTCTCCCGGCTCGGCCCGAAGGCCTTCGAGCAGTGCGCGGGCTTCCTGCGCATCCCCGGCGGCGAGGACCCGCTGGACGCCTCCAGCGTGCACCCCGAGGCCTACCCGGTGGTGCGCCGGATCCTCGCCGCGACCGGAGGGGAACTGCGCGAGCTGATCGGCAACGGGGCGCGGCTGCGCGCGCTGCGCCCGGCCGACTTCGCCGACGACACCTTCGGCGTCCCGACCGTCACCGACATCCTGGGCGAGCTGGACAAGCCCGGCCGCGACCCGCGCCCGGCCTTCCGCACCGCGACCTTCAAGGAGGGCGTCGACAAGATCGGCGACCTGGAGGTCGGCATGGTGCTGGAGGGTGTGGTCACCAACGTCGCCGCCTTCGGGGCCTTCGTGGACGTGGGCGTCCACCAGGACGGGCTGGTGCACGTCTCGGCGCTGTCCAGGACCTTCGTCAAGGACCCGCGCGAGGTGGTCAAGCCCGGCGACATCGTGAAGGTCCGGGTGCTCTCGGTGGACGTGCCGCGCAAGCGGATCGGGCTCACCCTGCGGCTGGACGACGAGGTCGGGCGCGAGCGCGGGGACCGGGGAGACCGGGGCGGCGACCGTGGGGAGCGGGGCGAGCGGCAGGCCCGTCCGCCGCGCCAGGAGCGGCGCGGCGGCAGTGGCGGCGGTGGTGGCGCTCAGGGCGGGCGCGACCGGGGTGACCGCGGTGACCGGGGCGGCTCCGGCGGCGCCGCGGCGCCGGCCAACAGCGCCATGGCGGACGCGCTGCGCCGGGCCGGTCTGACCGGTGGCCGCGACGGCGGCGCGGGCGACCGGCGCTCCGGGCGGCGCTGACCTGATCCGGGCGTAGGACGGCGGGGCCGGTGGACGTGGTGTCCACCGGCCCCGCCGTGTACCGGTCACCGTGCCGGGGCACCGCTCCGGTCAGGCCAGGATCTTGGCCTTGGCCTTCTGGTACTCCTCCTCGGAGATGGCGCCCTTCTCCTTGAGGTCCGCCAGTTTCGCCAGGTCGTCGACGTGGCCGGCGCCGCCCTGGGCCGTGTCGGACGCCGCGGCGTCCCGGATGTAGGCCTTGAACGCGGCGTCGTTCTGCCGGGCCTGTTCGAGGTCGCGCTTGCCCATCGACTGCCCGCGGGCGATCAGGTACACGAGGACGCCGATCAGGGGTAGCAGGATCACCAGGATCAGCCAGCCGGCCTTGCCCCAGCCGCTGAGGTCGTGGCTGCGGAAGATGTCCGTGATGATCTTGAACAGCAGGAAGAACCAGAGGATCCAGACGAACAGCTCCAGCATCGTCCAGAAGATGTTGAGCAGCGGGTAATCGGTCGCGGCCAGCGGTGACGCGGTCAACGGAGTGGTGTCCATGAATGAGTCATATCACCACAAAACGGACACATGCCCCTGGTGTTCCGCCATTTCGGTGATCCTTCCGGGGGGCGGGAATACCTCCGTCGTGCCGTGCCGTGCCGGGCCTCAGTCCAGACCGGCCCGGCGCCGCAGCTCCACCGCCAGCCCGACCAGCTCGCCCCACCAGGCCTCGTGCCCGGTCAGCAGCAGCCGCTGCGCCTCGGCGGCCGGGACCGCCCGCACCTCGACCACCTGCTCGCCGTCCGCCGGGTTGGTCGGCGAGGAGTCCACCACGACCTCGCCCCAGCCCCACAGCCAGGCCTTCTCCGGGTGCGGCTGCCACGGCCGGTACGGCACCGGGTCGTCGGTGCGGCAGCGGTGCGCGCCCAGCCAGCCCGGCTCGCCGAGCAGCCGGGCGCCCGCCTCCTCGCGCAGCTCGCGCCGCAGGCAGAGGTCGACGCTCTCGTCCTGCTCCCGGGTGCCGCCGGGCAGGAACCAGTGGTCCCGGTCGTCCCGGCAGAGCACGACCTCGCCGTCCGCGAAGCCGACCAGGTGGATGTTGGTGACCAGTGCGTCCGGTGGCAGCTCGGTGGAGAACTGCGCGTCGTACCGCCCCCAGCTCCAGTACTGCGGCGCGTGCAACGCCGGGAAACGGGAGGCGAGTTCGGCGGCTCTGGCGGAGGCGTCGGTGCGATCCGTGGTATCGGTCATTCGGTGATCGTAGTGCCGGCCGGGAAACGGTGGGGGACGGCCGGATGGACGAGGGCGATGCCGGAGGTGGAGACGGCGCCCGGGCGGCCGGTGCGCGGCGCACCGGCCGGCGCGCCGACCCAACTCCCGAGTGAGATCTCGGCGGTGATGCCCGGTCCGAAACCGGCGATCAGTCCGGTGGTGCCCTCGGGGACGCCGCCGTCGTCGAACAGTCGGGAGAGCGCGTCGAAGACGACGGCGCTGGCGATGTTGCCGCGCTCGGTGAGCGTCGCGCGGCTGTAGCGGAAGGTGGCCGGCTCCAGGCCGAGGAGGCGGCACAGGTCGTCCAGGATGCGCGGGCCGCCGGCGTGCACGATGTAGAAGCCGAGCCCGGAGACGTCCCAGCCGTGCCGGTCGGCCAGGCCGCGCAGCGCGGGCGCGAGCAGCTCCATCGTGCCGGGCACCCGCTTGTCCAGCTGGAAGTGGAAGCCGGTCTCCTTCACCCCGTACGAGATCCAGTCCTCGGTGTCCGGGACGAGGTGCGAGCCGTTGCGCTCGATCCGCACGCCGTGGCCGCCGTGCCCGCGCATCACCACGGCGGCCACCGCGTCCCCGAACAGGCCGTTGGAGAGCAGGGAACCGACGCCGAGGTCGGTCGGCTGGTAGCAGAGCGAGCAGAACTCGCAGGCGACGATGAGCACGTTGGCGCCGGGGTAGGCGCGGCAGAAGTCGTGCGCGCGGTTGACGGCGGCGCCGCCGGCCGCGCAGCCGAGCTGGGCGATCGGCACCTGGCGGGTGTCGGAGCGGAAGCCCATGGTGTTGATCAGCCAGGCGGTCATCGACGGCATCATGAAGCCGGTGCAGGACACGTAGACCATCAGGTCGATGTCCCGGGCGGTCAACTCTGCGTGGGCCAAGGCGCGTTCGACCACCTCGGGGACGCGGCGCTTGGCCTCGCGCTCGTACACCTCGTTGCGGCGGGCGAAGCCCGGGTGGGTGAGGGTGCGCTCGATCGGCTGGACCAGGTGCCGGGTCCGCACCCCGGTGTTCTCGATCAGCCGCAGGGCCAGGCCGAGCTGGGGGTGGCCGGCGTGCAGGGTGCGGGCCAGGCCGAGGGTCTCGTCGAGGGTGATGACGTGCTCGGGTACGGCGATGGCGGGGCGGCAGAGTGTTGCCATGGGCGTGGGTCTCCCCTGGGGGGCCTGGGGGCAGGCCGGCGGATGCGTGGAACGGTACGGGCGGCGCGCGGCCACGGGCGGCCGGTGGCCGGGTGGCCGGCGGCGCGCGGCGGAGCGGCGGTTACCAGGCCACCGGCAGGGTGCGCGGGAAGCGCCAGATCGAGCCGGAGTCCCAGTCGAGTTCGGCCGGGGCGACGGCCAGCCGCAGGCCGGGGAAGCGCCGCAGCAGGGTGCCGATGGCGACCTGCAGCTCCATCCGGGCCAGGTGCGAGCCGAGGCAGTGGTGCTGGCCGTACCCGAAGGCCATGTGGGTGGGCGCGCCGCGGTCGAGGTCCAGCTCGTCGGGGCGCTCGTACACCGCCGGGTCGCGGTTGGCGGTCAGGTAGGAGACGTGCACCGCGTCGCCGGCCCGGATCTGCACCCCGCCCAGCTCGACGTCCTCGGTGGCGACCCGGGCGATGCCGACGCCCTGGCGGAACGGGATGAAGCGCAGCAGCTCCTCCAGCGCGTTCGGCAGCAGGCCCGGCTGGGCGCGGAGCTTGGCGAGCTGCTCGGGGTGGGTGAGCAGGGTGTAGGTGATGTTGCCGAGCTGGTAGGTGCTGGTGTCGTGGCCGGTGACCAGCAGGACCATCGCCATGACCGTCAGTTCGTCGGCGTCCAGCAGTTCGTCGCCGTCGCGGGCGGTGGCGAGGGCGCTGATCAGGTCCTCGCCGGGCGCGGCGCGGCGGGCCGCGGTCAGCTCGCCGAAGTAGGCGCGCAGGGCGGTCTTGGCGGCCTCCTGGCCGTCCCGGCTGCCCGGGCCCATCCGCATCATCGCGACGGCGTGGCCGCGCAGTTCGGCACGGTCCTGCTCGGGGATGTCCAGCAGCTCGCAGATGGTGGTGAGCGGGAGCCGGCCGGCCAGGAAGTGCATCAGGTCGGCGGGGGAGCCGTGTTCCGCCATCTCGTCGTAGTAGCCGTCGACGGTCCGCTGGGTGGCCGGACGCATCCGCTCGACCTGGCGGTTGGTGAAGCCCTGGGCGACCAGGCGGCGCAGCCGGTTGTGGGCGGGCGGGTCCATCAGGTTGATCGCCTCGGACTGGGCGATCGGGGCGGGCGTCATCCGCGGCAGGTCGCGGCCGATGCCCGCGGCGCGGCTGAACCGGCGATCGGTGGTGACCACCCGGACGTCCTCGTAACGGGTGGCCAGCCAGGCCTCGCCCTCGCCGTGCGGCAGCCGGATCCGGGCGACCGGGGCCTCGGTGAGCAGCCGCTTGAGGAGGGGATCGAACTCCAGGCCGTCGGTGTGGTGGAAGGGGCAGTCCCACACGGGGGGAGTGGTCGTCACGGGCCCGTCCAATGGTCTTCGTCATGCCGGGTGATGCGGCCCGAGGTGCTTCTTCCGTTCGGGCGCGGACATGCAGATGTTCCCCCATGAACTGGCAAAAAGGCGGATTCGACAGGGAGTTAGCTCTAATGAGTGAGATGGCTGATTGTCATGCGAACTATCGGTTCTATGAAGTGAGTTGGAGATCAGACCCCGCCGCCGGGAGCGACCAGCCCGGTCTCGTAGGCGAGGACCACCGCCTGCGCCCGGTCGCGCAGGTTCAGCTTGGCGAAGATCCGCGCCACGTGCGTCTTCACCGTCGACTCGCTGAGGGTGAGTTCGCGCGCCAACTCGGTGTTGGACAGCCCGCGTCCGAGCAGGGCGAGCACCTCCGCCTCGCGCGGGGTGAGCGGGGCCAGGTCGCGGTGCAGCGGCGGGCCGTCGGCGCCGGGGGCCGGGCGCGGGGCGCCTGCCGCGAAGCGCTCGACCAGGCGCCGGGTGATCGAGGGCGCGAGCAGGGCGTCCCCGGTGGCCACCAGCCGCACGGCGGCGGCGAGGTGGGCGGAGGTGACGTCCTTCAGCAGGAAGCCGCTGGCCCCGGCGGACAGGGCGGCGTAGACGTAGTGGTCCAGGTCGAAGGTGGTCAGCATGATCACCCGGCAGCCGGGCACCTGGGCGAGGATGCGGCGGGCCGCCTCCAGCCCGTCCGTGCCGGGCATCCGGATGTCGAGCAGGGCGACGTCCGGCCGGTGCAGGACGGCGGCGGCCACCGCCTCGGCGCCGTCCCCGGCCTCGGCGACGACGTCGATGCCGCGCGCGGTCAGGATCATCCGGAAGCCGGTGCGGACCAGTTCCTGGTCGTCGGCGATCACCACCCGGGGGCGGCGCTCCCGGTCCTGCTCCTCTTCCACCACGGGGCGCTCCTCCACGACGTCCGTCACGGCCGGTCCAGCGGGATGCGGGCGCGGACCCGGTAGCCGCCGCCGAGCCGGCGCCGGGCGTCCAGGTCCCCGCCGTACACGGCGACGCGCTCGCGCAGGCCGATCAGCCCGCGTCCGGCGCCGTCGGGCGGGCGCGGCGCCGGGACGGGGCCGCTGGGGGCGGGGGCAGGTCCGCCGGAGAGCACGCTGGGCCCGCTGTTGAGCACCTCGACCCGCAGGTAGTGGTCCGCGTACCGCACCGTCACCTGCGCCGTCACCCCCGTCCCGTGCTTGAGCGCGTTGGTGAGCGCCTCCTGGACGATCCGGTACGCCGTCACGTCGATCCCGGCCGGCAGCGGCCTCGGCTCGCCGGAGATCCGGACCTCGACCGGCAGCCCGGCGAAGGCGAACCGGTCGATCAGCGGGCTCAGCCGGCCCAGGCTCGGCTGCGGCGCGAACCCGTCCCCGGCCGGCTCCTCGCCGCCGTCCGCGGCGGGGGCGAGCAGGCCGAGCAGGTGCCGCAGCTCGGTCATCGCGTCCCGCCCGGCGGCCTCGACCGCGGCCATCGCCGCCGCGGCCTCCGCCGGCATGGTCGCCAGCACCTCGCGCGCCGCCCCCGCCTGGACCACCATCAGGCTCACGTTGTGGCTGACGATGTCGTGCAACTCGGCGGCGATCCGGGCCCGTTCGGCGTCCACGGCGGTCCGGGCGGCGCTCTCCCGCTCCCGCTCCAGCAGCCAGCCGCGCTCGCCGATCGCCGCCCGGTGCAGCCGCCGCGCCCGGGCCAGCGCCACGGCCGGCCAGCCGGCACCCACCGCCGCCCCGGCCACCGCGACGGCGGCCCACTCCATCCCCGTTCCCCACACGGCGTCAGCTTCGCAGGTCACACCGTGATCCACATCATCCGGGGGTGCCGGGCCGCTACATCCCCGGTACTACGGTGGTCCGCGGTTACACCCCGGGTGGGACGTGCCGGCCCGGCGCCCGCGCCTACCGTCGTCCACCATGAGCAACGACCACGACGGGACCTCCCGGCCGGACGACGCGCAGGTCGTCGTCGAGCTGTCCGGGGTCCACAAGGAGTTCGGCGACACCAAGGCCCTCGACGGCCTCGACCTGCGGATCCGGGCCGGCGAGGCGGTCGCCGTGATGGGCCCCTCCGGGTGCGGCAAGTCCACCCTGCTGAACATGGTGGCCGGACTGGACCGGCCCACCGCGGGCACCGTCCGGGTGCAGGGGCAGGACCTCGGGCGGCTGAACGAGACCGGGCTGGCACTGTTCCGCCGCCGGCACATCGGCATGATCTTCCAGTTCTTCAACCTGATCGACGACCTCCCGGCCCTCGACAACGTCGCCCTGGCCGCCCAACTGACCGGCACCACCGCCCGCCAGGCCCGCCGCCGCGCACTGGAACTGCTGGACGAACTCGGCGTCGCGCACCGCAAGGACGTCTACCCGGCCGCGCTCAGCGGCGGCGAGCGCCAGCGGGTCGCGGTGGCCCGGGCCCTGATGAACCGCCCGGCCCTGCTGCTCGCCGACGAGCCCACCGGCGCGCTGGACAGCCGCTCCGGCGAGCAGGTGATGGACCTGCTGATCGACCTCAACCAGATCGGGCAGACCCTGCTGATCGTCACCCACGACGACAACCTGGCCACCCGCTGCGCCAGCCGGCTGGTCGAGGTCGCGGACGGCCGGGTGGCGCGCGAGCGGATGCTGGAGGCGTCGTCGTGACCGGCGCCGTGTGGCGGGCCTCGCGGGCGGCCGTGAAGCGCCGCCGGGTCCAGACCGTCGTGATCGGTCTGGTCGTCTTCTGCTCCACCACGACCGTGCTGCTCGCCCTCGCGGTGATCAGCGCCGCTCGGGCACCGTTCGACGACGCCTTCGCCCAGCAGCGCGGCGCCCACGTCGTCGCCGCCTTCGACCCGGCCAGGGCCTCCGCCGAGCAGCTGGCCGCCACCGCCCACCGGCCGGGCGTCGAGGCCGCCGCCGGGCCGTTCGACCAGGCCGTGGTGGAGATCCCGACCGACTGGGTCGGCCGCCCGCCCGGAGCGCTGACCCTGGTGGGCCGGTCCGACCCGGCCGGGCCGGTGGACCGGGTGCAACTGCTGGGGGGCCGCTGGGCCACGCAGCCCGGCGAGGTGGTCGTCAACGAGCCGTTCGGGGGCTTCCCGGAGAGGTTCCTGAACGCTCCTCTCCCCATCGGCGGCGGCCGGCAGCTCACCATCGTCGGCTACGCCACCAGCATGAGCCAGAGCGCCGGCGGCTGGGTCACCCCCGAGCAGGCCGCAGCCCTGCGGCCCGTCGGCCGGCAGATGCTCTACCGGTTCTCCGACGCCTCCGGCGAGCAGCGGCTCACCTCCGCCATGGACACGGTCACCGAGGGCCTGCCGGAGGGCGCGCTCGCCAACGTGCAGTCGTACCTGGTGCTGAAGCAGGCCTTCTCGGCGGGCGCCGACGCCTACCTGCCGCTGATGACGGTCTTCGGCGTGCTCGGCCTGGTGGTCGCCGGACTGATCGTCGGGAACGTGGTGAGCGGCGCGGTGATCTCCGGATACCGGCACATCGGCGTGCTGAAGTCGATCGGCTTCACCCCGCGCCAGGTGGTCACCGTCTACCTGACGATGCTCTCGGTGCCCGCGGTCGTCGGCACCGTCCTCGGCACGGTGACCGGCTGGGTGCTGTCGCAGCCGATCCTCCAGTCCGCCTTCTCGGGGATCACGACCGGCACCGCCGTGATCGAGCCGGCCGGCTGGCTGCCCGCCGCCACCCTGGTCGGCGTCCCGCTGCTGGTCCTCCTCGCCGCGCTGATCCCGGCCTCGCGCGCCCACCGGCTCTCCGCCGCCCAGGCCATCTCGGCCGGCAGCGCCCCGCGCAACGGCCGCGGGCTGAAGATCCAGCGCCGGCTGAGCGGGACCAGGCTGCCGCGCGCCGTCAGCCTCGGCCTCGGGCAGCCCTTCGCCCGCCCCGCCCGTACCGCGCTGACCATGTCGGCGATCGTGCTCGGCGTGCTCACCGTGACCGTGACGACCGGCCTGAGCACCACCCTGACCAGGCTGGTGGACCACGCCGACGGCCACACCCACGTCAACGTGCAGACCGCCCACATGACGGGCGACAAGACCGAGCCCAGGCTCACCCCGGCCCAGACCGAGGCGATGCTGCGCGCCACCCCGGGCGCCGAACGGGTCGCCGTCCGCGAGCTGGTCCAGGTCGGGCTGGTCGGCTACCCCCAGCCGGCCTTCGCCGACTTCTACGGCGGCGACGACATCGTCGACTCCAAGCGGCTCCAGGCGGTGAGGGGCCGCGCGGCGACCGGGCCGAACGAGATCGAGGCCGGGCCGTCCTTCCTCAAGCAGCACGGGCTCAAGCTCGGCGACCGGCTCACCCTGGACCTGGACGGCCGGCACCTGACCGTCACCCTCGTCGGCGAGGAGGCCCAGGGCAACGCCCGGGCGTTCACGTCCAACGACGCCACCAGGGCCGCGCTCACCGACGACCCGCACGCGGTCGAGTACGACGTGAGGCTCGCCGAGGGCGCCGACGCCGAGGCCTACCAGCGGGCGGTCTCGGCCGCCGACCCGAGCCTCTCGCCCTCGGTGTTCGCACCCGACCCGGCCGGTCCGATCGTCGCGGTCATCAGCTTCGCCACGGTCTTCACGGTGCTGCTGTCGGTGGTCGCCGCGCTGGGCGTCTTCAACACCCTGCTGCTCACCATCCGGGAGCGCCGCCGGGACCTCGGCATGCTCAAGTCGATCGGGATGACGCCCCGGCAGGTGGTGGTGATGACGATCACCTCGGTGGCCTGGCAGGGCGCGGTCAGCGCGGTCATCGGCGTCCCGGCCGGCATCCTGGTGCACCGGCTGCTGGTCGAGAACGTCGGGAGCATCGTCTTCCCGGAGTCGCTGATCGACGTCTGGGACGCCCCGCCGCTCACCGGGCTGGCCTTCGCGGGCGTCGCGATCGCCGTCCTCGGGGCGCTCGGCCCGGCGCGGTCGGCGGCGCGGCTGCCGATCGCGGAGGTGCTGCACAACGAGTGAGGCGGGTCCGGGGGAAGGGGAGGGGGAGGGGGAGACGGGGCGGCGGTGGGGACAGGTGAGGCGGCATTATGCGCCACATGACTGACGTACCGTCAAGCGAGGCTGTGTGAAGGCCTATCATCGCGCCATGTCCACCGCTGAGCTGATCCGCATCGTCTCTCGCTCCTCGCCCATGGCGCTCGCCCAGGTCGAGCGGGTCCGCGCCGAACTCGCCGTCCTGCACCCCGCTCTGCGCACCGAGGTGGTGCCGGTCACCACCTCGGGCGACCGCTGGACCGGAGACCTCGCCCACCTGGGCGGGAAGGGCGCGTTCACCAAGGAGGTCGACGCCGCGCTGCTCGCCGGAGAGGCCGACGTCGCCGTGCACTGCCTCAAGGACGTGCCCGCCGACCGCCCGCTGCCCGCCGGTACCGTCTTCGCCGCCTACCTGCGCCGGGACGACATCCGCGACGCCCTGGTCCACCCCGGCGGCCTGACCCTCGCCGAACTCCCGCCCGGCACCCGGATCGGCACCTCCTCCGTCCGCCGCGTCGCCCAACTCGCCGCCTCCCACCCGCACCTGGAGTGCGTGCCGATCCGGGGCAACGCCAACAGCCGGCTCGCCAAGCTCGAAGCCGGGACGGTGGACGCCCTGCTGCTCGCCGTCTCCGGCCTGGAGCGGATCGGCGAGCAGGCGCGGATCACCGAGGTCCTCGGCGTCGAGGCGATGTGCCCGCCGATCGGCGCCGGGATCCTCGTCCTGCAGTGCCGCGAGGACGACACCGCGACCATCGAGGCGGTCACCACGCTCGGCCACCAGGACACCTGGCGCGAGGCGGCGGCCGAGCGGATGTTCCTGCACGTGCTGCAGGGCCACTGCAACAGCCCGATCGCCGGCTACGCCAAGGCCGAGCCGGACGGCCGCCTCTCGCTGCGCGGCCGGGTCTTCACCCCGGACGGCAAGCGCGTGCTGGACGCCCACGAGTGGGCGGGCGCGCTCGACCCGGAGGACCTGGGGACCTCGGTCGCCCTGGCGCTCAAGCGGCAGGGTGCGCAGGAGCTGATCTCCTCGATCCCGCACTGACCGGGGGCTGGGAGGGCCGGGTCGTTCAACGGGCCGTCCAACGGCCCGTGCGGCGATCCGGCCGGTGCTTCGGCCGGTGCTTCGGTCGGCGATCCGGCGGCCCGGGGCGCCCCGCGGCGATTCCCCCGCTCCGGCGAGAACCGGGCGGGGGTCCTCGGCGTCCGTTGAGGCGTGATCAGTGCGGTGCTCGGCGGGATGCCGATGTTCTGGCCCGGGCTGCTGCTCTCGCTGGCGCCCGCGGCCTTGCTGAACCGGCAGGTGGGACGGCTGCTGCGGGCCCACTGGGCGGTGGGCTTCGTGCTGCTGCTCGGGCTCGGCGGGGTGGTCGTGGCGACCCTGCTGCCGGAGGCGTTCCGGCTCTCGGAGGACGCCGTCCGGCACTGCACCGTGGCCGGCGGGCGGCCGCGCTCGCCGTACGAGCTGCTGCACGTCCGGCACATCGAGCTCAAGCTGGCGACCTACGCCCCGGTCGGCTTCGCGGCCGCCCTGGCGGGCACCCGGCGGCGGGCGGCGGTGGCGCTGCTCGCCGCGGCGGCCCTGCCGTTCGCGGTGTCGGTGCTGCACTACGCGCTGCCGGTGATCGGGCGGACCTGCGATGTGCAGGACGTCTGGGACGGCGTGCAGGGGGTCGTGCTGGGCGCGGTGGCCGGGCTGCCGGTCGGTCCGGTGGCACGGGCCCTGGCCCGCCAGTCCTGGCGCCGGGCCTGAGCGTTCCTTCCCGCCGGGCCTGGGCTTTCCTCCCCGCCGGGCTCCGCTGCTCGCCGGGGCCCTCCCGTCCGTCCTGCTGCCGCACTGCCCGTGGCGGCTGCCGTTCATCGGCCCCTCGCCCGCCGGGCTCCGGGGTCCGGTCCTCCCGGCTCTCGCCCGCTCCTCCGGCCGCCGCCGTCGCCCCCCGGCGGCCGCGTACCCGGGGCGCGCGCGAGAAGTCGGCTGGTCCGACTTCTCGCGCGGGGGCGGTCAGCCGCCCCAGGTGCTCGCGACCAGGGAGCCCGCGAGGCGTTCCGCCGCGTGAACGTCCGTGCGGCTGCTACGACACCCGGGCCGTCACCACTGCGCCACCCGGTAGTCCTTGAGGAACACCCCCGACACCGGGTCCCCGGCCTCGCCCCGGACGATCGGGTCGTAGACCCGGGCCGCGCCGTCCACGATGTCGAGCGGCGTGCGGAAGCCCTGCTCGGCCAGGTGGGCCTTCTTGGGCGCCGGGTTCTCGTCGGTGATCCAGCCGGTGTCGACGGCGCACATGTGCACGCCCCGGGTGGCGAGTTCGGCGGCGCTGGTGCGAGTGAGCATGTTGAGCGCGGCCTTCGCCATGTTGGTGTGCGGGTGCCGGGCGGTCTTGTTGCGGACCGCGAACCGGCCCTCCACCGCCGTGACGTTGACGATGTAGCGGGCGGGACGCGGGGAGGCCAGCAGCAGGGGCAGCAGCCGGTCGCAGAGCAGGGCCGGGGCCAGGGCGTTGACCAGCTGGGTCTCCAGGACTTCGGCCGGGTCGAGCGAACCGAGCGTGGCGGACCAGGAGTTGACGGGAGCGAGGTCGGGCAGCAGCCCGGCCTCGTCGGTGCCGCGGACCGGCTCGCCCGGGCTGCCCAGCCCGATCAACGCCGCGGCGCCGGACGTCGGTCGGGCATCGCCGGAGAGGGGCCGGAAGCCGGGGGCGTGGCCGATCGCCCGGCGGTCGGCGGCGGGCAGGGGGTCCTGCTCGCCGGCGACCAGCAGCGCGTACGACTCGGGCGGGCGGCGCAGCGTCTGGGCGGCGTTGTTGACGAGGATGTCGAGCGGGCGCCCGTCCGCGCGCAACCGCTCGGTCAGGCCGAGGACCTGGCGCGGGTCGCGGAGGTCGATGCCGATCACGGTGAGGCGCTCCCACCAGTGCTCGCTGCCCTCGGCGGCGCGGAAGCGCCGGACGGTGTCCTGCGGGAAGCGGCTGGTGACGATCAGCTCGGCGCCGTCGCGCAGCATCATCAGGGCGAGCTGGAAGCCGATCTTCACGCGGCCGCCGGTGAGCAGCGCGCGGCGCCCGCGCAGGTCGGTCCGCAGGGCCCGGCGCGCGGTGTTGTCGGCCGAGCAGTCCGGGCAGAGCATGTGGTAGAAGCCGTCGACCCGGCGGTAGGCCTGTTTGCAGACGTAGCACTTGCGCGGTACCAGCAGCTCGCCGACGGGCCCGCCCCCGGGCGGGAGCGGAGCGTCCTCGCGGCGGTCGCGGCCGCCGGTCGCGGTGGCGGCGAGCAGTTCGGCGTCGGCCTGCCGGACGGCGGCCCGGGCCTCCTGGCGGCGGCGCTTGCGGCTCGCCATGACGAAGGAGCCGATCTGCCGCTCGGCGTGCAGCCGGGTGCGGTCGGTCCAGGGGAGTGCCCGCAGGCGGCCGAGGGTGCGGCTGAACGCGGCGAGTTCCTCGGTGGTGATGCCCGCCGCACCGGCGGCGTCGCCGGTCGGATGGATCGTGTTGAGCTGGTCGTGGTCGTCCCGGACCGTCATGTCCGCCCCCTCGTGCCGTACAGGTGGGTGGGACAGTAGCCGACGGCCCGGGCCGATGAGATGCCAATTTCTCCGGCACCCCGCGGGCCGCGCCGGCCGCGGCCCGCGGGGCGTTCCCCGGCTCAGCCGGTGTACTGGGCGAAGAGCTTCGCGAACTCGTACGGCTGCTGGGGGATGTTGGTGCACTTGGAGAGCGAGCCGCCGGTGCACGCGTTGGCGTCCCGGGTGGCGTCCCAGAAGGCGAGCAGGCCGAGGTGGTTCTGCTGGGCGAAGGTCACCAGCTGCTGGGCGGCGGCCTGGTTGTAGACCTGGTGGTCGTCGTTCTCGCCGATCATCGGGGTGACGCCGACCATGGCCCACAGCTGGGCGTCGGTCTTCGCCGGGTAGAGCGCCTTGAGCTGCCCGAACAGCGACTGGGCGGCCTGGACGGCGGCGTTGCCGTAGTCCGTTCCGCTGCGGTAGTAGTCCATCGCCATGATGTTGACCAGGTCGGTGGTCACTCCGGCGTCGCGGGCGGACTTGACGATGGCGACGCCCTCGGCGGTCAGGCCCTCGGGCAGGACCGGCAGGGTGAAGGAGACCTTGAGGCCGGGGTGGGCCTGCTGCAGCTTGGCGAGCGCGGCGGAGCGGCGGTCGTTGGCGGCGGTGTCGGCGATCGCCGCGCCCTCGATGTCGAAGTCGACGTAGCGCAGCCCGTAGGCCTTCACCACGGCGTCGTACTCGGCGAACAGCGAGTCCACCGAGGTGCAGGCGGCGGCGAGTTCGGTGCCGCTGGCGCCGCCGAAGGAGACCTTGACGTCGCCGCCGGCCGCGCGCAGCGCGTCGATCTGGTCCTTGGCCCAACCGGTGCGCGGGTCGTAGGCGTTGAACCAGCTGGCCTTGCAGCCGACGCCGGTGACGAAGCCCATGGTGTAGCCCTTGAGGTTGCCGGCCTTGGCCAGGTCGGGCATGGACGGCGTGGGCCAGGCGCCCATGTCGATGTAGGGGGCGACCGGGAGCGCGACGTTCGGCGGCGGGGTGGTCGGCCCGCCGGTGGGAGTGCCCGTGGGGGTGCCGGTCGGGGTCGGCGTCGCCGAGGTGGGCGGCGGGGTGGTGGGGCCCCCGCCGGGGCCGGTCAGGGTGATGTCGTCGGCGAGGTAGCCGCCCTGCCCGTACCAGCCGTGCAGGTACACGGTGACGCTGGTGGTGGCCGGTCCGGTGGTGAAACTGGTGGACAGCTGCTGCCAGTTGGCGCCGCCGGGGGTCCAGGTGGCCGGGTCGGTGACGCCGCTGCCGGTGGCGCCGAGGTAGACGTACTGGCCCTGCACCCAGGCGCTGAGGCTGTAGGTGGTGTTGGGCTGGACGCTGACGGTCTGGCCGCACTGCGCGGTGTCGCTCGCGCTGACCGCCCCCTTCAGGGCGTACGTCCCGCTGTGCGCGCCGGAGTTGACGACGCTCCCGGTGCCCGCGGAACAGCTCCAGGGGCTGAGCGCGCCGCTCTCCAGGCCGCTGTTGGCGAGCAGGTTGCCGTCGGCGGCGCCGGCGTTCCCGGCGAGGACGGCCAGGCCGCCGGCGGCCAGCGCGGTGGCGGCGGCGAGGCTCAGCAGGGTGGTCCGGCGGGCGGGGCGGCGGTGCGTGGGGGTGGGCTGGGGCGCGCTGGGCATGGGGGTGCCTCTCGGGACGTGGTGAGCCGCCCGCGCCGCGAGGGGGGAGACGCGGGGCGGGCGGCGGCCTGGGGTGGTCCGGTGTGGGGGAGCGCGGTGCTGAGCATCAAACTGGACTAGACCAGCTGTGCACGTCAAGCACTTCCCGGCACCTGGCGCCTCACCGAGGGCAGGTTTTAGGGACGGTTAAGGCGGGGCCGCGCGCGGCTGCGGACGGTCAGCCGCAGCACGGCTCGCACTCCTTGACCCGCACGTCGTCGATCACCGGCCCGTACGCCCCCGCGACCGTGCTGGGAGCCCAGCGTGGTGGCGGAGTTCTGTGCGACGAAGGTGAACTGCCGCCCCACGTAGCCCATCGCGGCCTTGGTCCGGCCGGTGAGGTCGAAGGTGACGTCCTGGACGGGCCGGCCGTCGATCAGCGTCCGGCCGGTCCGCAGGGCGGGTCCGCCCTCGGGGTTGCCCGCCGGCGCGTACGTCACCGAGTAGGTGGTGCCGGGCACGGTGGTGGAAGTCCGCGCGATGGTGCCGCCTGTTTCCGGCCGTTGAGGTCCACCGACCGGTCGCCCTCGGCGTTCTGCCAGAAGCCGGCGCCGATCAGGGCGACGCTGCCGGCGGTGATCCGCCGCGGGCCGATGGTCTGACCGGCGGTCAGGTCGAACGGACTTGACCTCGAGTGCACTCCAAGGTGGAAGCTGGCGGCGTTGATCACCGACCACCACGGATTCCACCACCGGGATCCACCACGGAGACCCCGCGCGGACCGCGCGGGCACCACGATGGGAGCACCGTCATGCGCAACGCCCCGTTCGGTACCAACGGCCCGGAGCTCGGTGTCATCGGCCTCGGCTGCATGGGCATGACCTGGGCCTACGACGTGCGGAACCGGGACGACGAGAATTCCGTCCGGGTGATCCGGCAGGCGCTGGACCTCGGCGTCGGCCTGATCGACACCGCCGACATGTACGGCCCGTACACCAACGAGGAGGTCGTCGGCGCCGCGCTGGCCGGCCCGTACCGGGAGCGCGCCTTCCTGGCCACCAAGGTGGGCATCGTCCCGGGCGGCGGCGGTCAGCAGGAGCGCGACGGCCGGCCGGAGCACGTGCGCCGCTCGATCGACGAGAGCCTGCGCCGGCTGGGCACCGACCACGTCGACCTCTACCAGCTGCACCGGGTCGACCCGGAGGTCCCGATCGAGGAGACCTGGGGCGCGTTCGCCGAGGTCGTCGCGGCGGGCAAGGCCCGGAGCATCGGCCTCTCCGAGGTGACCGTCGAGGAGATCCGGCGGGCGCAGTCGGTGCACCCGGTGGCCTCCGTGCAGAACGAGCTGTCGCTGTGGACCCGGGACGCACTGGCCGAGGTGCTGCCGTACACCGAGGAGCAGGGCATCGCGCTGTTGCCGTTCTCGCCGCTCGGCCGGGGCTTCCTGACCGGCGCCATCTCCTCCTTCGACGAGCTGCCCGCCGACGACTTCCGCCGCCGGCTGCCGCGCTTCCAGCAGGACGCGCTCAAGGCGAACCTGGCGCTGGTCGCGACGGTCCGGGACGTCGCCGAGCGGATCGGGGCCACGCCCGCGCAGGTGGCGCTGGCCTGGGTGCTGGCGCAGGGCCGGTACGTCTTCCCGATCCCGGGCACCAGGACGCCGCGCTACCTGGTGGACAACGTGGGCGCGGCCGGGGTCGTGCTCTCGGCGGCCGACCTGGCGGAGCTGGACGGGCTGCCGGCGCCGACCGGCGGGCGCTACTGAGCCGGTTCCCGGTCGTCCGCCCCGGACCGTTCCCGGACCCACACCAGGTGCCGTCCGGTCTCGCCCGGGGCCCGGACGGCGACCTCGGCGATCCGGTCCAGCCGGTACCCGAGCTTGCGCGGGACGGCTGCGCTGGCGGCGTTCGCGCGGTCGCAGTGGATCTCGACCCGGGTGATCCCGGGCAGGGCCAGCGCGGCCTCGGTCAGCGCCCCGGCCGCGGTGGTGGCGATGCCGCGGCCGACGTGCCCGGCGGCGACCCAGTAGCCGATCTCCAGCGCGCCCGGGCCGATCCGCCCGTGCAGGCCGAACGCGCCGATCACGTCGCCGGGTTCGGTGTCCAGGCCGGCCAGGTACATGAAGTCGGTGCCGGCCTCCCAGGCGGCGGAGCCGGCCCGGGCCAGCTCGGCGCTCCGCGCCCGGGTGGGGGCCTCGGCGGCCCACTCCAGCCAGGGGCGCAGGTGCTCCAGGTTGGCGCGGACGGCCAGGTTCAGCGCCACCGCGTGGGTGCTGCGGCGGCGGCGCAGCCAGAGGCCGCCGGGCAGCCGCAGCAGCTCGGGCGGCCGCCCGGTGGTGACCTCCGTCTCCGACGGCGCCCGGCCGGCCGGCCCGGTCCGTCCGGCGGTCCGTGCCGGTGCCGGTGCCGCCGTCGGTCCCGCCGCTCGTTCCGCTGTCCGCGCTCGTTCCGCTGTCCGCGCCCGGTCCGCGGCGCGCGCCCGGCCGGCCGGGTCCGGGTCACAGGACCGTGGCTGTGCATGGCTCATGGCGGCGATTATGTCCTTGGCCCGGACCTGTCACCATCCGGGCCCCCTCCGGAGCCGGTCCGGACCCTTCCCGAACTCCTCCCGCAGGCGGGTCAGAGCCGGACCAGCACCTCGTCGAGCTCCTTGCGCCGCAGGTCCGGCACGCGCGCCCCCTCGGCCGGGTACCCGACCGGGATCACGTACGCCGCCCGCTCCTCGGCCGGGCGGTCGCACACCTCGTTGAGGAACCTCATCGGGCTCGGCGTGTGGGTCAGCGTGGCCAGCCCGGCCTGGTGCAGCGAGGCCAGCAGCAGCCCGACCGCGATCCCCACCGACTCCTTGGTGTAGTACGGGCGAGGCGAGTCGGGGCCCTTGTGCACCTCGAACACCACGATCACGGCCGGCGCGTCCTCCAGGAACGGCTTGCGCCAGTCGGTGCCGATCGGCGCGAGCGCGGCCAGCCACTCCTCCGACGCCCGGTGGCCGTAGAACTCGCGCTCCTCGGCCTCCGCCGCCTCGCGCAGCCGCCGCTTGCGCTCCGGGTCGGTGATCACCACGAACCGCCAGGGCTGGACGTGCGCGCCGCTGGGCGCGGTGCCCGCGGTCCGCACCGCCCATTCGATCACCCCGTCCGGGATCGGGCGGGTGGAGTAGTCGCGGACGGTGCGGCGCTGGGCCATCACCGCGTGGAAGGACCTGCCGCGGTCCTCGGCCTCGTGGGCCGGGACCGTCATGGGGGTGAGGGGGACGGTCGGGTGGGACGTCCCCGTCACGGCGCTCTCTGCACTGTCAACCATGGCGGACAGCACAGCACATGACGGCCCCTCCCGGAAGAGGTAGAGACCAATCCCGGGAGGGGCCGACCGCGCCGACGGCTACAGCTCGTGCACCCGCCCGTCCCGGACCTCGATCCGCCGGTTCACCGCGACGGTGTCCAGCATCCGCCGGTCGTGGGTGACCAGCAGCAGGGTGCCGGTGTACGAGCCGAGCGCGGACTCCAGCTGCTCGATCGCGGGCAGGTCCAGGTGGTTGGTGGGCTCGTCCAGCACCAGCAGGTTGACCCCGCGGGCCTGCAGCAGCGCCAGCGCGGCCCGGGTGCGCTCGCCGGGGGAGAGGGTGCCGGCCGGGCGCAGCACGTGCACCGCCTTGAGGCCGAACTTGGCCAGCAGGGTGCGCACGTCCTCCGGCGAGAGCTCCGGGACGGCGGCGGCGAAGGCCTCCGCCAGCGGCTCCCCGCCGAGGAACAGCCCGCGTGCCTGGTCCACCTCGCCGACCACCACGCCCGAGCCCAACGAGGCGTTGCCGCCGTCGAGTTCGAGCCGGCCGAGCAGGGCGGCCAGCAGCGTGGACTTGCCCGCGCCGTTGGCGCCGGTGATGGCGACCCGGTCGGCCCAGTCGATCTGCAGGTCCACCGGGCCGAAGGCGAAGTCGCCGCGCCGGGCGACGGCCCCGCGCAGGGTGGCGACCACCGAGCCGGAGCGCGGCGCGGTGGCGATCTCCATCCGCAGCTCCCACTCCTTGCGCGGCTCCTCGACCACCTCCAGCCGCTCGATCATCCGCTGGGTCTGGCGGGCCTTGGAGGCCTGCTTCTCGGTGGACTCGGCGCGCATCGCGCGGCCCATCTTGTCGTTGTCGGAGGACTTGCGGCGGGCGTTGCGCACGCCGTGCTCCATCCAGCCGCGCTGCATCCGGGCGCGGGCCTCCAGCCCGGACCTGGTGTCGGCGTACTCCTCGTAGTCCTCGCGGGCGTGCCGACGGGCCACCGCCCGCTCCTCCAGGTACGCCTCGTAGCCGCCGCCGTACAGGTTGACCTGCTGCTGGTGCAGGTCCAGCTCCAGCACCTTGGTCACGGTGCGGGCCAGGAACTCGCGGTCGTGGCTGATCAGCACGGTGCCGGCGCGCAGGCCCTTGACGAAGGCCTCCAGCCGCTCCAGGCCGTCCAGGTCGAGGTCGTTGGTGGGCTCGTCCAGCAGGAAGACGTCGTAGCGGGAGAGCAGCAGCGAGGCGAGGCCGGCCCGGGCGGCCTGGCCGCCGGAGAGCGCGGTCATCGGCAGGTCGAGCGAGACCTTCAGCCCGAGCGAGTCGGCGACCTCCTCGGCGCGCTCCTCCAGGTCGGCGCCGCCGAGGTCCAGCCAGCGGTCCAGGCTCGTCGCGTACGCGTCGTCGGCGCCCGCCCGGCCCTCGACCAGGCCCTCGGTGGCCTCGTCCAGTTCGGCCTGGGCGGCGGCCACGCCGGTGCGGCGGGCCAGGAAGGCGCGCACCGACTCGCCCTCGCGGCGCTCCGGCTCCTGCGGGAGGTGGCCGATGTTGGCACTGGCCGGGCTGAGCCGCAGCGAACCGCCCTCGGGGGTGTCCAGGCCCGCCAGCAGCCGCAGCAGGGTCGACTTGCCGGCGCCGTTCACGCCGACCAGGCCGATCACGTCGCCGGGGGCGATGACCAGGTCCAGGCCGGAGAAGAGGGTGCGTTCGCCGTGGCCGGCGCTGAGGTCCTTGACTACGAGTGTCGCGCTCATGATGGGGCCGATTGTAGGAGGAGCGGGGCCGCCACCGGAAAAGCCGAGCGGTCGGGGACCGGCGGGGGGCCGCGGGTGGGGACCGGCGACGACCGTACGGGGGGACCGGCGCCGGACCGCGGAACGGGGAAGGCCCGGGGGCCGCGACCGTCACGGCCGCGGCCCCCGGGACCGGTGGGGGATCATCCCCCGTGGATCACTTGGCCTTCTTCGAGAAGTACTCGAACATGTGCTGGGCCACGTCCTCCAGGTACGGACCGGCCTCGTAGGTGTTCGCGCCGTTGCCGATCGAGGTGTCGCTGACCAGGGCCGGCTTGCCGTCCTTGGTGGCGTACCAGCCGCCGCCGCTGCTGCCGCCGGTCATGTTGCAGCCGATCAGCAGCATCGCCGGGCGGCTCGGGTCGCCGGTCTTCTTGGACGGCTTGCCGCCGTCGCAGTGCTCCAGCTCGACGCCGTCGAAGGGCTTGCCCTCCGGGAAGCCGTAGTTGGCGACCGAGGCGAGCTGGTCGCGCGGGGCGTTGAACCACAGCGGCACCGAGCCGCCGACGGTCTCCTCCAGCGACTTGCCGTTCGGGTCGGGGTTGGCGACCTTGATGATGCCGAAGTCGTACTGGCTCCACGGGCCGCCGTGCTCCGGGTCGGCCTCGGCGGTCCACTGCGGCGAGACCATGCCGGCGGTCGCGCCCCACTCGCCGTACGGCTCGGCGTCCTCCAGCTTGGACTTCTGCTTGTTGCCGTTGCTCAGCACGCCGTTGCTGTTGAACGCCGGGGCGAAGGTGATGTCGGTGTAGTACTTGTTGCCCTTGCCGCCGTGCAGGCAGTGGCTCGCGGTCCACACCAGGTTGCTCTTGCCCGGGTTGGCCGGGTCGGAGACGACGGTGCCGGAGCACACGTAGTCCTCGTTGCCGTCCTTGAAGAAGATCTTGCCGTTGACGTGCGTGTTCTTCGGGAACGGGTGCGCCACGGGCTTCGCCGGGACCACGGCGGGCAGCTGGTCCGGGCCGGCCGGCGGCTGGGCGGCGGTGGGCTGGGCCGGGGCGGCACCGGTGGGCTGCGCGGTCGGCTGGGCGGGCGCCTGCGTCGGGTCCTGGGCGGGCGCCTGCGGCAGCGGCTTCGGCTTGGCGTCCAGCAGCTTCTGCAGGGTCCAGTAGCCCTTGACCGCCGGGGTGATGACGTTCGCCTGGGCCCACTTGTCCCAGTCGTCGAGCTTCCAGGCCTTCAGCTCCTCGACCGTCGGGAGCTTGATCGGGGCCGCGCCCGGCTTGCCGGAGGCACTGGCCGCGACCGTGGGCGCCGTGGTCTGGGCTCCGGCCGGGTCGGTGTTGTCCGGTCCGCACGCGGTGGCGGCCACCATGGTCAGCGCGGCGACGGAGGCGCCCAGGACGGCACGGCTCGACCGGGATATCGGTGACATCTGTTCAATTCCCCCTGTTGACTACCGCCATGCGGCCCGTCGCTCGGGTACGGCCCCGCAGGGCCGCAGGCATGGCAGGTGAGGAGTCTGCCATGCGGACGGAGGATCTCCGTACACCCGCCCCCGGCCCGGGTGGAGCCGTCACGGGATCGGCACGGGATCGGCACGGGGCCTTCGTCGGGGGCTGATCCGGGGCCCTCGGGGGCTGATCCGGAGTCCTCGGGGGCGACCAGGGCGCCGGGGCGCGCGGAAATCCGGTTGCACACGTCTCCCGGGGTGCCTAGCGTGGTCCGCGTCATCAGCCAGACAAGGAGAAGGCCGTTGCTCTACTGAGGTCCCGGGACACCGCCCCGCCGTGCAGGCCCAGTTGCCGCGTGGTGCGTGTGTGTGCGACCTCAGTCACGGCCCCGTGGCGATCCCCCGTGTGACGCCACCCCTTCGTCCTCCTCCGGCCGTACCGGTTCCGCACCAAGCGGTGTCTCCCACGTTGCTCACCACCCCTTCGGCAACCATCCCGGGAGGCCCCCGTGGCACCACCCACCACCGCCGTCCTCTGCACCGACCTCACGTTCGAGTGGCCCGACGGCAAGCCCGTCCTGGACGGCTTCCACCTCGCCGTCGGCCCCGGCCGCACCGGCCTGATCGGGCTCAACGGCGCGGGCAAGTCCACCCTGCTCCGGCTGATCGCCGGCGACCTCACCCCGACCGGCGGCACCGTCCGGGTCGCCGGCGAACTCGGCTACCTGCCACAGGGCCTGACGCTCGACACCGCCCTGCGGGTGGACGAGGCGCTCGGCGTCCGGGCCGCCCGCGAGGCCCTGCACGCGATCGAGTCCGGCGACACCGACCAGCGCCACTTCGACGCCGTCGGCGACGCCTGGGACGTCGAGGAGCGCGCCCGCGCCACGCTCGACCGGCTCGGCCTGCACCGCCTCGGCCTCGACCGCACCACCGGCGAACTCTCCGGCGGCGAGGCGGTGCTGCTGCGCCTGGCCGCCCTGCTGATGGCCCGCCCCGACGTCCTGCTGCTGGACGAGCCCACCAACAACCTCGACCGGGCCGCCCGCGAGCGGCTCTACGAGACGGTGGCCGGCTGGCACGGCGTGATGCTGATCGTCAGCCACGACCGCGAGCTGCTGCGGCACGTCGACCAGATCGCCGACCTGCGGGACGGCGAAGTCACCTGGTACGGCGGAAACTTCGCGGACTACGAGCGCACCCTCGCGGCCCAGCAGGAGACCGCCGAGCGGCTGCTGCGCAACGCCGAGGCCGATGTCCAGCGCCAGAGAAGGGACTTGGTCGAGGCCCGGAGCCGGCTGGACCGCAGTGCCGCGTACGGCAAGAAGCGCTCGGTCACCCGCAACGACCCGCACATCGTCGCCGGAATGCTCAAGCGCAAGGGCCAGGAGACCGCCGGGCGGATCCAGGGCATGCACACCGAGCGGCTGGAGGAGGCCAGGGCGCGGCTCGGCGCGGCCGAGGAGGCGGTGCGCGACGACGCCGAGATCCGGATCGACCTGCCGCGCACCGCCGTTCCGGCCGGGCGCACCGTACTCACCCTGCAGAAGGTCCGGCTGCCGCACGGCGGCACCGCCGACCTCGACCTGCGCGGCCCCGAGCGGATCGCCCTGGTCGGCCGCAACGGGGCCGGGAAGTCCACCCTGCTGCGCACCATCGCGGGCGAACTCGCCCCGCTGGGCGGGGAGATCACCACCCCGGTGCCGCTGCGGCACCTCCCGCAGCGGCTCGACCTGCTGGACGACGGGCTCAGCGTCGCGGAGAACGTCAAGCGGTTCGCCCCCGCCGCCGGGGACAACGCGATCCGCGCCCGGCTCGCCCGCTTCCTGATCCGCGGCGCCCGGGCCGACCAGCCGGCCGCCACGCTCTCCGGCGGCGAGCGGTTCCGCGCGACGCTGGCCGCCCTGCTGCTGGCCGACCCGCCGCCGCAGCTGCTGCTGCTGGACGAACCGACCAACAACCTGGACCTCGCCAGCGTCCGCCAGCTCACCCAGGCGCTGGCCGCCTACCAGGGCGCGCTGATCGTGGCCAGCCACGACCTGCCGTTCCTGCGCGGCCTGGGCGTGACCAGGTGGCTGGAGCTGGACGGGGACCTGCGGGCGGTGGGGCCGATGTAGCGGGCACCGCTTCGCCGTGGTGGCCGGCGTTTTCCCGCTACTGCTACTGCTGCCGCTGCGGTTCCTGGTCGCCCGCGGTGTTCGCGGTGTTCGCGGTGTCCTCGGGGTCCTCGGTGAGCGCCCGGCGGGCCGTGCTCAGGGCCGAGTCCCTGAGCGCGGCCAGCTCGTCGGGGGTGAACACCGGCGTCCGGATGTCCGGCGGGATGCCCGGTCCGTCGAAGGTGCCGCCGGTCCGGGTGAGGTACTTCTCGTTCGGCAGGACGACCATCAGATCCGGCGAGAGCGTCTTGAGCAGCACGTCGGAGAAGACGCCCTGGGTGTTCTCGCCGATCCGGAGCACGTGCGGGGAGCGGCCCATCAGGGCCTGGGTGAAGGTCTCCGCCGCGCTGGTCGAGATGGAGGAGGTGAGCACCGCCACCGGCCCGGTGAAGTGCCGGCCCGCCGAGGGCCGCACGACGACCGGATCGGGCCGGGTGAACGCCGTCGGGTCGGCCGGGTCGTCGCGTGCCACCTTCCGGTAGGCGAGGTACGGGCGGTCGGTGAGCCGGGCCGCGATGTGCAGTCCGAGCGCGTCCGAGCCGCCCCCGTTCAGCCGCACGTCGATGACCAGGCCGGAGAGCCGGCCCGGGGCGGCCGACAGGGCGTCCAGCGCCCGGTCCAGCTCGGCCACCTGCTCCTGGAAGCCGCCGTCGGCGTACCTGCCGAAGCTGCTCACCCGGAGGTAGCCGATGCCGTCGGGGAGGCGGCCGACGCCGATCCGGTCGCCGGCGAACAGCTGCTCCGGGCCGGTGAGCTGGGCGGCCACGGCCTGCCGGGCCCGCTCGGTCAGCTCCGGGGTGTGCTCCGTGGTACCGGGACGCTGTCCGTCGAACACCGGTTTCGGCCGTCCGTCGACCACCCTGGCCAGCGCGGTGTGCGCGTCGCCCAGCGGCCGGAGCATGTCGACGAGGACGTCCTGCAGTTGATCGACGGTCGTGGCCGGGGTGATCCTGCGCCGCTGCTCGTCCCGGACGGCGTGCCAGTCGATGCCCTTGGCCGCGAAGAAGGGGTAGTTCTCCTCGAAGGTCTCCCAGAACCGGTCGAACACCGCGAGCGGGTCGTTCGGCGCCGGGCGGGTGCACAGCGGCGGCAGGGCGTCGAGGCGTCGGAGCGTCTTGGTGCCGACCCCGCTGTCCTCGTGGTCGACCGCCCGGTTCCGTCCCTTCGGGGTGAGCGACATCGCGTCGGTGCCCACGGTGTAGCGGACGGTGCCGTCCGGGCCGGCCGGCCCGGCCTGCGTCCCGGTCGTCCACCCGGGCACGCAGCTGTGCGCGGTCACGTCGTAGGTGGTCAGCCGGCTCCCGGAGACCGCGACCACCAGGCCGTAGCCGTCCGTGCGCCAGAACCCCTCCAGCGCGTTCCCGGGCCGTCCCTGCGCCATGGCCACCCCCGGGGCGGCCAGCCCCGCCGCCGTCGTGAGTGCCACCACCGCGGCCGCCGCCCGGACGACCCTCCTGCGGGTCGTTCCCCGTCCGCGCGTCAATCCCGGCCCGTGCGTGATCTCCGGCCCGTGCGTGATTTCCGGCCCGTGTGTCATCTCGGCCTCCGCCGAATCCCGGCCTCCCCCGCGGAACCCCTCCGCCGCCGCTCCCGACGCTACGGCCCGCCCCGCCGAGCGGGCGTCATCCGACGTGCCGCAGCCGATTCCTCCTTCGGAGGTACCCGGGGCGGCGGCGGAACGGTCCCTGGGAGTATCGACAGCAAACCGTTTTGACGGCGGGTGAAAGACGACGCCGAGTGCACCGACTCCCTTGCGCCGCAGTGTCGTTGCGGCACGCCCGCCGCCGGCCGGCGGTGTGCGACTCCCGGTGGCCCCGGGGCCGCGCCGGGCCCCTGCGGCTGCCCGTGGGCGCTCAGCCGGGCAACACGAACCCCGACTCGTACGCCGCGATGACCGCCTGGGTGCGGTCCCGCGCGCCGAGCTTGGCGAGCACGCTGCCGACGTGCGTCTTCACCGTCTCCTGGCTCACCACCAGGCGCGCCGCGATCTCGCCGTTGTTGAGCCCGGTGGCCATCAGCCGCAGCACCTGCCCTTCCCGCTCGGTCAGCCGCCCGATCGGGCCCCGGTCGACCGCGGCCTCCCGGCGGCGGTCCGTGCCGTGGCGCAGCGCGAGTTCGCGGACGGCCGCCGGGAAGAGCAGCGAGTCCCCGCGCGCGACCAGCCGCACCGCCTGCACCATCTCCTCCGCCCGGGCCCGCTTCAGCAGGAACCCGGCCGCGCCCGCGCGCAGCGCGTCGTACACGTGGTCGTCGTGCTCGAAGGTGGTGACCACCAGGATCCGCGGCGGCTCGGCCATTCCGCCGACCAACTGCTCGGTGGCCCGGATCCCGTTGACGCCGGGCATCCGGACGTCCATCAGCACCACGTCCGGCCGCAGTCCGCGCACCAGCGGGATGACCTCGGCGCCGTCGGCGGCCTCGCCGACCACGGTGAGGTCCGGCTCGGCGTCGATCACCACCCGCAGGCCCATCCGGACCAGCCGTTCGTCGTCCGCGATCACCACGCGGATGTCGTCCGGGCGGCCGTCCGGGCCGTGCCCGTCGTTCACCGCGTCATGGCCGTTCACCGCGTCCCCACCGTCCCCACCGTCTCCTTCGCTCACCGCGTCCCCACCGTTCACCGTGCAGTCCCTCCCACCGGCAGCCAGACGGCCAGCCGCCACGTCGTTCCGTCCGCGCTCGGCCCCGCCGTGCTGCCGCCGCGCAGGGCCGTCGCACGCTCCCCGATCCCGCGCAGCCCGCGCCCGCCGCCGGGGCGGCTCGGGCGGGCGGGGCCCAGCGGGTTGGTCAGTTCGATCTCCAGCCGGCCCCCGGTCAGCCCGACCCGCAGCCCGGCCGGCGCCGGACCGGCGTGCCGCAGCACATTGGTCAGGCCCTCCTGCACGATCCGGTACGCCTCGCGGGAGACCCGGGCGTCCAGGCCGGACAGGCCTGGGGCCAGCTCGGCGTCCACCGTCACTCCGGTGCGGGCGAGTTGGCGCAGCAGGTCGTCCAGTCCGGCGAGGGTGGGCCCGGCCGGCCCGGCGGCCTCCGGGTCCTCCTCGCGCAGCAGGCCGAGCACGGCGTCGAGTTCGGCGACGGCGGCCCGCGCGGTTTCCTCGATCGCCTGCAGCGCCTCGGCGGCGAAGCCGGGGTCGGCGCGCAGCACCCGGGCGGCCGCCGAAGCCTGGATGCCGACCGCGCTGAGCGCGTGCCCGACCGAGTCGTGCAGCTCCCGGGCCAGCCGGTTGCGCTGGGCGAGCACGGTGGCCCGGCGCTCGGCGGCGGCCAGCCGCTCCTCCGGGGTCGGGCCGAGCAGGGCGGGTGCCCAGCGGGCGAGCAGCGCGCCGCAGCCGGCGTTGGCGAGCACGATCAGCAGCAGGACGGCGAGGCCCAGCAGCGGTCCGGTGATCATCCAGCCGGGGAAGCGGTTCTCCCAGAACGCGGCGAAGTGCTCGATGCCGCCGAAGGAGAACATCAGCACCACCGCGAACGGCGCCCCGGCCAGCGTCAACCCGGCGACCACCCCGCCGAAGAACAGGTGCAGCACGAACCAGAGCGCGGTGCGCCACCGGGCCTGCCACGAGCGGGCGGGCCCGGTGGCCAGCTCCTCCGCCCGTGGGACCGTGCACAGCGTCCGTGCGACCGTGCCCTCCAGGCCCCGGACCGTCGGCACCAGCGCGGTGACGGCGGCCATCGGCAGCGAGGTGAACAGCGAGAGGAACTGCAGCAGCGCCTGCCGGGCGGGCGCCTGTGCGGGGTTGAGCGCCCCGAGCATCACCACCGACAGCAGCCAGTACGGCATCAGCAGCGCGCCGCCCAGCACCAGGTGCACCCAGCGCAGCCGGGCCCGCCGCCCGACCAGCGCCACCACCGCACGCCGCAGCCGCGTGCCCGCCCCCGTGATCACCCGGGTGACTCTACGTCAGCTGTGCGGTGGCGGGCTGCCCGTGCGGTCGGCGTGATCGCCCCGTCGTCCCGCCCGCTGCCCGGCGGGTCCCCTCGCGTGCCATGCGCCCACGGTCGCACCGGGCCCCGCGCCCGGTCCTCCGCCCCGAGCGTGATCCCCCTCCCCCGGCGGGGGATCTCCGGGTCGAGTCGAGTCGAGTCGAGTCGGCCGAGTCGGGTCGGCTCGGGTCGGTCGGGTCAGGCCATGCGGTGGATCAGCCGGTCCTCCGCGTCGACCCGCCCGTCCGGGTCCGCCACCAGCCCGAGCCGCTCGGCGAGCCGGCGGGAGGGCAGGTTGTCGGCCCGGATCAGGGCGACCACCGGGATCCCGGGGAACCGCGGCCGCGCCTCGGCCATCGCCGCCCGGGACGCCTCGGCCGCGTACCCCTGGCCCCAGGCGGACGGCCGGAACCGGTAGTAGAGGTTGAACACCCGCTCCCCGTCCAGCGTGTGCAGGTACAGCCCGGCGAACCCGATGATCACCTCCGGCTCCGCCCGCGTCGACACCGCGCAGTACCCCACCCCGTCCCGCACCCAGTCGGCCACGAACCCGTCCAGCGCCTCCTGTGCCGCCGCCAGGTCCCGCTGCGGCCCGTTCGGGTTGTACCGGTTGGTCTCCGGATCCCCGTGCACGGCGAACACGGCCTCGACGTCGCCCTGCTGCGGCTGCGTGAGCACCAGCCGCTCGGAGGCGGCGACGACCGTGCGGGTGGCCTGCCGGGCAGTGGTCATGACGATTCCCCCGTTGTCACTCGTAATGGATGCTTCGCAGCATAGACCATTACATCGATCGCCGTGCCCCGGCTGCGGGGAGCTGCTTCCGGTGCCGGGGCGGCCGAGGGGGAGCGGACCGGCGCGGAGGTCTTGTTACCGGCGGGTCGCTTGCCTATCATCCCGAGTGTTACAGCTTTACTGTCAAACCCTGAAGGGTTCTGCGGCCGGTGCGTGACACAAGCAGTCCAGCGGGTACGGGCGGCCCGGCTCCGTCGGCGGGCGGGCCCTCGGCGGGCGGGCCGTTGGCGGGTGTGCGGGTGGTGGAGCTCGCGGGGATCGGGCCCGGGCCCTTCGCCGCGATGCTGCTGGGGGACCTCGGGGCGGACGTGGTGCGGGTGGACCGGCCCGAGCCGTCGCCGCTCGGGACGGACCCGGCGTACGACCTCAGCAACCGCAACAAGCGCTCGGTGCTGGTCGACCTGAAGTCGCCCGCGGGGCCCGGACTGGTGCTGGACCTGGTGGAGCGCGCCGACCTGCTGATCGAGGGCTACCGGCCCGGTGTCGCGGAGCGGCTCGGTGTCGGCCCGGAGGCCTGCCTGGCGCGCAATCCGGCGCTGGTGTACGGGCGGATGACCGGGTGGGGGCAGGACGGGCCCCGGGCCGCGACCGCCGGGCACGACCTCGGGTACGCGGCGGTGGCCGGGGTGCTCGGGATGGTGGCGGCGCCGGGCGGCGCCGACGCGGCGCCCGGGATCCCGGCCAACCTGCTGGGCGACTACGCGGGCGGCTCGCTCTACCTGGTCGTCGGCCTGCTCGCCGGACTGCACCACGCCCGGGCCACCGGTGCCGGCCAGGTGGTGGACGCCGCGATCGTGGACGGTGCGGCGCACCTCGGCAGCATGCTGTGGGGGCTGCTCGCGGCCGGCCACTGGCAGGACCGCCGGGGCGTCAACCTGCTGGACGGCGGTGCGCCGTTCTACGCGGTCTACCGGGCCGCCGACGGCGGGCACCTGGCCGTCGGCGCGCTGGAGCCGCGCTTCTACGCCGAGTTCGCCCGGCTGCTGGAGCTCGGCCCGGACGCGCCCGGCCAGTACGACCTCGCCCGCTGGCCCGAACTGCGCGCCCGGATCGCGGACCGCTTCGCCACCCGGACCAGGGCCGAGTGGGAGACCGTCTTCGCGGGCTCCGATGCCTGCGTGGAACCGGTGCTGACGATGCGTCAGGCTTCGGTGGACGACCACCTGTCGGCGCGCGGGACGTACGTCGAGGCGGACGGCGTCACCCAGCCCGCCCCCGCCCCGCGTTTCTCCGCCACCCCCGGCGCGCTGCGCCGCCCGCCGGCCCGGCCGGGGGCGGACACCGCCGAGGTGGCCCGGGACTGGGGCGTACCAGGCCTCGGCTCCACGGCAGACACGTCCGACGCGACCGGCCTCGACGTGACCGACCTCGACGCGACCGGCCTCGATGCGGTCGACTCCGCAGCAGAGCAAGGAGAGTAGCGTTGCAGCGCGAGATCTTCACCGAGCAGCACGACGACTTCCGGGCCACCGTGCGGGCCTTCCTCACCAAGGAGGTGCTGCCGCACTACGACCGCTGGGAGAAGGCCGGCATCGTCGACCGCTCCGTCTGGCTCGCGGCCGGGCGCCAGGGCCTGCTCGGCATCGCCGTCCCCGAGGAGTACGGCGGTGGCGGCACCCCGGACTTCCGCTACGCCGCGGTGCTGGCCGAGGAGTTCGCCCGGGCGGGCGCCTCCGGGCTGGCGATCGGCCTGCACAACGACATCATCGGCCCCTACCTGACCTCGCTCGCCACCGAGGAGCAGAAGCGCCGCTGGCTGCCCGGCTTCTGTTCCGGCGAGCTGATCACCGCGATCGCGATGACCGAGCCCGGCACCGGCTCCGACCTGCAGGGCATCCGCACCCAGGCGGTCGACCGGGGTGACCACTTCCTGCTCAACGGCGCGAAGACCTTCATCTCCAACGGCATCCTCGCCGACCTGGTCGTCGTGGTCGCCCGCACCACCCCCGAGGGCGGCGCGCACGGCCTGAGCCTGCTGGCCGTCGAGCGCGGCACGCCCGGCTTCGAGCGCGGCCGCAACCTCGACAAGATCGGCCAGAAGGCCCAGGACACCGCCGAGTTGTTCTTCGAGGACGTCCGGGTGCCGAAGGAGAACCTGATCGGCGAGCTCAACGGCGGCTTCGTCCACCTGATGCAGAACCTCGCCCAGGAGCGGCTCACCATCGCGGCCGCGGCGATCGCCGGTGCCGAGTACCTGGTCGAGATCACCACCGACTACGTCAAGCAGCGCGAGGCGTTCGGCCGGCCGCTCGCCAAGCTGCAGCACGTCCGCTTCGAGATCGCCGAACTGGCCACCGAGTGCGCCGTCACCCGGGCCTTCGTCGACCGCTGCATCACCGAGCACAACCGCTACGCGCTCACTCCGGCCGACGCCTCGATGGCCAAGTGGTGGGCCACCGAGCTGCAGAAGCGCACCGCCGACCGGTGCCTCCAACTGCACGGCGGATACGGGTACATGACCGAGTTCCCGGTCGCCCGGGCGTTCACCGACGGCCGCATACAGACCATCTACGGAGGCACCACCGAGATCATGAAGGAGATCGTGGGCCGCTCCGTCCTCGGCTGAGCCCCGCCCGGTGCCTCCTCGGCCCGAAGCCCCCGAAGCCCCCGAAGCCCCCGAAGCCTCGCGGCCCCCGAACCCCTCCGAAGCTTCCGAAGCCCCGAAAGGCATTCCCATCGTGACCACCGAAGCGTACGTCTACGACGCGATCCGCACCCCGCGCGGCCGGGGCAAGGCCACCGGCTCGCTGCACGGCACCAAGCCGATCGACCTGGTCGTCGGCCTGATCCACGAACTGCGCCGCCGGTTCCCCGAGTTGGACCCGGCCGCGATCGACGACATCGTGCTGGGCGTGGTCAGCCCGGTCGGCGACCAGGGCTCCGACATCGCCCGGATCGCCGCCGTCGCGGCCGGCCTGCCCGACACCGTCGCCGGCGTCCAGGAGAACCGCTTCTGCGCCTCCGGCCTGGAAGCCGTCAACCTGGCCGCGGCCAAGGTCCGTTCGGGCTGGGAGGAGCTGATCCTGGCCGGCGGGGTGGAATCGATGTCCCGGGTCAGGATGGCCTCCGACGGCGGCGCCTGGTTCGCCGACCCGATGACCGCGTACGAGACGAACTTCGTCCCGCAGGGCATCGGCGCCGACCTGATCGCCACCATCGAGGGTCTCTCCCGCACCGACGTGGACGCCTTCGCCGCCGAGTCCCAGGCCCGCGCCGCCAAGGCCCAGGCGGACGGCCTGTTCGACCGCTCGGTGGTCCCGGTGCGCGACCGCAACGGCCTGGTCGTGCTGGAGCGCGACGAGTTCATCCGCCCCGGCACCACCGTCGACACCCTGGCCGGCCTCAAGCCCTCCTTCGCCGCCATCGGCGAGGCCGGCGGCTTCGACGCCGTCGCCCTGCAGAAGTACCACTGGGTGGAGGCGATCGACCACGTCCACCACGCGGGCAACTCCTCCGGCATCGTGGACGGCGCCGCGCTCGTCGCCATCGGCAACCGCGAGGTCGGCGAGCGGTACGGCCTGCGCCCGCGCGCCCGGATCGTCTCCGCCGCCGTCTCCGGCTCCGAGCCGACCATCATGCTCACCGGTCCCGCCCCGGCCACCCGCAAGGCGCTCGCCAAGGCCGGGCTCACCGCCGCCGACATCGACCTGGTCGAGATCAACGAGGCCTTCGCGGCCGTCGCGCTCCGCTTCATGCGCGAACTCGGCTTCCGCCCCGACCAGGTGAACGTCAACGGCGGTGCGATCGCCCTCGGCCACCCGCTCGGCGCCACCGGCGCGATGCTGCTCGGCACCGTCGTCGACGAGTTGGAGCGGCGCGACCTGCGCTACGGCCTGATCACCCTCTGCGTGGGCGGCGGCATGGGCATCGCCACCATCGTCGAGCGCGTGTGAGCCCACCCGTCGCCCGCCACCACCCATCTCGGGGGCGCCTCCCCGGACGGCGTCCGGCAGGACCCCCGTCGCGTGGCACCTCGCTTTGCAGACCTGGAGACCGTGAACCCATGAGCGACACCACCACCATCCGCTGGGAGCAGGACCAGGACGGCGTGGTCACCCTCGTCCTCGACGACCCCACCCAGTCCGTCAACACCATGAACGAGGCCTTCACCGCCGACTTCGAGACCGTCGTCGGCCGGCTGGCCGGGCTCGGGGACGCGCTGCGCGGCGTGGTGATCACCTCCGCCAAGAAGACCTTCTTCGCCGGCGGGGACCTGCGGATGCTCTCCGCCGCCCGCCCCGAGGACGCCGAGGCCGTCTTCGAGAAGTCGATGCGGATCAAGCGCTCGCTGCGCACCCTGGAGACCCTCGGCAAGCCGGTCGTCGCCGCCGTCAACGGCAGCGCGCTCGGCGGCGGCCTGGAGCTCGCCCTCGCCTGCCACCACCGGATCGCGCTGAACACCCCGGCGAGCCGGATCGGCCTGCCCGAGGTCACCCTCGGCCTGCTGCCGGGCGGCGGCGGAGTGGTCCGTACGGTGCGGCTGTTCGGCATCACCGACGCCCTGCTGACGTACCTGCTGCAGGGCCGCCAGTACCGCCCGGCGCAGGCCCTGGAGCACGGGCTGGTGCACGAACTGGTCGACAGTTCCGAGGAGTTGACCGCCCGGGCGCGCGCCTGGATCGAGGCCAACCCGAGCGCCGTCCAGCCCTGGGACGTCAAGGGGTACAAGATCCCCGGCGGCACCCCGGCGACCCCGGCCTTCGCCGCCGACCTGCCCGCCTTCCCGGCCAACCTGCGCAAGCAGCTGAACGGCGCGCCCTACCCGGCCCCGCGCAACATCCTGGCCGCCGCGGTGGAGAGCGCCCAGGTGGACGTCGACACCGCGATGGTGATCGAGGCCCGCTACTTCACCGAGCTCGCCTGCGGCCAGACCAGCAAGAACATGATCCAGGCGCTGTTCTTCGACATGCAGGCGGTCAACTCCGGTGCCGGACGCCCCAAGGACGTCGAGCGCCGGCCGGCCCGCAAGGTCGCCGTGCTCGGCGCCGGGATGATGGGCGCGGGCATCGCCTACGCCTGCGCCAAGGCCGGTATCGAGGTCGTCCTCAAGGACGTCAGCGCCGAGGCCGCCGAGCGCGGAAAGGCCTACTCCGAAGGGCTGTTGAACAAGGCCATCGCGCGCGGCCGCTCCACCGAGGCCAAGCGCGACGAACTGCTCGCCCGGATCACCCCCACCGGCGACGCCGCCGACCTGGCCGGCTGCGACACGGTGATCGAGGCGGTGTTCGAGAACACCGAGCTCAAGCACAAGGTGTTCCAGGAGGTCGAGGGCGTCGTCGCCCCCGACGCGCTGCTCTGCTCCAACACCTCCACCCTGCCGATCGGCCTGCTCGCCGAAGGCGTCCGGCGCACCGGCGACTTCATCGGGCTGCACTTCTTCTCGCCGGTCGACAAGATGCGGCTGGTGGAGATCATCCGCGGCCCGCAGACCGGCGACGAGGCCCTCGCCCGCGCCTTCGACCTGGTCCGGCAGATCGACAGGACCCCGATCGTGGTCAACGACTCGCGTGGCTTCTTCACCTCGCGGGTGATCGGCCAGTTCCTCAACGAGGGCGTCGCCATGGTCGGTGAGGGCATCCACCCGTCCAGCATCGAGCAGGCCGCCGCCCAGGCCGGCTACCCGGCCAAGGTGCTCTCGCTGATGGACGAGCTCACCCTCACCCTCCCGCGCAAGATCCGCGACGAGTACCGGCGCTCGGTCGAGGAGGACGGCGGCACCTGGACGCCGCACCCGGCCGACGCGGTGGTCGACCGGATGGTCGACGAGTTCGGCCGCCCGGGGCGCAGCGGCGGCGCGGGCTTCTACGAGTACGGCGAGGACGGCCGGCGCGGGCGGCTCTGGCCGGGGCTGCTGGAGCACTTCGCCGGCTCCGGCGCGGACGCCGCCGCGGTGCCCTTCGAGGACCTCAAGGAGCGGATGCTGTTCAGCGAGGCGCTGGACTCGGTGCGCTGCCTGGAGGAGGGCGTGCTGACCTCGGTCGCCGACGCCAACGTCGGCTCGATCCTCGGCATCGGCTTCCCGGCCTGGACCGGGGGCGTGTTCCAGTACATCAACGGGTACGAGGGCGGCCCGGCGGGCTTCGCGGCCCGCGCCCGTGAACTCGCCGCCGCGTACGGCGAGCGGTTCGCGCCGCCGGCGCTGCTGGAGCGGATCGCGGCGGAGGGGCGGACGTTCACGGACTGATCCCGGGGGCGGCTCCGGGTCCTGGCCGGGGTCCTGCTCCGGATCCTGCCCCGCCGCCGGGTGAGGCCGTGCCCCGCACGGCCTCACCCGGCGGCGGGCTCCACTCCTCGCCGATGTTCCTCGGCCGGTTCTGCCGCCGGTTCCGCTGGCGGTTCCCCCGCCAGTTCCTCGCCGAGCTCCTCCCGGAGCGAGCGCTGGAACGCCGTGACCAGGGCCTGCGCCACCATCGGCTGGATGTGGTCCGTCAGCGCCTTCATCCGGGCCAGCTCCTCCGGCGCCGGTTCGCTCTCCCGGTACGGCTTCCACACCGTCTCCCGGAACAGCCGCTGCAACTCCCGTGCCGTCGCCCGGCTGTGCTCCAGCAGCACCGCCCGGGCGGCCAGCAGGGTCTCCAGCGGGATCGGCACGTCCAGGATCCGCACGCCCAGCGGCAGCAGGCCCGGATCCACCCGGAACACCTCCGGGTCGTCGGTCCGCTCCAGCGCCCCCATCGCCGCCAGCCGCCCGACCTGCTCCTGCGACAGCTCCCGCCCGGCGCGCCGCTCCAGCTGGGCCCGGCCCAGCCGCTCGACGGCCTCCGGCGTCCACGAGGCCACCAGCGCCCGGTGGATCGCCAGGTCCAGCGGCGTGCTGTCCTCCGGCAGGCTCGCCAGGTACCGCTCGATCGCCGCCAGCGTGAGCCCCTGGCGCTGCAGCTCCTCGATCAGCCCCAGCCGGTCCAGGTGCGCCGCGCCGTACAGCCCCACCCGCCGAGGCCCCAGCTCCGGCGGCGGCAGCAGCCCCTTCGTCCCGTAGAACCGCACCGTCCGCACCGTCACCCCGGCCCGCGCCGCCAGCTCGTCCACCGTCAGCCGCACCTCGCCCGCCACGGCGCCGTGCTCCCCCATCCGCTGCCTCCCGCACTGGCACACTCCTGCTGTGACACCAGCAGTGTGACAGTGCGGGCGGTGCCGGTCCACTGGTGGACCGCGGTGGTGCCGTGCCCGGCACGGCCGCGGGCGTGCCGGGCACGGGGTCGGTCAGGCGAGGGCGGAGTGGTGGCGGCGGGTGACTTCGGGGTGGGCCCGGGTGTAGCCCTTCCACTCGTTGAGGCCGAAGTCGGCGAAGAGGGGGTTGTCGGGGTCCTCGGTGGCGCCGGGGGCGTGGTGGGCGAGCGGGAAGTCCAGCGGCGCGATGTGGGCGTCGAGGCGCGGGTTGTAGAAGAACGGGACGGAGAAGCGCTCGCGGGCCCCGGCCGGGCTGACCACCCGGTGGCTGGTGGCCTTGAGGTAGCCGTCCGTGGCGACCTCCAGCAGCTCGCCGAGGTTGACGACGAAGGCGCCTTCGAGCGGCGGGACGTCCAGGAAGCCGCCGTCCTGGCGCTCGACCTGGAGTCCGCCCACGGTGTCCTGGAGCAGCAGGGTGATGAAGCCGTAGTCCTTGTGGGCGCCGACGCCCTGGCCGGCGCCGTCCGGGGCGGTGCCGGGGTACCGGACCAGCTTGAGGCGCAGGTGGGGGTGGCCCGCGAAGGCCTCGTCGTAGAAGTCGGGGCGGGCGCCGATCGCGGTGAGGAGTTCGTGCAGCAGCCGGCGGGCGACGGCGCCGAGGTGGTCGATCCAGCCGAGCGCGGCGGTGCGCAGCTCGGGCAGCGCCGCGGGCCACTGGTTGGGGCCCTCCAGCCACCAGTACGGGGGCTCGTCGGCGCCGGGGACGTGCGGGGGCAGCTCGGCACCGATGTCCAGCTGGTCGCGCCAGTCCTGGCTGCCGCCGGTCCGTTCGTCGCCGGTGCGGGTGTAGCCCCGGTAGTGGGGGGAGTTGAGGTTGCTCACGGCGAGCCGGTCGGCTTCGGGGAGGGCGAAGAAGGCGCGCATGGCCCGGGTGAGCGCGGCCGTCTCCTCCGCCGTGACGCCGTGGCCGACGAGCTGGAAGAAGCCGACACCGGTCGCCGCGGCGCGGAGCTCGTCGTGCAGGCGGCGGCGGTCCTCCGCGCTGCCGTCGGCGAGCGAGAGGTCGATCACCGGGAGGGCGTCCGTGGGGGTGGAGCCGGAACCGGAGCCGGTTTCGGATATGGGGGTGTGCTGCTGCGTCATGTGTGACATCCGCTGGGTCTCGTCCCGGCCGGGCCCGGTGGTCGACCGGGGGCGCCTGAGCAGTGCCTGGTGCGGCGGGTGCTCCGGGAGCCGGGAGGCGGGGGGCGGCCGGGCGGGGCCGCCGTTGAGGGTGGGTGGAGCGAGGTTCAGCCGGAGCGTCGACAGGACATGGTGGTCACGCGGAGCAGGTCCACGTGGCGGCGGCGAACAAGGATGAGCACGTCACCAGCCTAAATGACCGGTTCGGCGGCGAGCCAACCCCCTGCGGCGGAGGGCCGCTCCCGCAGGGCCCGTCCCCGGCGGGAGCGGCCCGCCGAACCCCGGCCGCACCCGGGCGGCCGGGGTCAGGACAGCCGCGCCGCCGCGTACGCCTCCATGGCGGTCCGCTGGTACCCGGCCAGGCCCGGGGCGATGGCCTCGTACGCGGCGCTCCACCGTTCGTTCCCGGTGCAGGAGCGCGCCATCGCGAGGTACTCCTCCGCCGGGACCGGCCGGACCGTGCCGAGCAGCCGGTACTCCTCGTCGATCATGCTCTGGACGGGTTCGGCGTCGGCCGGGTGGCCGGACGCCATCAGCTCGGCCAGGCGGATCATGCGCGCGGTCCGCTCGCGCTGTCCGGCCTCGATCTCGTCCGGGCTCATCGCGGCGGTCGCGCGCCGGGCCGCCTCGGCGTGCTCGGGGAAGTCGCGCAGGCTCGCGTCGACGTCGGTGGGCCGGATGCCCTCGAAGAGGTTCTCGGGGCGGTTGATGGTCATGGGTGTGCCGTCCTTCCGGGAGCGTTCCAGGTCGGCGATCGTGCGGGAGACGGTGGCGGCCAGGGCGTCCAGCCGGTCGCGCTCGGCGACCAGCCGTCGGTGGTGGCCCCGCAGGGCGTCCAGCTCGTCCACCCGATCGCCCAGGATCCGGGCGATCTCGGTCAGCCCCACCCCCAGCGCCCGCAGCACGAGGATCTGCTGCAGTCGCAGCAACTGCCGTTCCTCGTAGTAGCGGTGGCCGTTGGAGCCGATCCGGGCCGGCGGCAGCAGCCCGATCTCGTCGTAGTGCCGCAGCGTCCGGGCGGTCACCCCGGACAGCCGGGCCACCTCCGCGATCGGCCAGGCCATGGCCGCCTCCCCTCGTTTCCGGGTCCCCACGTTCGTCGTACCGGGGCCGGTTCCTCCGGCCCTGGTCACGACGGTAGGAGCTGCCGCTGCGGCAGCTTCAAGTCCTGACGTCCGAGTCCCCGGACGAGCCCCGTCAGCCCGGTCCGGATCCCGGTCAGCCCGGTCCGGGGCCCGGTTGCCAGTCCAGCCCCGGGTACGGACGCGGCCGGGCCAGCCGGACCAGGCCGGCCCCCGCCCACGCCACCACCGTCAGCAGGCCGTAGAACAGCAGCAACGCCCAGAACGGGGTGGTGGACAGGCTCCGGTGCTCGAACCGGCACCAGGCGTCCGGCGGCAGCCAGGACGCGCCCGTCTCCAGCAGCCGTCCGCCCCCCGACACCAGGCCGTGTTCGCAGCGCTCGGCGTAGTCCAGCGACCGGACGTACAGCAGCTCGTACAGCCCGCCCGCCGAGGCGAGGGAGAGGACGGCGGCACCGGCGAGGGCCACCGCCCGCCGTCGCCGACCGCCCGCCGTACGGGTGTTCGTCACCGGGGCAGCGTACCGGCGGCGGTCGTCGGCCCCGGTGGGACGCGACGTCATCCCAGCAGGCCGCCCATGTGCCCGTCCTCGGCGAGCAGCCGCCAGGAGCGGCCGGGCGAGGCGAAGGCCTCCGGGTCGACGGCCTCCACCAGCCGGTCCACCACCGTGCTCAGCAGCGACTGCGGGTCGAACACCGCCCAGGTGCCGCGGCCCCGGCCGTAGTCCCAGCGCTCCCATTCGGCGCGCAGCCGCTCGTACGTCCAGAGGGCGTAGAGCAGGGCGGACAGGTCGCGGTTCAGGTAGGCCTCGGGCTGGCCGTCGTCGTACCAGTCGGGCAGTTCCAGCCGGCCGGTGGCGCCGTCCAGGGCGACGGTGAGGTCGGTCGGCCAGTCCCCGAGGGCGATGAAGTCCCGCTGGTACGGGCGCTCCTCCTCGCCGTCGAAGTACTCGGGGTACGCCTCGCCCATGGTGACGAGCGGCTCCTCGCACACCCCGAAGATCGCGCCGCCCAGCGGCAGCCCGACCTCGGTCAGCAGCCGCCGGGTCGGCTCGTGCACCAGGGCGGTGGGCAGGTGCTCGGGCCGGAAGCGGTGCACCTGTCCGGTGCCGTCGTCCTGGTCCGTCAGCGTCGCGAGCTCCGCCACGAGCTCCGCGCCCACCTCGTACGCGGGCCCGTCCGGGCCGCCCGGCAGCGCGCCCCAGCCCAGTGCGTGCACCAGCAGCGCGGTGCTCCAGTGCGCGGGCGGCGTGGCGCCGCTCGCGAACAGGCCCGGATCGGCCTCCCGCATCAGCCGCTCGGCCCGCGCCAGCACCTCGGCGACGACGGCCGGTCCGCGCCGTCCGTCCAGGGCCTCCGGCCGCCGGGCGGCCTCGGCGACCGCCTCCACCTCCCGCACCAGGCCGGCCAGCGCGGTCAGGTCGGAGGCCAGCAGGTCGCGTCGCGGGCCGCCGTTGTCCAGGAGCACCTGGCCGGTCGCCCCGTCCAGCAGCACCAGGTTGCCGACGGCGGCGAAGGGCGTGCAGTAGTCCGTCTCCCCGAGGACGAACAGCCGCTCCGCGTCCCCGGGGAACGGCTGCAGCACCCCGGTCGCGAGCACGCCGAAGTCCAGGAACGCCCCGGCGGCCGGCAACCCCTCCCGCGCCAGGAACTCCCGGCTCCCCGCGTGCACCACCCCGCCGGGCACACCTGCCACCCGCTCACACCCCATGTACCCCACCCCTCCCCGGCCCTGATCTCCAGACCCTAGCGGCCCGGTCCGACATCGCCACGCGGGTTTCGGCCCCTGGCCCCCACCCGCCGGGGCCCCTACGCCCCGAGGTCCGCCTACGCCCCGAGGTCCGCCTGCACCCCGAGGCCCGCCTGCACCCCGAGGCCCGTCGGGTCCACGTTCCAGCGCTCGGGCAGGTCCGCGTCGCAGAAGGCGCAGGCGTAGTGCTCCTCACGGACGAGGTTGCACTCGGCGCACCGGGGGCAGCGGCGGAAGACCGCCGCGTACGTGAAGGCGCCCGGGTGCGGCAGGCCGATGCGGGTGAGGGCGCTGGTCACGGCGGGCCAGGAGGCGGTGTCGGGGCAGTAGCCGGTGGAGTGGTTGCTGACCGTCCCGACCTCCCAGTCCCCGACCTCCCAGTCCCCGGTCTCACGATCCTCGACCTCACGACCCCGGCCCGACCGGCGGAACCCGATCTCCCCGGCGCTCAGCACCAAGTCCCCACCCGCGCAGGCGACATGCTCGCTACGGCGCGGGGCGAGCCGCAGCGCGCCGCCCAGGTCGACCACGAAGGTGAAGGGCTCCGCCAGCTCCTCCGCCGTCCGCGCGCCCACCCAGGCAGTGAACTCCTCGGCCGTCCGCACCGGTCGACCGCCGGAACCCCCGGCCTCGCGCAGCTCGGGCGGTCCCACGTACCGGTACGCCCGTCCGAAGCCGTCGGTGACCTCCGCCGCGACGCCCCGCTCGGCCAGCCGTGCCCGCCAGTACGCCATCTCGACGGCCGTCCCGCTCAGGCAGAAGTCCCTCAGCTCGTCGAGGAGTTCACGCGCCTGCCGGAGTGAGGTCGCCGAGCCCTCGCGGAGCGCCCGCAGCGCCGCGACCGGGTCGGTGAGCGGCCCGGCGAGTCGCAGCCGGGCCGGTCCGTGGGCGGTCAGCAGAGCCTCGCGGACGTCGTCCGGCACCTCCCCCGTGCCCCACTGCTCGCACAGATAGGCGTCGCAGTGCGGGCAGGAGCGCTCGGCGTCCCACCCCAACTCCCGCCCCTGCATCAGGAACTGCCCGACGCTGCGGACGGCGGTGCCCCCGCAGTCCCAGCACCGGACGGCCATCCGCGCACCCTGCTCCGTACCGGTCACGCCGGACACCCTACGGCGATCACGCGCCGCCGCCCCCGTCCCGCCCCCGTCCCGCCCCCGTCCCGCCCCCGGACCGGGGCCGATCCACTCCATCGAGTCCATCCGGGGACCGTACCCGGCGGGCCGGACTGGTCGGGCGGGTCCTACGGGTCAGGTGAGCCCGCAGGCCTTCCGGGCCGCCCGCTCCACGCGGTCGTGGTGGGCCCGCCACCAGTCCGCGTCGCCCTCGGCGGTGTTGACACCGTCGGGCCGCTGGCCGACGGCGCCGTCCACGAGCTCGCGGACCAGGTCGGCGTGGCCGACGTGGCGGTGGCTCTCGGCGATCAGGTGGACGAGGACCCGGTGCAGGGTCTGTTCGGGGCGGCTGCCGAACGGCAGTCGGCCGGTCGCGTCCAGCGGCAGGGACTCGACGGTGGCGTCCGAGTGCACCCAGACCCGTCGGTAGCGCCCGACGATCTCCTCGGTGCTCTCGTCCGCCCGCGCCCACAGGTCGCCGTTCGGCTCGGTGTCGCCGGTGAACCACAGCGGGGTCGGCTCCGGGAAGGGCCGCCCGAAGGTGTCGCCGAGGTACAGCGCCTCAGCCCCGGTGAGGTGCTTGACCAGGCCCAGCAGGTTGGTGCCGGTGGGGGTGAGCGGGCGGCGCAGGTCGTACTCGGAGAGGCCGTCGAGCTGCCAGAGCTGCGCGTCGCGGGCGTCCTGGAGGTAGACCCGGAGGTCGGTCTTGTCATCCGTCGCAGTCATGGGATCAGTCTGTTGATCGCAAGAGGCCTGTCCATCGATGTCCGGCTCGATCCCGATCGCCAACCCGTGCCATGATCAAGGCCGTTGACCCGGTGACCGCCGCGAAGGGGTGGACATGACCGACGGCTGGACCTGGGACGAGACGCTGTTCGCCGGAGCGGCCGCCCACTACACGCGCGGCAGGCTCCCGTACGCCCCCGGCCTGGCGGAGGCACTGGTCGGCGCACTGGGGCTGGACGGTCGCGGGCGGCTGCTCGACGTGGGGTGCGGGCCGGGGACGCTGGCGCTGGGGCTGGCGCACCTGTTCGGCGAGGTGGTGGGGGTGGACCCGGACGCCGGGATGATCGCCGAGGCACGGCGGGCGGGGGCCGGGCGGTCCGGGGTCACCTGGGTGCGGGCCCGGGCCGAGGACCTGCCCCCGGGGCTCGACACCTTCACGGTGGCGACCTTCGGCCAGTCCTTCCACTGGATGGACCGCGACCTGGTGGCGGCGACCGTACGGCGGCTGCTGCGCCCCGGCGGCGCGCTGGTGCACGTCTCGGACCTGAAGCCGGGAGGCCCGGAGCCGGGCCTGAAGCCGGACGTCAAACGGGATCCGGGGCCGCACCCGCCGGTGCCGTACGCCGCCGTCGGCGAGCTGGTCCGGCGCTACCTCGGACCGGTCCGCCGGGCCGGTCAGGGACTGCTGCCGCACGGCACGCCGGGCGACGAGGCCGCGGTCCTCGCCCGGGCGGGCTTCGCCGGTCCGCAGCGGATCGTCGTCCCGGGCGGGCAGCCGCTGGAGCGTACCGCCGATGACACGGTCGCGGGCGTCTTCTCGCTCTCCTCCTCGGCCCCGCACCTCTTCGCCGATCGTCGCCCGGCCTTCGAGACGGACCTCCGCGAGCTGCTTGCGCGGGCCTCGCCGACCGGCCTGTTCTCGGAACGGCAGCCGAGCACCGAGGTGTTCATCTGGCGCACCTCGTAGAGGAACTGACGATGTGTCGGCTATCGGGTGAGGGTGGTGCGGTCAGCGGACCACGTCGAAGACCTGCTTCTGCAGGCCGTTGCCGTACACCTCGTGCTCGACCAGCTTCAGCTTCTGCGCGTCCTTGTCCGTGCCGCTGAACAGGCGCTTGCCCGCGCCGAGCAGCAGGGGGTAGACGAGCAGGTGGTAGCGGTCGATCAGGCCGGCGTCCGAGAGGGCCCGGTTCAGGGTGGCACTGCCGTGGACGATGATCGGGCCGCCCTCGGTCTCCTTCAGGGCCGCGACCTCGTCGAGCGAGCGCAGGATGGTGGTCTCGCCCCAGTTCGGTACCAGGTCGTCGTCGGTGAGGGTGGTGGAGACGACGTACTTGGGCAGGGAGTTGTAGCGGGCGAAGTCCGCCATGTCCGGCCAGACCGGGCTGAACGCCTGGTAGCTGACCCGGCCCAGCAGCATCGCGGTGGCCTCCTCCTGCTCCCGTCCCTTGATCTCGAACGCTTCGGGGAGGAACTCGACGTCCTTGAAGGTCCAGCCGGAGTTCCGGTAACCGGGCTCTCCGCCGGGGGAGTCGACGACGCCGTCGAGCGAGATGAAGGCAGTGCTGATCAGGGTGCGCATCGGTGGTTCCTCTGTTCCTCGTTCTCGTGTGGGTCCGGTCGTCGGTGCGTCCGGTCGTACGGGTCGTGCGGCCTCGTCCGTCAGGCGCTCACGCGATCAGGCGAGCAGCCCGGTCAGCCAGCGCTGCCAGGAGGCTTCGGCCCCGTCCGGCGTGGGACCGAAGAGGTGGTGGAACATCAGCGCCAGGCCTGGGCCGTGGTGGAAGGCGTAGAGCCCGTCGGCGCTGCGGACCTCGAAGCGTTCGTCGTCCGCCCAGACCACCTCGCCCTCCAGCGGCGGCAGACCGGCCGGTTCGACCTGGGCCCGCGCGCCCACGGTGACCGGGAGAGGCAGCGACAGGGCGCCGGCGAGGGCCGTCCGGATCTCCGGGGCGGGCCGCCCGGCGGACGGTGCCGCGGCGAAGACGGGGACGGCGGTGCGTCCGGGGAAGTGGGTGAGGTACTCGCGGAGCGTGTGGAGGTGGAAGGGCCAGCCGCGGCGCAGCGCGTCGTACTCGTCCTGCCAGTCGTCGCCGAGCAGGCCGCTGTGGACGACGCGGAGCACGGTGGCGCCGCCGTCCCGGCCCTCGATCAGGTACTCGAAGGCCATGAAGCGGCCGTCCTCGGCGGTGGCCGTACGGGTGGCCAGGCGCTTGCCGGGCTCGTAGGCGGTGATCACCGCCTCCGCGCGGTGGCCTCCGGTCTCCATGACGGCGGTGCCGCCCTCGCGCGGGTCCAGCTCGTTGCGGCCCATGAACCAGGAGTCGATGCCCGGTCCGGTGGCGATCGCCTCCCAGACCTGCTCCGGGCTCGCGGGCAGGGAGGTCTCCAGCTCGATCTCGAACGGGTGGGTCATCGCGGGTTCTCCTGGTTCGCTTCGGTCTCGGCTTCGGTGCCGGCCTGCGGCGTTCCGGTTTCGCCCCCGCCTCCGGCCTGCGGTGCTTCGGTTCCGGCTTCAGCTTCGCCGCAGGGTCGTGCCGTCGAGGGGATCTGGTGGAGCCCGACCACCACCCGGTGGCTGCGCCCCCCGGGGGCGGACTCGTCGTGGTACCGGCTGACGAGGGTCGCCACGGCCTGGGCCAGTTCCTCGGCGAAGGCCGTCCGGTCGGCCGCGGAGGCGAACCGCACCTGGGCGTCGACGCCGAAGGTGGCGACCCGCCGCCGGGCCCGGGCGGCGCCGGTCAGCAGGGTCCCGACCTCCTGCACCAGCCGGGAGCCCAGGGCCAGCAGCCAGTTGGCGGAGAGCTGGTTGGGGGAGCGGGCGGGGTCCGGGCTGACGGCGGCCAGGACGCTGGGGGAGATCACGTAGGAGGCCGCGGTGGCGCGGTACACCCGTTCGGTGACGTTGCCCTTGCGCCGCTCCTCGGCGAGTTCGACCAGCCGGTGCCGCTCCAGCTCCTTCAGGTGGTAGTTGACCTTCTGCCGGGGCAGGCCCAGGCGGGTGGCCAGCATGGCGGCCGAACCGGGTTCGGCCAGGGCGGCGAGGATCCGGGCCCGGATCGGGTCCAGGGACGCCTCGGCCGCGGCGGGTTCTTCGATCACAGCGACGTCCAGCACCCCTCCAGCCTCCATCCGACAAAAAAATTTGTCAAGGAAAGAATGCTTGTCGGTAGCCCGGTAGCCCGGTAGCCCGGGCTACCGAGCGCAGGAGACCGCCCGTCCCGGCGGGATGGCCGGGACGGGCGGCGTGGCACGGGACTACCGCCCCCGGTGCCGCTTCCCGGCCTGCCGCCTGGCCGACTCCCGCCGCTCGCGGGCGTCCTCGGCGGCTCGGCGCTTGGCTGCCGCACGGTTGAGGTGCCCGGCTTCCTCGTGCGCCCGGGTCAGCGCCTCCTCGGCGGCGGTGCTCAGCGGCCGGGCCGCCAGCTCCTTCGCGGCCTGCCGGGCGAGCCGCTTGGGGTTCACCGGCTGCCGCCGTGCCCGCCGTTCGACGGTCACCTCGGGTGCGGCGAGTGCGGCGCCCAACAGCCGGCCGAAGTCTCGACGGACGAACTCCAGCAACTCCGCGTTGCCGGGCTCGGCCCCGAAGACATGGCGTGCCGCGCGGACCCCGTCGGGGCCCGCGATCTCCAGCACCCCGACCCAGAACGGGTCGTCGAAGAACACGCTGAACGTGCTCGGCATGGTGCGTCCTCCCATGGTTGTTGCCACGTCCCGCGCGCGATCGCGCGCCGGGAGGTACGCGCCGGACACCCTGGGAGGGAGGTTACTGACGGCCGGCTGGGGGCCGACTGTGCCCGGACTACCGACCGGGACTGTGTTTTCGCGCGTTCCGACGCCGATCGTACGGGGATTCCCGGGCCGGCTTCTTCACATATTTCGATGTCCGGCTGCCGTCCGAGCCGTCGAGCGGATTCGGGCTGTCACCGGAGCACGGAGGCCGCATCGTCGTTCTGGGTCTGGTGGACGGTCACGATCGCGGCCACGGCGTCGACTTCGACCGGTCCGGTGATCTCGCGGTCCTCGCCGGATTCGGCCGAGGAGATGTGTACGGGGAAGTGGCTGATACGGCATTCGAGCGTCGGCGCCGTATTCGTGCATCGGTTCTTGAAGACGCCGGTTGTCCCGTGTCCGTTGATCGCGGAACGAGACTACGTCGAGTGAAAACGGTCCACGGGGGCGCTCTTCGAGTACCCGGCCGATGAGGTCGCCGCGACCGGCAGGCCGCCCCGCCCTTCGGCAGCCGACCGCTCGACCTGCGGTGAGGCGGACCTGCCGGTCGCCGGGATCCAGCGAGAAGGTTCGGCCTTCGGCGGGGTGGGGGAGCACGGAGAGTGACCGGTGGGGCTGTCGAGTCGGACTTGAATCTTTGCGAACGAATGTTCGATCCTGGGGTTGTGCCCGTTTTCGAATCTGTTTTCGAATCCGCCGTCGAGCAGCCCGTACGCCCCGCGCTCCGACCGGTGGTGCTTCCGGCTGCCGTGCCGGGGGAGGCGGGGGAGCCGGGCGAGGGGCGGGCGGGGGTCCGGGGACTGCTGCCGGTGCCGTCCGCGCTGCGGGAGGTGCTGCCGGAGGGCGGGCTGCGGCGCGGGACCGCGGTGTCGGTGGCGGGTGGGGACACCGGGCTGCTGCTGGCGCTCGCCGCCGGGGTGCGGGAGACCGAGGGTGGCTGGGCGGCGGCGGTCGGGCTGCCGGACCTCGGACTCGCCGCTGCCGAGGGGTACGGGCTGGACCTGCGCCGACTGCTGGTCGCGGACGACCCGGGGCCGCACTGGGCCGAGGTGGTGTCCGTGCTGGCCGGCGCGGTCGAACTGGTCATGCTGCGCCCGGACGGCCCGGTGCCGCCGAAGCTGGCCGCCCGGCTGGCGGCGGTGCTGCGGCGCAGCGGCTGCGTGCTGCTGGTGGCCGGGCCGTGGCCGGGCGCGGCGCTGCGGCTGGGGGTGCGGTCCGGACGCTGGTTCGGGCTGGGCGACGGCCACGGGCAGCTCGCCGGGCGGCAGGTCGAGGTGGTGGCCGAGGGCCGCGGCTCGGCGGTGCGCGGCCGGACCACCCGGCTCTGGCTGCCGGACGAGCACGGCGCGGTGCGCCCGCTCCAGGAACGTCCACTCCAGGAACGTCCACTCCAGGAACGTCCACTCCAGGAACGCCCGCTCCAGGAGCGTCCGTTCAAGGAAAGCCCGCTCCGGGAACGGATCCGGGCCCACCCGGACCAGGTGCGCCCGATCCAGGCGGGCCCGTCCGGGGAGCAACCGCAGCCCGTGACGGAAGCGGCCGCACCACGCGTCGCGGCGGTGGTCTGAGATGTCCGAGAACGAGCTGCCCGGGAGCGCCGGGAGTACCGGGAGTACCGGGAGTACCGGGAGCGCCGGGAGCACCGAGGGCCGGACCCCCCGGGTGCTGGTGGTCTGGTGCCCGGACTGGCCCGTGGTGGCCGTCACCGGTGACGGCCCGGTGGCGGTGACCGAGGGTGGCCGGATCCTCGCCTGTTCGGCGGGCGCCCGGGCGGCCGGGGTGCGGCAGGGGCAGCGGCTCAAGCTGGCCCAGCGGCTCTGCCCGGAGCTGGAGCTGCGCGACCGCGACCCGGAGGCGGAAACCCGTCGCTTCGAGCCGGTGGTCGCGGCGGTGGAGGCGTTCACGCCCCGGGTTGAGGTGATCCGCCCGGGCCTGTGCGCGATCCCGGTGAAGGGCCCGGGCCGCTACTTCGGCGGCGAGGAGGCGTTGGCCGCCAAGGTCCGTACGGCGGTGGCGGACGCCCTCGGACGGCCGCCCGTCCCGGACGCCGTCCCCGGCGCGGTAGCCCCCGAGATCCCCGACACCCCCGACACCCATGACACCCCCGACACCCCCGGCGCCGCCCCGCCGGGCACCCCCCACGCCCAGGTCGGCGTCGCGGACGGCCTGTTCGCCGCGGTGCTCGCCGCCCGCGCCGGGGTGCTGGTCCCCGCCGGCCGGACGGCGGAGTTCCTCGCCCCGTACCCGGTGAGCGCGCTGGGCGACGAGGCGTCGGCCGAGCTGCTCGGGCGGCTCGGCCTGCCCACCGTCGGGGCGTTCGCCGCGCTGCCGCCCGAGGCGGTCGCGGACCGCTTCGGCCCGTCCGGGACGGCCGCGCACCGGCTGGCGCGCGGGCTGCAGCCACGCCCGCTGGTGCCGCGCGACCAGGAGCCGGACCTCGCCGTCGAGCAGCGCTTCGACCCGCCGGAGCCGCTGGCCGAGCCGCTGGTGTTCGTCGCCCGCACGCTGGCCGAGGCGCTGCACCGGCGGCTGGCCGGAGCCGGGCTGACCTGCCGCCGGGTGGCGGTCGAGGTGGCCTGCGCGGACGGCCGGGCGGCCTCCCGGCTGTGGCGGCACGAGGGCCGGCTGTCGGCGGCGGCGCTGGCCGAGCGGGTCCGCTGGCAGCTCCAGGCGTGGCAGGGCGCGGGCACCTTCGCGGCCGCCGGGGACGGCCCCGACACCGGCTTCACCCTGCTCCGGCTGGCGCCCGACGGCCTCTCCCCGGACCAGGGCCGCCAGCTGGCGCTGTGGGGCCAGGCCGTCGCCGACGACCGGGTGGAGCGGGCGGTCGCCCGGGTGCAGGCGGTGCTCGGGCACGCCGGGCTGCGTCGGATCGAGCCGGCCGGCGGGCGCGGCCCGGGGGAGCAGGCGGTCAAGGTGCCGTGGGGCGAGCCGTACGAGGCGGCGGTGCCGGCCGACGCGCCGTGGCCGGGGCGGCTGCCGGAGGTGTGGCCGGCCGTGGTGCTGCGGGAGCCCGCGCCGGTGCGGGTGCTGGACGAGGCCGGGCAGCCGGTCACGGTGGACGGCCGGGCGGGGGTGTCGGCCCGGCCGGCCCTGGTGGTGGTCCGGGGGAGGGAGGAGCCGGTGGACGGCTGGACCGGGCCGTGGCCGGCGGTCGAGTACTGGTGGGACCAGTCGCTCGCCCGCCGCCGGGCGCGGTTCCAGGTGGTGGTGGGCGGCGGCCGGGCGCTGCTGCTCACCGTGGAGGGGGGTGCGTGGTACCTGGAGGCCGGTTACGACTAGCCGGCGGTCCTCGGGCCCGAAGAGAACAACCCGAAGAGAACAGGGGGGAGCACGAGCACGAGAACGACGAAGGCAACCCCCGATGGGCTTCACCAGCCACCCCACCCTCCCCTGGAGCGAGCTGCACCGCCGGCTGACCGGCGCGGCGCCGGACCGTACGGTCGTCCCGCTGCGCCGTCCCGTGCCGGAGGAGCCGCCGGCCGCCCCGAAGAACTCCGCCGAACCCTGGGCCGAGCTGCACGTCCACTCCGCCTTCAGCTTCCTGGACGGCGCCAGCGACCCGGAGGCCCTGGTCGCCGAGGCAGCCCGGCTGGGCGTGGAGACCCTCGCGATCACCGACCACGACGGCCTGTACGGCGCCGTCCGGCTCGCGGAGGCGGCCCGGGGCACCGGGGTGGCCACCGTGTTCGGGGCCGAGCTGACCCTGCGCCGATCCCCGGAGGAGACCGAGCACCTGCTGGTCCTCGCCCGTGACCCGGCCGGCTACCGCCGTCTCTCCGCCGCGATCGCCGCCGCCCAGCTGGCCGGCGGCGCGAAGGGCCGCCCGGTGTACGACCTCGCGGCGCTGGCCGAGGCGCACGGCGGGCACTGGGCGGTGCTCACCGGTTGCCGCCTCGGCCGCGTCCCCGCCGCCCTCGCCGCCCTCTCCGCCGTCGACGGGAAGCGCGGGCCCGCCCCTCGACCGTACGACCCCGGCCCGCCCGCCCCCCGACCGGACGACCCCGGCCGGCCCGACCCCGAGCACCAACTGCGCACCCTCACCGAGGCGTTCGGCCGCGAGAACGTGTACGTCGAGCTGATCGACCAGTGGCTGCCCGGCGATGACCGGCGCAACGACGCCCTCGCCGCGCTCGCCGCCGGACACGGGCTGACCGCCGTCGCCTCCACCAACGCCCACCACGCCGGCCCCGCCCAGGGACGCCTCGCGCAGAGCCTCGCCGCGCTGCACGAGCGCCGCACCCTGCAGGACGCGGTCGGCTGGACCAGGGCGGCCGGCACCGCGCACCTGCGCTCGGGCCGCGAGATGGCCGGCCGGCTGGCCCGCTTCCCGGGCGTGCAGCGGGCCACTGCCGAACTCGGCCGGGCCTGCGCCTTCGACTTCGCCCGGCTGGACCCGGAGCTGCCCGGCTTCCCCGTCCCCGAGGGCGAGACCGAGACCAGCCACCTGCGCGCCCTGGTCGCGGCCGGCGGCCCGGCCCGCTTCGGCCCCGGCAACGCCGCCGCCCGCCGCCAGCTCGCCAAGGAACTGGACGTGATCGAGGACCTCGACCTGGCCGGCTACTTCCTGATCGTGCACGACATCGTGGAGTTCTGCCGGGACCGGGACATCTGGTGCCAGGGCCGCGGCTCGGCCGCCAACTCCGCGGTCTGCTACGCCCTCGGAATCACCGCCGTCGACCCGATCCACTACCGGCTGCTGTTCGAGCGCTTCCTGTCCACCGCCCGGGACGGGCCGCCCGACATCGATCTGGACATCGAGAACCGCCGCCGCGAGGAGGTCATCCAGTACGTCTACGGCCGCTACGGGCGCGAGCACGCCGCCCAGGTCGCCAATGTCATCACCTACCGGCCCCGGCTGGCGATCCGCGACGCCGCCCGGGTGCTCGGTTACCCGCAGGGGCAGGTGGACGCGTTCAGCCGGCAGACCGACTTCCGCTCCGCCCCCGGCGCGGACGCCGTCATCCCCGCCGACGTGCTCTCACTCGCCGGCCAACTCCACGGCCTGCCACGCCACTTGGGCATCCACTCGGGCGGCATGGTGCTCACCCGGGAGCCGATCGGCGAGATCTGCCCGACCGAGTGGGCCCGGATGCCCGGGCGCTCCGTCCTGCAGTGGGACAAGGAGTCCACCGCCGGCGCCGGGCTGGTGAAGATCGACCTGCTCGGCCTTGGCATGCTCGCCGCCCTGCACGACGCCTGCGCGCTGGTCGCGGAACACCACGGCCTGCGCTACGACCTGGCCACCATCCCGGACGACGACGAGGGCGTGTACGCGATGCTGCGCCGGGCCGACACCGTCGGCGTGTTCCAGGTCGAGTCCCGGGCGCAGATGGCCACCCTGCCCCGGCTCAAGCCGGACCACTTCTACGACCTGGTGGTCGAGGTCGCGCTGATCCGCCCCGGGCCGATCCAGGGCGGCTCCGTCCACCCGTACCTGCGCCGCCGCGCCGGGGTGGAGCCGCCCGGCTGCCCGCACCCGCTGATGGAGAACGCGCTCGGCAAGACCCTCGGGGTGCCGCTGTTCCAGGAGCAGATGATGCAACTCGCCATCGACTGCGCCGGGTTCAGCCCCGCCGAGGCCGACCGGCTGCGGCAGGCGATGGGCGCCAAGCGTTCGCACGAGCGGGTCGCCCGGCTGCGCGAGCGGCTGCTGAGCGGGATGGCCGAGCGCGGCATCCCGCCGGAGGTCGCCGAGGACGTCTACGGCAAGATCGAGGCCTTCTCCAACTACGGCTTCCCGGAGAGCCACGCGATCAGCTTCGCCTACCTGGTGTACGCCAGCGCCTGGCTCAAGTACCACTTCCCGGCGGCCTTCACCTGCGCCCTGCTGGCCAACCAGCCGATGGGCTTCTACTCGCCGCTCAGCCTGGTCGCGGACGTCCGGCGGCACGGCGTACGGGTGCGCGGGGTGGACGTCAACGCCAGCGGGGCGCGCCCCGCCCTCGAGCCGTACCGGGGGCCGACCCCGAAACCGCCGCTGACCGCCGGACGCCCGCAGCCGGCCATCCGGCTCGGCCTGGAGACCGTCCGCGGCATCGGCGCCCCGCAGGCCGAGGCGATCGTGGCCGGGCAGCCGTACACCGACCTGGAGGACTTCGCCCGCCGCACCGGCCTGCCCGCGCCCGTCCTGGAGGCACTGGCGACCGCGGGCGCCTTCGACCGTTTCGGGCTGACGAGACGTCAGGCGCTGTGGATGGCAGGGGCGTTCGCCGGGATGTCGGCCGACCTGATCCCCGGCACCACGCCCGGCACCGAGGCGCCGGACCTGCCCGGCATGAGCCCGGTCGAGGAGACCATCGCCGATTTGTGGGCCACCGGCACCTCCGCCGACAGCCACCCGCTCCAGCACCTGCGCACCCAGCTGGAGCGCGGTGGCGCCCTGTCGGCCGCCCAACTCCCGGACGTGCCACCGGGAACGGCGGTGGTGGTCGGCGGTCTGGTCACCCACCGGCAGCGGCCGCCGACGGCCGGCGGGGTGCTCTTCCTCAGCCTGGAGGACGAGACCGGCCTGATCAACGTGATCTGCAGCCGCCCGGTCTGGGAGTCCCAGCGCCGCACCGCCCTGGACCGGGCCGGGCTGCTGGTCCACGGACACATCGAGCGGGACCGGGGCGCCACCAACCTGATCGCCACCCGGCTCACCCCGCTCAGGATCGGCCTGTGAGGCCTCCGGGCGGGGTGGCCGGGCGGGGTGGCCGTGTGCGGTGGCCGTGCGGGGTGCCGGGCGGCCGGGGCGACAGCCCCACCGGCCCCCACCGGCCCGTTACGCCCCCGGCTGCCGCCCCTTGCCCGGTGCCCCGGCGAAGGCCTGGGCGATCGGGAGCCAGGCGGTGGCGACCGGACCGGTGGCGGTGAGTGCGAGGTCGTCCCGGTGGCGGCGCTGGGTCACCAGGAGGCAGAAGTCCAGGGCCGGGCCGGCCACCACGTCCTCCGCGTCGGCCGGGCCGAAGGCCCACGTCCCGCCGTCGGGGGCGGTCAGTTCGAGCCGGACCGGGCGCTCCGGCGCGGGCAGGCCGTGCGCGCCGAAGGCGAAGCCCAGGGTGCGCAGCCCCAGGTGGGCGATGTGCCGCAGCCGGGCGGTGGGCTCACGGGTGATGCCGAGCGAGTCCGCGACGTCCTGGCCGTGCGCCCAGGTCTCCATCAGCCGGGCGGTCGCCATCGAGGCGGGCTTCATCGGCGGGCCGAACCAGGGCAGCCGCAGGTCGGACGGCGCGGCGGCCAGCGCGGCCAGCACGTCCTCCCGCCCGGCCCGCCAGCGGGCGAGCAGCGTCGTCGGCTCGGCGGCCGCGCCCTCCCGCGCACCCTCCTCGACCGGGTCGGCACCGGCCTCCAGCGGCGTGCCGAAGCGGTCGCCGAGCGCCGCGCCGAAGCCCTCCGGGTCGCGCGCGGCCAGCGACGTCCAGTCGTCGGTCCAGGCGAGGTGGGCGATCTGGTGCGCGATCGTCCAGCCCTCGGCGGGCGTCGACCGGCTCCAGCCCTCCGGCGGCAGGCCGGTCACCAGCCCGTCCAGGACGGCGCTCTCGGCCCGTAGGTCCGCCAGCAGCCCGCCCAGGACGTCCGTCGGGGGTGGAGTCGGTGTCTTCGGGTCGGTCATCGGCTTCCCTTCCGGTCAAGGCTGCTGCTACCCGCCGGTAGCCACGGCCGCACCCTATGCCGCCCCCGCCACCGGCGCCCGTCACTTCGTGAAAGACCTACCAAGGACCTATCGAAGACCCATGTCAGGACTCTCGCCACCGGCCCCGGCGCGTGTGAGAATCGCGCGATGAAAAGCGCGGACACCCCCCAAGCTGCGCGATCCCACGGCCGATCCGCGCACCCCGCCGGCGCCGCCGCACGCCCCGGCGAGGCCGAAGTCGCCGCACGGGCCGCCGAGCTGGTGCGGGACGCCGTACTCGGCGACCTCGCGCGCCGGGTGGTGGCGGAGTGCGGGGTGGACGTCGGGCTGGTCGGGCTGCCGGAGCCGCTGCCCGGGCACCGGAACGGCGACGAGGGCATGGTGCTGCGCCACTGGGCCGGCACCCGGGCGAGCCTGCTGCACAACGTGGCCGTCCCGGCCGGGCTCGGGCTCGGTGGGCGCGCGCTCGCCGAGCGCGCGCCCACCTGGGTGCCCGACTACCGGGCGGCGACGGACATCTCGCACCACTACGATCCGGCCGTGGCCGCCGACGACCTGTACGCGATGCTCACCGTCCCCCTGATGGACGGCGCCACCGTGCACGGCGTGGTGTACGCCTCGGTGCGTGCCGTCGTACCGTTCGGGGACGTCCGGATAGCCGCCGTCGACACGCTGGCCCGGGCCGCCGCCCGGGCGCTCGCCGGGGCGGCGGCCTGGAGCCGTGAGAAGCCCCGGCCGGCCGCCCCCGCACGGCCGTTGACCCCGCGCGAGCACGAGGTGCTGCGCTGGGCGGCGACCGGCCGGACCAACCCGGAGATCGCCGCCCGACTGGGCCTGACCTGCAACACCGTGACCGGTTACCTCAAGTCCGCGATGCACAAGCTCGGCGTTCGCAACCGGACCGAACTCGCCCTGGCGGCACGGGAGTCCGGACTCGTCGACTGAACCGAATGAACCGACTGAACCGACTCAACCGGCGGTCCGGTCGACGGGTCCGGGCTCCCGCCGGGTTCAGTTGACCTGGCGGTCCCGCCCGGTCCAGTACGGCTCGCGCAGCCGGAACTTCTGCAGCTTCCCGGTGGCGGTGCGCGGCAGCGCGTCCCGGAACTCCACCGAGGTGGGCGACTTGTAGCCGGCCAGCCGCTGCTTGCAGTGCGCGATCAACTCGGCCTCGGTGACCGGCCCGTGGCCCTCCCGGAGGACCACCAGGGCCTTCACCGTCTCGCCCCACTTCTCGTCCGGCACCCCGATCACCGCCGCCTCGGCGACCGCCGGGTGGTCGTACAGGCAGTCCTCCACCTCGATCGAGGAGACGTTCTCCCCGCCGCTGATGATGACGTCCTTCTTCCGGTCCGAGATGGTCAGTTGGCCGTCCACCAGGATGCCGCCGTCCCCGGTGTGGAACCACTCGTCCCGCAGCGCGTCGGCGGTCGCCTCCGGCTGCTGCCAGTAGCCGTCCAGCACGGTGTTGGAGCGCACCAGCACCTCGCCGGAGGCGTCCACCCGCAGTCGGGTGCCGAGCGCGGGGGCGCCGGCCTGCACCAGCTTCTCGGCGCGCTCGGCGGCCGGCAGGGCGTCCCACTCGGCCCGCGAGCGGTTGACCGTGACGATCGGCGAGGTCTCGGTCAGGCCGTAGAGCTGCATGAACTCCCAGCCCAGCTGGCCCTCGACCTGCTGCACCACCGAGGTCGGCGGCGGGGCGCCGGCCACGATCATCCGCACCCGGTCCCGGCCGGGCACCGGGCCCTCCCAGTCGGCGGCCGCGTCCAGCACCATCTGGACCACGGCGGGCGCGCCGGACAGGAAGGTCACCCCGTGCCGCTCGACCCGGCGCAGGATCTCCGCGCCGTCGACCTTGCGCAGCACGATGTGCTGGGCGCCGAGCCCGGTGAGGGAGAACGGCAGGCCCCAGCCGTTGGCGTGGAACATCGGCAGGGTGTGCAGGTAGACGTCCCGGTCGTTCGCGCCGTAGTGCAGGCCCATCAGCGTCGCGTTCAGCCAGGCGTTGCGGTGGGTGATCTGAACGCCCTTGGGGCGGGCGGTGGTTCCGCTGGTGTAGTTGATGGTGGCGGTGTCGTTCTCGGAGACCGCGTACCGTCTGGGGGAGTTGTCGAAGTCGTACAGCAGGGCGTCGCTGTCGGCGCCGAGCACGAACTTGTGCTTGGCCACCACCTCGTGGAGCTGGTCCGCGAGTTCGGGGTCGACCAGCAGGACGGAGGCGCCGCTCTGTTCGACGATGTACGACACCTCCTCGGCCTTCAGCCGGAAGTTCACCGGCACCAGCACCCGGCCGTGGCCGCTCACCCCGAAGAAGGAGGTGAGCAGCCGCGCCGAGTTGTGCGAGACCATCGCGACCCGCTCGCCGGGCCCGACGCCGAGCCGGTCCAACCCGGCGGCCTGGGCCCGGGCGAGTTCGGCGACGCGGCGGTAGCTCAGTTCGCCCCAGGATTCGGCCGGCTGCACCGGTTCGTCGACGATGCCGACCCGGTCGCCGTAGACCAGCTCGGCCCGGTCGAGGAAGTCCATCACGGAGAGTGGAATCTGCATGGGCCCACTGTCCTCTCCCGCCCGCCCCCTGCACACCCCCGATCGGGGGTGTCACGCGTCCTCGACCCCCTGGGCTCCTCGGCCGCCGCCCGACCGCCGGCACACGCTCGTCGGTCCAGCGGACGAGCGTCCCGGGGGGAGGGGAGCACCGGATTCCACTTGCTGTGCCCGGCGCGAACAGCGGGCCCGCGACCCCGGCGTCCGCGCCGTCCGCCTGCTAGGAAGGTCACACCGAACAGCCGCATCGAACGGCCGCATCGCACGGTCAGGCCGCGCGGTCACAACACCCACGGGGAGCACACTCATGAGCGACGAACGGCCCACGAGCCTGTACGAGGCCGTCGGCGGCATCGACGCGCTGCGCCGCCTCAGCCACACCTTCTACCGGGCCGTCCTCGCCGACCCGCTGCTCGCGCCGGTCTTCGCCGGCTTCACCCCCACCCACACCGAGCACGTCGCCGTCTGGCTGGCCGAGGTCTTCGGCGGCCCGACCGCCTTCACCGACGGCCTCGGCGGCCACCAGGCGCTGCTGCGCGCCCACGTGGGCCTCGCGATCACCGAGGAGCAGCGGCTGCGCTGGATGGAGCTGATGGCCGAGGCCGTCCGCGCGGAGCTGCCGGCGGACGAGCTGTTGCGCCGCCAGGTGCTGGAGTACTTCGACTGGGGCACGAAGATCGCCGAGGACGTCTCCGCCTCCCCGGCCGGCACCGACCTCGGTGAGCCCGGTCCGATCCCGCGCTGGGGCTGGGAAGGGCTGGAGAAGTGACCGTCGCCGCGCACCCGGTGGCCGACGGCCTGGTGCTGCGCCCCTTCGAGGACGTCGACGCGCCGGCCCTGGTCGAGGCCTACCGGGACGAGACCCTGCGCCGCTACACCCGCACCCCGGTGGACGACGTCGGGCAGGCCGCGCACTGGCTCGGGCTGCAGTACGAAGGTTGGGCGGCGGGCACCCGGTACTCCTTCGCGGTCCTGGACGACGGCGAGCTGGTCGGCAACGTCGTGCTCAAGCGCGGCACTCCGGGCGGGGAGACGGCAGAGGTGGGGTACTGGACGGCGGGCCCGGCCCGTGGCCGGGGGGTGGCCCCGCGCGCGGTGGAGGCCCTCACCACCTGGGCGTTCGCCGCCTTCGCGGAGGACGGCCTGTGCCGGATCGACCTGCTGCACGAGGGGGACAACCACGCCTCCTGCCGGGTCGCGGAGAAGAGCGGCTACGCCTTCGCGGAGGTCGTCCCGGCCTTCCCGCCGTACCCGCTGGACGGCCACCGGCACTCCCGGAAAAGGCTGGACGGATCCGAATGACACAGGTCAGAGTAGGCCCATGGCTTCTCTGGTACGACATGTGACGATCGATTGCGCCGACCCGTACGCCCTGGCCACGTTCTGGGCCGAGGTGCTGCAGGGCACCCTGGGCGAGGACGACAAGCCGGGTGACGAGGAGGTCGTGGTGGAGTCCGCCGGCGCCTCGCTGCTGTTCATCCGGGTGCCCGAGGGCAAGTCGGTGAAGAACCGGGTCCACCTCGACCTGCAGCCGCAGGACCGCGGCCGGGACGAGGAGGCGGAGCGCCTGGTCGCCCTGGGCGCCACCGTGCTGGCCGACCACCGCCGACCGGACGGCACGGGCTGGATCACCCTGGCCGACCCGGCGGGCAACGAGTTCTGCGTCGAGCGCAGCAAGGCCGAGCGCATCGCCACCGAGCAGGCCTGACCGGGTACGCCTGGCCCCGGTACGCCTGACCCGGTACGCCCGACCGGGCCCGCCGCCACCGGGCGGTCCCGGCCGGGCGTCACACGGGAGGCCCAACCCCCCGGTCCCCGCCGGGAATCCGCCCGATAATCGACCTGTCCGACGCCGTCCGGCAGGTGCGGCCCCACCGAGCCACCAGGCAGGTACCCCATGGCCAGGATCGCCGTGATCGGCGCCAACGGCAGCATCGGCGGCGCGGTCGTCACGGAGGCGGCGGCGCGCGGCCACGAGGTCACCGCCGTGGTCCGTGACCCGGAGCGCTACCGGGGCCGGGCCGCCGCCGTGGAGCGCGGGGACGTGCTGGACCCGGCGGACGTCGCCCGGGTCGCGGCCGGCCGGGACGTCCTGGTGAGCGCCGTCGGCGGCGGCGACGGTCCGGGCCACCTGGCGCTGATCGAGCCCGCCGCCCGCTCCCTGGTCGAGGGCCTGCGCAGGCTCGACGGCGCGGCGCCCCGGCTGATCGCGGTCGGCGGCGCGGGCAGCCTGGAGACCGCGCCGGGCGTCCGGGGCTGGGACGCCCCGGGGCTGCCGGAGGCCGTCCTGCAGATCATGCACGCGCACGGCGCGGCGCTGGACTACTACCGGACGGTCTCCGACCTCCGCTGGACGGTGCTCAGCCCGGCCGCCGAGATCGGCCCGGGGGAGCGGACCGGCCGCTACCGCACCGGCCTGGAGCAACTCCTCACCGACGCCGAGGGGCGCAGCCGGATCTCGGTGCCGGACTACGCGGTCGCCCTGGTGGACGAGATCGAGCAGCCCGAGCACATCGGCGAGCGTTTCACCTGCTGCTCCCTGTGACGGACGGCGGTCGACGGGCGACGGTCGACGGGTGACGGGCGACGGCCACCGAGCGACCGGCGACGGGCGCCCCTCCACCCGGTGCCCGGGAGGCTCAGCCCAGCTGGATCGAGCGCTTGGCCAGCCCCATCCAGAACCCGTCGATGACGCTGTGCTGGCTGTCCAGGTCCGCCTCGCCCGCGCCGAGGGCGACGAACAGCGGGGCGAAGTGCTCGGTGCGCGGGTGGGCGAGGCGTCCGGCCGGGGCCTTGTGCTCGAAGTCGAGCAGCGCGTCCAGGTCGCGGGCCTCCAGGGCGCGCCGGCCCCAGTCGTCGAACTCGGCCATCACCGAGCTGATCCGGCCGTCGCGGCTGAGCGCCCGCAGGTTGTGGGTGAAGAAGCCGCTGCCGACGATCAGCACGCCCTCGTCGCGCAGCGGGGCGAGCTTGCGGCCGATCTCCAGCAGCCGCTGCGGGTCGAGGGTGGGCAGCGAGACCTGGAGCACCGGGAGGTCGGCCGCCGGGTACATCTCCACCAGCGGGACGTACGCGCCGTGGTCGAGCCCGCGGTCGGGGATGTCCTGGACGGGCGTACCGGGGGCGCGCAGCAGTTTGCGCACGCGCTCGGCGAGCTCCGGCGCGCCGGGGGCGGCGTACCGAACCCGGTAGTAGTGCTCGGGGAAGCCCCAGAAGTCGTAGACCAGCGGGACGGTGGTGACCGCGCCGAGGGCGAGCGGGGCCTCCTCCCAGTGGGCGGAGACCATCAGCACGGCCTTGGGTCGGGGCAGGTCGGCCGCCCAGGCGGCCAGCTCGCCCGGCCAGATCGGGTCGTCGGCCAGCGGCGGAGCGCCGTGCGACAGGTACAGGGCGGGCATGCGCTCGGGGGCCGCGGCGCTCATGGCGTCCTCCTCGGGACCGGATCGTGAAGGTTCACGGTGGCTGGTGTGGCCGGTTTCCATGGTAGTTCAAATTTGAACGTCTACTCCGGTCGACGGTACACCTTCGTTCGAATTTGAACAACAGGAGTAGGCTTCGCCCCATGTCCTCACTGAACGAACCCCGCTGGCTGGACCCGGACGAGATGGCCGCCTGGCGGGGCTTCGTCACCGCGAGCAACCTGCTGAACCGCCGGCTGGAGCGCCAGCTCAAGGAGGACTGCGGCCTCTCGCACCAGCAGTACGAGATCCTGGTGCACCTGTCCGCGGCCCCCGGCGACTCGCTGCGGATGACCGAGCTGGCCGACAAGCTGGTCACCTCCAAGAGTGGCCTGACCTACCAGGTCACCCAACTGGAACGGGCGGGCCTGGTCGCCCGCCGTTCCTGCCCCAGCGACGTGCGCGGCGTCTTCGCCGAACTCACCGACCAGGGACGGGAGATGCTGCGCCAGGCGGCGCCCGGGCACGTCGCCCTGGTCCGCGAGCTGCTGATCGACGTGCTCACCCGCGAGCAACTGGCCGTCCTCGCCGAGGGGCTCGGCGAGGTCAGCGCCCGGCTGCGCCTGGACGAGACCCCCTGACCCACCGGGGAGCCCTGAGCCCTCCCCGGAGCCCTGACCCCTTCCCCGGAGTCCTAACCCTCCTCGGGGTCCCGGCCCGCCCCGAGGCCGGCCGCCCGCTCCCGCAGCAGTTCCCGCTCCCGCTCGTTGCGGGTCAGCTCCGCCGCCCGCTCGAACTCCGCCCGGGCCTCGTCCGTCCGCCCCAGCCGGGCCAGCAGGTCGCCCCGCACGCTCGGCAGCAGGTGGTAGCCGCGCAGCGCCGGCTCCGCCGCCAGCGCGTCCACCAACTCCAGCGCGGCCGCCGGGCCCTGGGCCATCGAGACGGCCACCGCCCGGTTCAGCGCCACCACCGGCGACGGCGACAGCACCAGCAGCCGCTCGTACAGCGCGGCGATGGTCGCCCAGTCGGTGTCCGCGTAGCGCCGCGCCTTCGCGTGGCACGCGGCGATCGCGGCCTGCACCGAGTACGGCCCGGTGCCCGCCCGCTGCAGGGCGTCGAAGCCGCGCCGGATCAGCAGCCCGTCCCAGCGGGCCCGGTTCTGGTCCGCCAGCAGCACCGGCCGGCCGGCCGGCCCGGTCCGGGCGGCCGTGCGCGAGGCCTGGAACTCCAGCAGCGCGGCCAGCCCGTGCGCCTCCGGCTCGGCCGGCGCCAGTGCCGCCAGCACCCGGGCCAGCCGCAGCGCGTCCTCGCACAGCTGGGGGCGGAGCAGGTCGTCCCCGGCGGTCGCCGAGTACCCCTCGTTGAAGATCAGGTAGATGACCTCCAGCACCGACGACAACCGCCGCGCCCGGTCCTCCCCGTACGGCACCTCGAACGGCACCGCCGCCTTCGCCAGCGTCCGCTTCGCCCGGACGATCCGCTGCGCCACCGTCGACTCGGGCACCAGGAAGGCGCGGGCGATCTCCGGGGTGGCCAGCCCGCCGAGCAGCCGGAGGGTGAGCGCGATCCGCGCCTCCGCCGACAGCACCGGGTGGCAGGCGGTGAAGATCAGCCGCAGCAGGTCGTCGTCGATGTCGTCCGGCTCGGACGGCTCCGGGGGCGGCACGTCCTCCGCGGACCGCCCCACCTCGGCGAGCTTGCGGGCGTAGACCTCCCGGCGGCGGACCAGGTCGATCGCCCGGTGCTTGGCGGTGGCCGTCAGCCAGGCGCCCGGATTGTCCGGGACGCCCTCCCGCGGCCACCGCTCCAGCGCGGCCACCAGCGCGTCCTGCGCCAGTTCCTCGGCGATGCCCACGTCCCGGACGATCCGGGCCACCCCGGCGATGATCCGGGCGGACTCGATCCGGAACACCGTCTCGACGGCCGCCGCCGCGGTCCGGTCCGCCGCCACCGCTTCGTTCGTCGCCACGCTGCTCGCCGCCGTGCCGCTCGCCGCCGTCGTGCCGTTCGTTCCAGCCCTCTCCGTCACGGCCACCCATCAGAGCAGCCGGCGGAGCGGGAGGCAAACACGGCCACGGTTGCCACTCCTGCTACTTCGGCGGTTCGGGCATCTCCTCGATCTGCCGGAGCTCGGCCTCGACCGGCCAGTGCACCGGGTGGGCCCGCAGGAACCGCCGGGTCCACTCCAGGGCCTCGGCCCGGTCCTTGCACTGCAGGATGGCGTAGCCGCCGACGACCTCCTTGGTCTCGGTGAACGGCCCGTCGGTGTGGCCGATCTTCCCGTCGTTCCAGGTCAGCCGGGTGCCCTGGGAGGTCGGGGTCAGCCCGCCGGTCTCCAGCATCACGCCGGCCTTGGTGATCTCCTCGAACAGGGCCCCCATCCGCTGTTCGAACCCCGGGTCCGGCTCCCAGCCGGCGCGGTCCTGCTCGTCGATCCGGACCAGCGTCATGAAGCGCGGCATGGTGACTCCTCGGTCGGTCGGGCGGGGCCTCTCCCCGCCTCTCACCCCTGCGTCGAACGGGCCGGCGCCGGATCGACACCGGCCACGGGGGATTCTTCACCGGGTTCCGGACGCGGGCCGGTCCACCCCGCCGCCCAGTGCCCGTCACCTGCGGCGAAACACTCGCCGGAGCCGGGTTTCCATGCCAACATGCCCCGTATGGGGACGATTCTGCACGGCGCGCTGGTGACGCTCCGACCGGCCACCACCGACGACATCCCGGCCCTGGCGGCCATCCGCGGCACGCCCGAGGTGTTCTCCCGCTGGCGCGGCGGTGACGACCTGCCGGCCGAGGTCGCCAACGACCTGGAATCGCCCGACACGGAGACCTTCGCGATCGACCTGGGCGGCCAGGTGGTCGGCGCCATCCAGTGGTACGCCAACAACGACGACGAGTACCGGCACGCCGGGATGGACCTCTACCTCGATCCGACGGTGCACGGGCTGGGCCTGGGCACTGACGCGGTGCGCACCATGGCCCGGTACCTGGTGCACGAGCACCACTACCACCGGCTGGTGATCGACCCGGCCGCGGACAACCTCGCCGCGATCCGCTGTTACGCCAAGGTCGGTTTCCGCGAGGTCGGCACGATGCGCCAGTACGAGCGTGGTTCGGACGGCACCTGGCACGACAACCTGCTGATGGATCTGCTCGCGGGCGAACTGCTCGACGGCTGACGGCTGACGGCTGACGGTCGCCGACGGTCCGCGCGGGCGCGGGTGGTCGAGGGTGTACAGACATCTTGTCGCCCACCCGCGCAGAGCTGTACAGACATCTCACGGCCACATGATCGGCCGGAACTGCTCTCCTGGCGTTCTCCCCGACGTACCGGTCGGTAGCTAGCGTTCCCCCGCCACGTCCCGCCGCCGGTCACCCCGGCGCCCGGGCCCCGCAGGGTAGACGAATCCCCCAGGAGAACGCCCATGCTCTCGCGTCGCACGGCCACCGCGCTCACCTCGGCGGCAGCCGCCGCACTGCTGCTCGGCGGCACCGCCCCGGCCGCCACCGCCGGCACCCCGGCGAGCCCCACCACGCTGTCCGTCTTCGCCTTCAACGTCGACCTCGGCACCGCCGTCGTCGACAGCACCCAGAACGAGCAGGCCGCCCGCCGCACCCCGGTGATCGAGCAGATCGTCCGTCAGCACGACGCCGACGTCGTCATCCTGGACGAGCAGTTCAACAACAGCTCGACCGCCGACATCAACGCCAGGCTCGCCGACCTCTACCCGTACCGGACCCCGGTGGTCGGCGGCACCTGCTCCGGCGGCGGCTGGACGGGCGTCAGCGGCAACTGCTCCAACTCGTGGTTCGTCATCAACGGCGGCACGATGATCCTCTCCAAGTACCCGATCACCGCCCAGTACGCCCACGTCTTCGGCAACTCGACGTACGGCACCTGGGACTACCACGCCAACAAGGGCGCGGCGCTGGTGAAGGTGACCAAGAACGGCAGCACCGCCTGGGTGGTCGGCACCCACCTGCAGGCCGACGAGTCGGACGTCTCCACCGACACCACCCAGTCCACCCGGCTCGGCCAGCTCGCCGAGATCCGCGCCTGGGTGGACGGGATCGCCGGCAGCGGCGCCCCGGTGCTGATCGGCGGCGACCTCAACGTCGAGTACGTCCACGGCCAGGCCCGCGGCGACTACGCCAACGCCCAGAACGCGGTGAACGGCGTGCTCGGCACCCCGGCCACCGACCCGGGGCAGAACCGGACCACCATGGACTGCCCGGTCTCCTCCTGGTGCCAGTACATGGCGGGCGTCGAGACCTTCCCCAAGGACTACCGGGACGACCTCGACTACATCGGCTACCTGAACGCCCCGGGCCGCCCGGTGCCGACCGCGATGTCGGCCGTGAAGGTCGACTTCGACCCGCAGGCGGGCTGGGTGCCGGGGCAGCTCGACACCCTCGCGCCCAGCGACCACTACCCGGTCGAGGCGACGTTCCGGCTGAACTGACGCCCGGCCGGGGCGGCCTGAGCGGCCGGGGTGCGGCCGGGGCGCGGGCAATCCGGGCGAGGGCACCCCGGGCACGGGCCGCCCGGTGTCAGCCCAGGGCCGTCCGGTCCGGTGCCGGGCAGCCGCAGGAGCGCCGCACCACGAGCCGGGCCGGGAAGGTCCGGGCGCCGGTGGCGCGGTGCTCGGCCCGGCCGAGCACGAGCTCCAGCGCGGCCCGGGCCATCTCGTCCTGCGCGGTGGTCACGGTGGTCAGCGCCGGTCCGGCGATCACCGCCTCCGCGATGTCGTCGAAGCCGGCCACCGCGAGGTCCTCCGGCACCCGGATCCCCAGGTCGTCGGCGGCCCGCAGCAGGCCTATCGCCTGGTCGTCCGTCGCGCAGAACACGGCGGACGGCCGGTCGGGGCGGGCCAGCAGGACGTGCGCCTCGGCGTGCGCCCGGACGCGGTCGAACGGCGCGGGGGTGAGCCGCCCCTCGGCCGACAGCCCGGCCTCCTCCAGGGCGGCGACCCAGCCGGCCGTCCGCCCGGTGACCGGGTCGTGCGGGCTGAGCGCGCGGGTGCCGCCGAAGCAGTGCACCTCGGCGTGCCCGTGCCCGAGCAGGTGGCGGACCACCTCGCGGGCGCCGCCCTCGTCGTCCGCGACCACGGAGACGCCGTCGGCGCTCTCGGCGCGGTGGTGCAGCAGGACGACCGGGGTGCCGTCGGCCGCGTCGAAGCCGGTCAGCCCGGGGGTGGCCGGGTCCTGGGTGACCAGGATCAGGCCGTCCACCTGCATCCCGAGGAAGGCGCGGATGTAGTGCGCCTCCCGCTCGTCGGCGTAGTCGGAGTTGCCGATCAGCAGCAGTCGGCCGTGCTCGGCGGCGGCCTGCTCGACGGCGTGCGCGAGCCCGGCGAAGAACGGCTGACGGGCGTCCGGCACGACCATCCCGAGCAGGTCGGTCCGCCGCCGCGCCATCGCCTGGGCGACCCGGTTCGGCCGGTAGCCCAGCTCCTCGACCGCCGCGAGCACCCGCGCCCGGGTCGCCGGCGCCACCGGCCGCGGCCCGTCGTTGATCACATAACTCACCACGGCCGTGGACGTGCCCGCCGCCCGCGCCACATCGTCCCGTGTCACCCTCGCCATGACCGTTGAGCCTACACACCGCCTCCGACCAGCCGGTTTCGCGAGGACCCGGCGGGCCCCGACCGGCCGTCCCGGCTTGCGGGGCGGGTGGCCCCGTGCCGACGCTGGCGGGACGGGCGGCCTCCGGTGCCGCCGCCGACCGTGGGAGCAGGTCGATGAGCACGCCGCCGCCGCGCCGGCCGACGCCGCACCGTACGGCCGCCCGGCCACCGCGCCGCACCGCCGTCCGGGCGCCGCGCCCGACGGCCCGGGCCCGGGTCCGCATCCACACCCGGGTGCGGGCGGTGAGCGCGACCCGGCCGAAGGTCAGGCCCTGGCGCGCGTACGCGGTGGTGGTGGCGATCGTGCTGTCGGTGGCCGCCGGGCTGCTGTTCTACCTCGACGAGCGCTCCAGCCGCGGCCACGCCCAGGTGGTGGGCACCGCGCCCGGCCCGGACTTCCTGGAGGTGGGCGTGATCCTCCAGCGGGTGGACGCGTCGGCCCAGACGGTCACCGCGAAGGTCCTGGTCCAGCCGCACGGCGCCCTGCAGGTGCCCGGCGAGCTGCTCGTCCCGGCCCAGGACGTGGTGCTGGAGACCACCTCGCTGGAGCAGACCACGCTCACCTACCCGGCCGGCCGGCAGATCGCCTCCACCGCGGTGGCGTTCAACCTGGTCGACGGCCGGGTCACGGACTACCCCTTCGACCGCTACGACGCGCCGATCGGCTTCCGGGCCACCGCCGGGGGGAGGACGGTCCCGGTGGTGATCGGGATCCTGGAGGGCGACCCGTTCTTCGCGTTCCGACAGGCTTCGGTGGACACCGAGGACGGCGGCATCGCGGTGACCGAGCGGATCAGCCGCTCGCGCAGCACCTTCATCCTCGCCTGGTTCATGATGCTGGCGATGTGGGCGCTGGCCCTGGCCGTGCTGCTGGCGGCCTGGCTGATCGTCCGGCAGCGGCGCGGGATCGTCTGGCCCGCCCTCGGCTGGATGGCGGCCACCCTGTTCGCCCTGGTCGGCATGCGCAACGCCGCGCCCGGCAACCCGCCGATCGGCTCGCTGCTGGACTACGCGGCGTTCTTCTGGGCGGAGCTGCTGGTGGCGGTCGGCCTGACCACGGTCGTCGTGCGCGGCGCCCGGGTCGAGGGCGCGCACCGGCCGACCGCCTAGCTAGCGCCGGCCCGCACCGGCCGGCTGCCCGGCGCCGGTGCGCACCGGCGCCGGGCAGCCGGATCGGCTAGGAGTGTCCCCGGACGCTCCCGGGCACGGTCACCGTCAGCGAGGTCTCCTGCAGCAGGAAGCCCAGCGACTCGTACAGCCGGCGGGCCGGGTTGCCCTCGGACACCACCAGGTGCACGTCGGCGAGGCCGCGCGCGGCGGCGTCCGCGACCGTCCGGCGCAGCAGATCGGCGCCGAGGCCGCGGTAGCCGCGCTGCGGGTGGCGGAAGACGTCGGCGATCCACGGCAGGCCGCCGCGGTCGGTCAGGACCACGCCCGCGACCACCCGGTCCTCGGCGTCCACCGCGAGCACGCTGGAGGGCAGGACCGGGCCGATCGCCCTCCCGGCGAGCAGCAGTCCGAGCCGGTCCGCCAGGGCCTGGGCGTCGTCGCCCGGGAAGTGGTCGACGTGCCCGGGCCCGAAGGCGGCCCGCCAGGCCTCGAACAGTTCCTCGGGCGCGCGGTCGCAGGGCACCGGTCGCAGGCCCTCGCGCAGCGGTGCCCCGGCCCAGTCGGCGGGCGGGGGACCGGCGCGCAGGTCCCGCCGGAAGGTGTGCGCGTGCCGCAGCACCGTCGCGCCGTCCGCCAGCAGCCGCCGCCCGAGCTCCGGGCTGCCGGAGACCACCCAGCCGGGCAGCTCGGCCCGGATGAACCCGGCGGCGTCCGCCGATGCGTCCAGCACCTCCAGCAGGTCGGCCCAGGGCCGGCCCTCCCGCTCGCCCAGCTGGTAGCGCAGCACCGGAGTGCCGTCGCCGTCGTGCCTGACCACCCAGTCTGCTTCCGCCATGGCCCACCCCGTTCCACGAGTCCGCACGAGATCGTTCGTCGGCGGCTCATGCTCACCAGAACCGGGCGCCGGGGCAACCGGTTTTCGGGTCGGCGGTCGGCGGTCGGCCGGGCTCAGGCCACCACCGCCGCGCGGACGCAGAGCACGTCCGGCAGGTGGGAGAGCAGCAGCGACCAGCTCTCGCCCTCGTCCCGGCTGCCGTACACGTCGCCGGTCCGGTTGCCGAAGTAGATCCCGGCCGGGTCCGCGTCGTCGGTGCGCAGGGCGTCGCGCAGCACGATGCCGTAGTGGTCCTCGCCGGGCAGGCCGTCGGCCAGCTCCTGCCAGCTGGTGCCGCCGTCGCCGGTGCGGAAGACCCGGCAGCGGCGGCCGGGCGGGATGCGGTCGTCGGCGCCGCCGAGCGGGAAGAGGTAGGCGGTGTCGCCCCGGCGCGGGTGGGCGGCGACGGCGAAGCCGAACTCGGCGGGCAGCCCGTCGGCGATCGAGCGCCAGTTGCCGCCCCAGTCGTCGCTGCGGTAGACGCCGCCGTGGTTCTGCAGGTAGAGCCGGTCGTGGTGGACGGGGTCGGGGGCGATCTTGTGCACGCACTGGCCGAACTCGGGGTACTGGCTCTGCTCCGGGAAGAACTCGGCGCGCAGCCCGGTGTTGGAGGGCTCCCAGCTGTCGCCGCCGTCCTTGCTGCGGTAGACGCCGCCGCTGGAGACGGCGACCAGCAGCCGCTGCGGGTCGCGCGGGTCGGTGAGGATGGTGTGCAGGCCCTGGCCGCCGTAGCCGGCACCCCACTGCGGCCGCTGCGGGTGCTCCCAGAGCGACTCGACCAGCGCGAAGGTCTCGCCGCCGTCGGTGGAGCGGAACAGCGCGGCTGGCTCGGTGCCCGCGTAGACGACGCCGGGCGCCTCGGCCCCGGCGGGCTGCAGCTGCCAGACCCGGGTGAGCGAGGCGCCGGTGGACTCGGGGAACCGGATGGCCGGCCGGGCCGGTTCGTGCCAGCTGGCGCCGAGGTCGTCGGAGCGCCAGACCGAGGGGCCCCAGTGGCTGCTGTCGGCGCCGACCAGGATCCTGGTCCGGTCCTCGCGGCGGTCGACGGAGACGGAGTAGATCGCGTTCATCGGGAAGTGCGGCCCGCTGAACGCCCAGGTCAGCCGGTCGCGGCTGCGGCCGAGAAAGAGGCCCTTCTCGGTTCCGACGGCCAACAGCACCTCGGTCATGCCTCACACCACCTGATCACGAGCACGGCCCCCCGGGACGGCCCCCGACTGCCAGTGTCCCGCCGTCCACCGGTGGTCACATCTCGCCGCGCCGTTCACCCGGGAGGCCGTCCGGTGCACCCGGGGAGGCCGTCCCGTCCACCCGGGAGGCCGTCCGGCCGGGAGGGCTACCCCCGGCAGCCCTCCAGCAGCCGCAGCCAGACCTCGCTGATCGTCGGGTACGCGGGCACCGCGTGCCAGAGCCGGTCGATCGGCACCTCGCCGACCACCGCGACGGTCGCCGAGTGGAGCAGTTCGGCCACCCCGGGCCCGACCAGGCAGGCGCCGACCAGCACCTCGCGGTCCAGGTCGAAGACCACCCGGGCCCGGCCGCGGTAGTCGTCGCCGTACAGCGAGGCCCCGGCGACGGCGCCGAGGTCGTGGTCGACGGCTTTGACCCGCAGCCCGGCCTCCTCGGCGGCGGCGAGGGTCAGGCCGACGGCGGCGACCTCCGGTTGCGTGAACACCACCTGCGGCGCGCCCGCGAGGTCGGCGGACGCGGCGTGCGCGCCCCAGCGCGCGGTGTCCAGCGGGCGCCCCTGGGCGCGGGCGGCGATCGCCGCTCCCGCGATCCGGGCCTGGTACTTGCCCTGGTGGGTGAGCAGCGCCCGGTGGTTGACGTCCCCGGCGGCGTACAGCCACTCGCCGTCCACCCCGAGCACCGTGCAGCTGTCGTCCACCTCCAGCCAGTCGCCCGGCTTCAGCCCGACCTGCTCCAGCCCGATGTCCGCGGTGCGCGGAGCCCGGCCGGTCGCGTACAACACCTCGTCGGCGGTCAGGTCGGCGCCGTCCCCGAGCGTCAGGGTCACCGGCCCGGAGCCGTCCGTCCGCCCCACCGCGGTGACCCGGGTGTCGAAGCGGACGTCCACCCCGGCCTTCCGCAGGCCCTCGGCGACCAGCTCGCCCGCGAACGGCTCCATCCGCGGCAGCAGCCGGTCGCCGCGCACCAGCAGCACCACCTGGGAGCCGAGCGCCCGCCAGGCGGTGGCCATCTCCACCCCGACCACGCCGCCGCCGACCACCGCCAGCCGCCCGGGGACGGCCGGTGCGCCGGTGGCCTCCCGGTTGGTCCACGGGTGGGCCTCGGCCAGCCCCGGCACGTGCCCGGGCAGCACCGGACGGCTGCCGGTGCACACCGCCACGGCGTGCCGGGCGGTGAGCACCCGCTCGGCGCCGTCCTCGGCCTCCACCGTCACCGTCCGCTCCCCGGCCAGCCGGCCGTGGCCGCGGACCAGCTCGATGCCGGTCTCCCGCAGCCACCGCACCTGGCCGTCGTCGCTCCAGTGCGAGGTGAAGGAGTCCCGGCGGGCCAGCACCGCGGCCGGGTCCAGCCGCCCGTCGCCGACCGCCTCCCGGGAGCCGGCCACCGCGCGGGCGTCGGCCAGCGCGGCCACCGGGCGCAGCAGCGCCTTGCTCGGCATGCAGGCCCAGTACGAGCACTCGCCGCCGACCAGCTCGGCCTCCACGATCACCGTGCGCAGCCCGGCGGCGACCGCCCGGTCCGCCACGTTCTCGCCGGTCGGGCCGGCCCCCAGGACGATGACGTCGTACTCCTCGGCGGTGCTGGTCATGCCCGGTCCTCCGTCGTGTCGATGGCCACCCCGGCCCGCAGGGCGAGGGTGACGGGCGTGCGTTGGCAGATGTCGAGCAGCCGGGCGCGCTGGTCCCCGTCCAGGCCGCCGGTGAGGGCGACCCGGCGGGAGATCCGGCCCCGGCTGCCGTCCGTCTCGTACCCGAGCCTGACCCGGACCGCCTCCAGCGGCCACGCCTTGCGGTCGGCGTACATCCGCAGGGTGATCGCGGTGCAGGAGCCGAGCGAGGCGAGCAGCAGCGCGAACGGTTCCGGTCCGCTGTCCGAGCCGCCGCGCCGCACCGGTTCGTCGGAGGTCAGCGGGTGGGTGCCGGCCTTGACGTCCACGTGGAACGGCGCGTCGGCGGCGCTCCCGGTGACCACGGCGGTGGTGACCCGCCTGAACTCGGGCCCGGCGGCCGGTGGTTCGCTGCGGCCGGTCTGCTCGCTCATCGGGTCTCGCTCTCCGCTCGGGTACGGCGTGGGCCCCATCCTGCCGGGCCGGGCGCGCCGGCGCGACGGACGGACACGCGCAGGACGCGCGGAGGACGGACCGGTGCGCGCGGGGAACAGACCGGGGACGGCCCGGCGGGCCCGGGCGGGCTCGGATCAGAGCGCGCCGAGCTCCGCGAGCACCGCCGCCGTGTCGGCCGGGCGGGAGAACATCGGCCAGTGCCCGGTGGGCAGCTCGCGCAGCTCCCAGTTCGCCCCGGCCATCCCGGCGAAGTACGGGTGGCCGACCGCGATCAGCTCGCGGACCTGGGAGAGCGGGAAGGAGCAGGACACCAGCGCGTGCGGCAGCGCGGCCCCGGCGCCGGTCAGCCGCAGTTCGTCGCGGTACGCCCCGACGGGGTGCGGGGTGGCGAGGGACCGGACCCGGGCCAGGGTGGCTTCGTCCAGCCCCTCCGTACCGGCGCCGTGGGCGCCCAGGAACTCCCAGGACGGCATCGGGAGCCGACCGTCGACCACCGAGGCGTCGGCCGTCCGCTGGTAGTCGGGCGACCAGAGGTCGTAGATCCTGGCGCCGTCGACCAGCGGGCCGCTGTCCAGGTACACCACCCGGCGGATCCGCTCCGGCATCCGGTCCGCGAGCCCGCCCACCGGGGCACTGGCGCCGCTGTGGGCGACCAGCACGACCTCCCACAGGTCCTCGCGGACCAGCAGGCCGGCCAGGTCGGCGATGTGCTCCTCCAGGCCGAACTCGCCCGCCTCGCCTGCCCGTTCGGCCAGCCCGGGCAGGCTCACCGGGAAGACCCGGTGCCCGGCCCCGCGCAGCGGCGCGGCCACCTCGTCCCAGGCCCAGGCGCCGAGCCAGAACCCGGGGACCAGTACGAACGTGCCCATGGCGGATCACTCCTTCGGCGGTGGGGCCTCCGGGGAGGCCCCCGGTGGGGCCGCTGTCACCGACGACTCTAGGAGTGGAAGCGGAAGGGGGCAGCGGAATATCCGCCGCCCGGTCCCGCAGGGCGCGGCGCGGGTGCGGCGAGGAAGGGTCAGACCTGGCCGTCGGCCGCCTGCTCCTCGGCGACCTTCCGCTTCACCTCGGTCATGTCCAGGCCACGGGCCTGGCCGATCAGGTCCTCGAACACCGCCTCCGGCAACGCGCCGGCCTGGGAGAAGACGAGCACGCCCTCACGGATGATCGCCAGCGTCGGGATCGACTGGATGCCGAACGCGGCGGCCAACTCCTGCTGCGCCTCGGTGTCCACCTTGGCGAAGACCAGGTCCGAATGGCGCGCGGCCGCCTTCTCGTACACCGGGGCGAACTGGCGGCAGGGACCGCACCATCCGGCCCAGAAGTCGATGAAGACGAAGTCCTTGCCCGCCGGGCCGGGGACGATGTCGTCGAAGTTCTCCTTGGTCAGCTCGACCGTGCTGCTCATCTCGCGATTCCTTCCCTTCCGGAGGGGGCGGTACAGGCCATGTGCCCGCGACAACGGCGCCGCCCGGCCCGCTATTCCGGCGAGCCCGCGCATTGAGCAGTCGGCTGTTACCGCCCGTACAGAAGGGTGTCCAGTCCGTTCAGACCTCGGGAGGCACCTCATGCACAGCGAACCCCGTACCCGCCGGGCAGCCGTGCTGGCCGCCTCCGGCATCGCGGCGGCCGCCCTGATCGCCGGCTGCGGGTCCTCCGGAGGCGGCACGTCGAGCGCGCCGAGCACGTCGGGCGCGCCGAGCACGTCGAGCCCGCCGAACGCCTCGACCGCACCCGGTGCGCCGGGCACGTCGGGCGGCGCGAGCGCCCCGGCGGGCGCGACCCTGCAGACCGCCGACGACCCCACCTTGGGCAAGATCGTCACCGACAGTTCCGGCTTCACGCTCTACCGGTTCGACCAGGACCGGAGCAGCCCGCCGGAGTCCTCCTGCAACGGTGGCTGCGCCGTGATCTGGCCGCCCGAGCACGCCAACGGCGACGTCACGGTCAAGGGCATCGACAGCAAGCTGGTCGGCACCGTCACCCGCTCCGACGGCACCAAGCAGATCACCGTCAACGGCTGGCCGGTCTACCGCTACTCGCCGGACACCAAGCCCGGCGACACCAAGGGCCAGGGCGTCGGCGGGACCTGGTTCGCGGTGACCCCGAGCGGCGGCAAGGCGGGCGCCACGACCCACTCCGGCCCGAGCCCCGCCACCCCCAGCCCGAAGCCCAGCAGCCCGGGCTACTGACCGATGCCGACCGCCCTCGACCAGGAGGCCCGGGTGCGCAACGATGAAGCGGTGACCCAGGAGCACCCCGTCGGCGGCACGGCCGGCCACGGCACGGGGGCGTCGGACGAGGAGTTGATGCGCGCCCTGTACCACGAGCACGCCGGTCCGCTCTTCGGCTTCGTGCTCCACCTGGTCGCCGGTGACCGGCAGCGGGCCGAGGACGTCGTCCAGGAGACCCTGGTCCGGGCCTGGCGCAACATCCACCGCCTGGACCCGGCGGCGGGCTCGCTGCGCCCCTGGCTGGTCACCGTCGCCCGGCGGATCGTGATCGACGAGCACCGCAGCGCCCGGGCCAGGCCGCGCGAGGTGGACGCGTCGGCCATGGAGGTGCTGCCCGCCGAGGACGAACTCGACCGGGCACTGCGGATGATGACCGTCGCGGACGCGCTCGGCGACCTCTCGCCCGCGCACCGCGAGATCATCGTCGAGACCTATCTGAAGGGCCGTACGGCCAACGAGGCGGCCGCCGAACTCGGCATCCCGGCCGGGACCGTGCGGTCCCGGGTGTTCTACGCACTGCGCTCGCTCAGGCTCGCGCTGGAGGAACGGGGAGTGACATCGTGACCAAGCGCCCCGACCCGGTGCCCGGCATGTCCGACGGGCCGCACGGCGTGCCCGGCAAGCCTGGCGGTCCCGGCGGTGCGCCCGGCGACCCGGACCGCGTCTTCGACGGCCCGGAGCACGTCGACGCCGGCGCCTACGTCCTCGGCCTGCTGGAGCCCGCCGAGCACGCCGCCTTCGAGCAGCACCTCGCCACCTGCCCGCAGTGCGCCGAGCAGGTGGCCGAACTCGGTTTCGTGGAGCCGCTGTTGGCCGAGTACGCGAGCTCCGCGAAGGCCGCCGGACGGGATCCGGCCGGCCCCGCCCCGCACCCGGACCCGCAGCTGTTGGACCGGCTGGTCGCCGAGGTCGGCAGCGTCCGGCGGCGCGGCCGGGTGCGGCGGCTGGTCCTGGCCCTGGCCGCGACCGCGATGGTGGCGGCGGGCCCCGCCATCACGGCCGCGGTGCTCACCGCCGACAACGCCCCCGCCGTGATCGCCGTGGCCGAGCAGTTCAGCGCCACCGACCCGGCCACCGGCGCGCACGCCGCCGTCGGCGTGGACGGCACCACCTGGGGCAGCCGGGTCAGCATGCAACTCTCCGGTGTCCGGGGCCCGTTGACCTGCAGCCTGGTCGCCGTCTCGCACAGCGGCGGCCAGCAGACGGTGAACACCTGGACCGTCCCGGCGGGCAGCTACGGCAACGACGGCGTGCTGCGCACCACCGGCGGCGCGGCCCTCCAGCCGGGCGACATCGACCACTTCGAGGTGCGCGTGCAGGACACCGGCGCCCTCCTGGTCGCCGTCCCGGCCCACCGGGCCTGATCGGCCCCTGGAGGCGGTGGCCGATCAGCGTCCGAACCCCGGGGCGCGCGTCCTGGCCTGCCGAGGCCTCGGCTCAGGACGGCCCGTGCGCGGAGTGGTACGCGGCCAGCCGCTCGATCCGGGCCGTTCCCCGGACGCCGGGCCAGTGCGGATCCGGCTCGCCGGTGCCGGACATGTGTTCCCGCCGCCAGGTGCGCCTCCAGCCGATCCGGATCGTCGGCTCGAAGCTGTGCCACTGTCCGCACGGGCAGGGCGTCAGCACCCGTGCGCAGGAGCGGCACAGCTCGGCGTGGCCGTGGCCGGTCGGGACCGGCACCGCGGGGCCCTCCTCCCCGCAGGCCGGGCAGCCGGGCAGCTCGGCGCCGTCCAGCAGCGCGTTCTGCCGCCGCACGTAGTCGGGCAGGCTCAACGGCGGGTGCAGGAAGGGGTCGTGGAGCCAGGCGGTGTCCGGCGAACCCCACCGGTACCGGTGCGTGTCCCACCACGGCGTCACCGCCGGCTCGCGCCGACCGGCCCGCTTCAGCCCGGGCTCGCCGATCAGGGCGAGGCCGAGCGGGACGACGGCTCCCATGCCGAGCAGGACCAGGAGGTCCACCAGTTCGGTGGTGCCCTTCCCCATGGCGGACACACTCCCCTTTGAACGCGTTCAAATGAGCTTCGCCGCCGACTCTACGCCGCCGACTTGAACACGTTCAACTTGCCCCGTCGCGGCCTTCGTCGTGGCCTCCGCCGCAGTCTCCCCGGCGGCCTCCCCGGGCCTCCGTCGTGGGCCCGGCCCGGCTGGCCTGGTGTTCACGCTGGGTGCGGCGCACTCTGGAGGGGTAACCGATGGAGGTGATCCGCCATGCAGACGCAGACTCTGGTCGGTTGGCACATCGAGATGGAGTTCCGTGAGGACGGCCCGCGCACCAGCGCCGCCGCCATGCTCCGGCTCGGTGACGGGACCGAACTGCGCGCCCACGGCCACAGCAGCCGTCACCCCTCCGACCCGGAGCAGCTGCGGGTCGGCGAGGAGGTCGCGGGGGCCCGGGCGCTCAACGACCTCGCCTCGCAGCTGCTCACCAAGGCCCACCGCGAGATCCAGGAGGCCAACCCGCTCCCGACCCACCCGCTGTCGTGACCGCCCCGCGCCCGGCCGGCAGCGGCACCGGACACGAGTCGTCGGCCCGCCTGCGGATCCCGCTGATCTGCCCGCGCTGCGGGCACGAGCAGCAGGTCGTGCCCGGCGGCCCGGAACGGGCCGTCAAGGTCGTTCACGTCGGGACCGGCCGGGAGGCCTGCGAGCCCGGGGACTTGGCGCAGGCGCCGGACGACGGGACCTGAGGGCGACGTGGCCTCACGGCGTGACGTGAGGGCGACGTGGCCTGAGGGCGGGGACCGGCCGGGCGACCGGCCCGCCGGCCCCGCCCCGCTGCCCGCGCCGCCCTCAGTTCACGCAGTACGAACCCGGCGGCCGCCACTCCGGCCCGACCAGCCGCTGCTCCAGCTCGTTCGGGGTGATCCGGATCCCGACCGTCCCGGCCAGCCCGACCCGGAACCGGCTGCGGGCGAGCGCGATCAGCGCCGTCAGGCCGTACTTGTCGATGAGCGAGGCGCGGTAGCGCGCGGTCGCGTCGGCGTCGCACAACCGCGCGCGGGCCGGGACGCTGCGGCCGGTCCGGCGCCCGTGGGCGTCGCAGGGGCCGATCAGCACCCGGGGGTGGCGGCGGATCCGCTCGGCCTCGCCCGAGTGCGCGGGGGTCCAGACGCCGAGCGCCGTGCCGTCCGGTACCACCCAGAGCTGGGACTCGATCCGGCTGCCGTCCTCGTCGAAGGTGGTGAGCAGGAGGTACCTGCTGTCGGCGAGCCGGTCGGTTCGGTCGTGCACGATGTCCTCCCGCTGGCGTCGGGAGCGGAACGGGTGCCCGTGGCCCCCACCGAGCGGGCCCTTCCATTCTGGTCCACCGCGACGGGCAGTTCGAGGGGGCGGGGGCTGCCCGGGTGCGGCGAGCCGGCCGAGTCCGGCGGGCGGGCGGGCGGCGCGGTCCGGCGGGCGACGCGGTCCGGGCCCGGGAACGGCGAGCGGCCCGCCCGGTGCCGTGAGACACCGGACGGGCCGCGTACGCACCCGAGCAACCCCTGGGCGTCAGTGCACCAGCACCGGCACCGCGTCGTTCTCCGCGGCGTCCGCGCCGGAGCCCGCACCCGAGGCCGCGCCGGGACGGCCGGCGTTGATGAAGGTGAAGGCGACCGCGGCGGCGGCCACCAGGATCCCGAAGGACACCCAGATCGCGGTCGAGAAGCCGTGCACCATGCCCTGGAACTGCAGCGCCTTGGCGGCCTCCGGGGAGGCGGCGGCCGCGGCGGTCATGTGCGAGGCCAGCCACGTGGTGGTGGCGCTGGCCGCGATGGTGTTCAGCAGCGCGGTGCCGATGGCGCCGCCGACCTGCTGCGAGGTGTTGACCATCGCGGAGGCCACGCCCGCGTCGCGCGGCTGGACGCCGTACGTGGCGAGGCTCATGGCCGGCATGAACGCGGTACCCATGCCGAGGCCCATCAGGACCAGGCCGGGCAGGATCAGCGCCGGGTAGGAGGTGTCCAGGCCGATGTGGGTCAGCAGGAACATGCCGACCGAGGCGACCAGGAAGCCGGGCGCCATCAGGTAGCGCGCCGGGACCCGGGTCATCAGCCGGGCGCCGATCTGGGTCGAGCCGGTGATCATGCCGGCCACCATCGGCAGGAAGGCCACACCGGTCAGCACCGGGCTGTAGCCGAGCACGATCTGCAGGTAGTAGGTCAGGAAGAGGAACAGACCGAACATGCCGATCACGGCCATGCCCAGCGACAGGTACACCCCGCCGCGGTTGCGGTCCAGCACCACGCGCAGCGGCAGCAGCGGGGCCTTGACCTTGAGCTCCACCAGCACGAAGGCGAACAGCAGCACGGCGGCCGCGGCGAACAGGCCCAGGGTGCTGCCGGACGCCCAGCCGTCGGACTCGGCCCGGGTGAAGCCGTAGACCAGGGAGACCAGGCCGGTGGTCACCAGCAGCACGCCGGGGACGTCCAGCTTGTTGCGGTTGCGGCCCTCGGCGGGCTCGCTGATCACCATGACGGCGCCCGCGGCGGCCACGATGGCGAACGGGATGTTGACGAAGAAGGTCCAGCGCCAGTTCATGTACTCGGTCAGCAGACCGCCGAGGATCAGACCGATGGCGCCACCGCCACCGGCGATCGCACCGTAGATGCCGAACGCCTTGGCGCGTTCCTTGGCCTCGGTGAAGGTCACCGCGAGCAGCGACAGTGCGGCCGGAGCGAGCAGCGCGCCGAACACGCCCTGCAGGGCGCGGGCGCCGAGCAGCATCGCGGTGTTGGCCGCGGCGCCGCCGAGCGCGGAGGCGAGGGCGAAGCCGGTCAGGCCGACGATGAAGGTCCGCTTGCGGCCCCACAGGTCCGCGATCCGGCCGCCGAACAGCAGCAGGCCGCCGAAGGCCAGCGCGTAGGCGGTGATCACCCACTGGCGGTTGCCGTCGGAGATGCCCAGGTCCCGCTGTGCGGACGGGAGGGCGATGTTCACGATGGTCGCGTCCAGCACGACCATCAGCTGGGCGAGGCCGATGAATATCAGCGCCTTCCAGCGCCGGGGATCGGGCAGTGTCGCCGGGCGGGCGTCGGTTCGGGACATGGGGGTACTCACTTCACGGTGCGTGGTGTGCGTGAACGGTCGACTGCCGTACGGGAACGGCAGGTCGCCGTACGGGGAGAGGTGCTCGGAGCGCGCGGGGGCAGGCCGCGGCGGTCCCGCTCAGGAGCGCGGGCCGCCCGGTGCCGCCGGTCGGATCGGGTGTGCGGGTCGGATCAGGCGTGGATCAGGTTCGGATCAGGTGTGGTGCGTCGGTCAGTTCCGGGGCTGGAAGTCCTCGAAGGTCGCGGCCCGGCCGGGCAGGGTCGAACGGACCGGCGTGCGCAGGCCGTCCAGGAAGATCTGCAGGTGCCGGTGCACGAACTCGTCGAGCAGCCGGCAGGAGGTGTTCGGCAGCGGCCGGGTCAGCTGGCTCATCGCGATGAACAGGTCACCGTGGTCGACGTCCGGCCGGAGCTCGCCCGCGGCCCGGGCGCGTGCCATCAACCCGCCGACGGCGGACTGCAGGCGCTCCCGGATCTCGGCCAACTCCGGTTCGTGCGGGTCGACATGGCTGCTGAACAGCGTGCAGAGGCCGCCGATCTTCTCCGCCACGGTCGCGTGCACGAACCGCTGCAGAGCGTCGAACGGGCCGCCGCCGTCAGCGGCTTCCACCTCCACGGTCGCCGTCTCCGCGAGAGCCAGGACGCGGTTCTTGACGAAGACCGCCACCTCGTGGATCAGCGCCATCCGGTCCGGGAAGTTCCGGTAGAGAGTGGCATTGCCGACCCCCGCCCGCTTCGCGATCTCGTCCAGCGGCGCATCCGCACCGTGCTCGACGAACGCGTCCCGGGCCGCCAGCACGATCCGCTCCCGGTTCCGGCTCGCATCCGCACGCAACTTGGGCGTACGGGCGCTCCCCGCGGGACGGACCGACTCAACGGCGGCGGTGGTCACGACGACTGCTCCTCCAGGATACCGGGGAAAATCTCCCCGCTTCTGCCAACGTACTCGAAAACGGGGAATCTGTCCCCGGAATTTCCTCCCCTGGTGTGACCTGCGTCACATCTCCGATCGTAGGGGTCGGGTTCGCTATGGTCGAACGAGATGGCCCCGTAACCACCCGCCGTTGTGATCGTTGACAGCGGGGGTGTCCAGGCGAAGGAGCAAAGCCCATGACCGCGCTCTCCGACCGCCCGCAGATGCTGCCCGAGGAGTTCGAGGATCTCGCTCATCTCCTGGCCCGGACCGCCGACGGCATCCGGCCGGAGTTCATCAACGGGAAGCTGGGGGTCAAGCCCGTGCCGGACGGCGACCACGGCCTGATCATCGAGTGGCTGATGCGGATCTGCATCCAGTCCCGTCCGGAGCTGTGGCTGTACGACCAGGGGCTGAAGATCCAGACCTACCGCGGCGGCCATGCACGCCCCGACGGCACGCTCGCGCCCAGCGGAACCTTCGGCAGTCAAGGTGAGTGGGCGAACGCCGATGGGGCGTTGATGGTCGTGGAAGTCACGTCCTACGACTCCGACACCGACCGTCGCGACCGCGTCGAGAAGCCTCGTGCGTACGCGGAAACCGGCATCCCCATCTATCTGCTCATCGACCGGGACTCCGCCGAGGTCGTCGTCCACAGCCAGCCCGACGGCGTCCGCTACGAGAGCGTCCGGATCGTTCCGTTCGGCAAGGCCGTCCGGCTCCCCGAGCCGGTCGGCATCTCCCTGGACACCGAGCCGCTGAAGAACTGGGTGCGCTGATCCCGGGCATGGCGTCCCCGGGGTGTCAGGGGTGGCGGCCTAGGCTGTGGGCGTCCCGGGCGGCCGGTGGGCCGCGGGAGTCGGGAGGGGCCCGGCGGCCGGGTGGGCGAGGAGGTCCGCGATGAGCAGCGGTGAGACCGCCAGGGTGCGTTGTGTGGCGGCCGTTCCGTGCTGGGTGAGCCTGATGGCCCGGGATCTGGAGGGGGCCAAGGAGTTCTACGGGCCGCTGCTCGGCTGGGAGTTCGAGGCCGTCCCGGACCGCTTCGGGCCGTACGCGCACGCGGTGGTCGACGGGGAGGCGGTGGCCGGACTCGGTGTCGCGGGCGAGGGGGCGATCCCGCTCGCCTGGACCAGCTACTTCGGGACGGAGAGCGCCGACGCGGCCGCCGACGCGGTGCGGGAGCGCGGCGCGACGCTCGCGATCGGCCCGCTGGCCTTCGACGCCGGGCGGGTGGCCTTCGCGGCGGACCCGGCGGGCGCGGTGTTCGGCATCTGGGAGGCCCCGCTCGGGCGGGCGCGGAAGCTGGAGCTGCCCGGGGCCCCGGTCTGGATCGAGCTGCGGACGCCCGACCCGTTCGCGGCGGCGCTGTTCTATGGCGAGGTGTTCCGCTGGGACGGCCGCGACCCGGAGCGCTTCGAGGTCCGCTGGGAGCACGACCGGGTGGTGCTGCGGGCCGAGGGGAACAGCGTCGCGGCGCTGGCCAGGGAGCAGGCGAGCGGCCCGGCCGGGATGCCGCCGCACTGGGAGGTGTCCTTCGCCGTCCCGGACACCGACCGGGCGCTGGCCCGGGCGGTCGAGCTGGGCGGCGCCACGCTGGGCCCGGCCTTCGACTCCCCGTACGGGCGGGTGGCCCGGCTGCGGGACCGCGAGGGGGCCCGGTTCGCGGTGATCGGCGCGAAGCCCTGACCGAGCGCGGAGCCCCCGGTCACCGCCTGGCCCGGATCACCGCGCAGCCTTGATCGCCGCGCAGCCCTTGATCGCCGCGGGGCCTGACCGCCTCCGGCCCCTGATCAGTCGGCCGTCCCCAGCGCCGCGCGCTCCGCGCGCAGCCGCTCGCCGAGCGCGGCGCGGGCGGCGGCGGGCAGGGCCTTGCGGGCGGCGGGGAAGAGCTGTTTCTCCTCGCCGCGCAGGTGGCGCCGCAGGGTGTCGCCGAGGCCGCGCAGCAGGGTGTCGAAGGCCGGGTCACTCGGGCGGAGCGCCTGCAGGTCGGCGAGGTACTGCCCGATCGCCAGGTGGTCGTGGATGCAGTTGAACACCAGCGTCCCGCCGTCGGGCACGTCGTGCTGCACGACCGGGAAGAGGTGCTCCTCCTCGGCGGCGCAGTGGGCGAACAGCAGGTCGGTGAGCCTGGTGACCAGCTCGCCGCGGTCGGCGCCGTCGGCCGAGGCGGCCTCGATCGCGTCGAGCAGCTCGGTGACCGCCCGGTGGTCGGCGGTGAACTCGCCGAGGATGTCCGGCCTGCGGCTCATGGCGCGCCCGCCTCTCGCACGGAAATGGCCCCCGTACCTTCCAGTATCCGGCGCCGCGCCCGTTCGGCCGGGGGCCCGGCCCGGCGAACCCCCGCCGTGACCGGCCCGGCGAACCCCCGCCGTGGTCGCCGGTGTCCGGTGGGCGCCCGGTCACCCTCCTGGGCGGGCGGCCGGTTCACCCTCCGTCCCGCCGACCGGTGAGCGCGAGCAGCCGGGTCTGCGGGTCGGCGTCCTCGGGCGTCGGCAGCGGCGGGTCGAAGAGCCCGCTGCCGGAGAGGTCGCCGTAGCCGGAGATCTCGCCGAGCGCGAAGTCGACGAGTTCCGCCGGGAGCCGGGTGCGCCGCCCGATGCCCTCGGCGAGGTCCCAGGTGTGGATGACCAGGTCGGTGGTGAGCTGGTCCAGGTAGTACTGGCCGGAGACGTCGCCGAAGGAGAGGTGGACGGTCAGGTCGGCGGCACCGGGGACGGCCCAGGCCCGTCGGGCGGCCTCGGCGGCGTCCGTCCAGGCGGCGACCGGGTCCGCGCCGAGCACGTCGCCGTCGAAGCGGCTGCCGACCTCGCCGATGGTGGCCCCCATCAGCAGGTCGGGCACCCAGAGCTGCTCGCCGGTGAGGTGGTTGACCAGGTCCCGGACCGACCAGTCGGTGCACGGGGTGGGGGAGTCCCACTGGCCGGGGGCGATCAGTCGGACGCGTTCGTCGAAGGCGGTCAGGGCCTCGGGGTACGGGGTGCCGGTGCGGGCGGCCCGCTGGTGTTGCCTGCGTGGGGACATGCCTCCACCCTGCCCCGGCCGGGGCAGGGGCCGCGAGTCGTTCACGGACCGTCAGTTGTTCAAATTCGAACTTCGAGGTACGGTCGAAGAGCGGCAGGTTCAAATTTGAACAATGCGCCCGGGGTGACGACCCCTGTCCGGGGCGATCCCCGCCCGCCGCCTCAGTACACCCCACGCGCGCCGGCCCCGGCCGGCGGCGACCGACCGACCCCGATCGATGGAGACGCGCATGCCGAGCAGCAGCCCGAGCACGACCGCCGCCACCAGTCCCACCAGCCCCACCGTCCGCCCGGCCCGGGAGACCTCCGGCCCCGCAGCGGCCTCCCCGCACGCCTACGACGCCGGACTCCTGCTCCTGCGCCTCGTCCTCGGTCTGACCATGGCCGCGCACGGCAGCCAGAAGCTGTTCGGCTGGTTCGGCGGCGGCGGGATCGACGGCACCGGTCAGTTCTTCACCATGAGCGGCTATCCGGCCGGCAACACCATGGCCGTGGTGGCCGGTCTCACCGAGACGCTGGGCGGACTCGCCCTCGCCGTCGGCCTGTTGACCCCGCTGGCGGGCGCCGCGATCGTCGGCACCATGGTCAACGCGATCGCCGTCACCTGGGGCGGCGGCTTCTTCGCCCCGAAGGGCAGCGAGTACGAGCTGCTGCTGACGGCCGGCGCCGCCGCGCTCGCGCTGACCGGTCCGGGCCGCTACGCGGTGGACCGTTTCCTGCCGGTGGTGCGGGCGCACCGCCTGGCGTACGGCGTGGCCGCCGTCGTGGTCGGCCTCGTGACGGCGGGCGTGATCCTGCTGCTGCGCAAGTAGCGCCGAGACGACAACCGGCCCTCCTGGAGGCCGTGGTGACGAACCGTCACCACGGCCTCCACGCGTTTTCCCCGCGAACTGCGCACAGTACGCAGGCTTCCCAAGGCCATGTGATGTGTGCCATGGTACATGTCACACTCCCCACCGTGTTCCTGGCGGAACCGCCCCACGCGGCGCCGCCACCAACGGTCCTCGCCCCCCCCCACCGGCCGCGCCCCAACCGCGGCCGACGACGGCCCGGAGGCCCCCACGTGAGTCCTTCACGTCTGCTGCGATTCGCGCAGCCGGCACGATTGTTGACGCTGTTCCTGTCCCTCTTCCTGGCGGTCGGCCTGTTCGCGCCGCAGAGCCAGGCCGCGCCCGCCGCCGCCCCCGCCACCCCCGGTGGCGCGCCCGCCGCCACCTCCGCCGGAGCGGCCCCGCAGCCCGCCACCGGCACCGGCACCCCCGAGCGCGGTGCCCCCGAACGCGGCGTCGGCGAACGGCAGTCGGCCTCCGCCGACCAGCGCGCCCCGCTGCCGCTGGACACCCGGCCGGCCGCGGCCCGGCCGACCGCGCAGGCCCGCAGTCTGTCCGCGGCGGCCGAACAGGCCTGCAACACCGCCGACTTCACCGGCCGGACCGGCAGCGACCTGGTCCAGCACGTCAAGGCCGCCGACATCCAGTGCATCAACAGCCTCTTCCAGCTCACCGGCGGCGACGCGCGCGGCGCTTTCCGCGAGGAGCAGATGACCACGGTGGCGTACGCGCTGCGCGACGCGGCGGGCGGCTACCCGGGCGACAACTCCACCTCCGTCGAGCAGTTGGTGCTCTTCCTGCGCGCCGGCTACTTCGCGCAGTGGTACCACCCGGCCGACGTCGGCACGTACGGCACCGCCCTGCAGACGGCGATCCGCTCCGGTCTGGACGCGTTCTTCGGCAGCGCGCACTCGCGCGACGTCGCCGCGGGCAACGCCCCGATCCTCGGCGAGGCCGTCACCCTGATCGACAGCGCGCAGGAGAACATCCGCTACCTCCCGGTGGTCAAGCGGCTGTTGACCGACTACGACAGCGCCACCTGGAACCCGGCCGGCCTGGCCTGGTCGGTGAACCCGGTGTTCACCGTGCTGTTCCGCGGCCACCAGGTACCCGGCTTCGACGCGGCCGTCGAGGCCGACCCGAGCGTCCTGGACACCCTCTCCGCGTTCGCGACCCGCAACAACGGCCTGCTCGGCGGCGACTACGGCGTGCTGGTCTACAACGCGACCAAGGAGCTGACCCGCTTCCTGAAGGACACCGCCCTCCAGGCCAAGGTCCGTCCGCTCGCCAGGGACCTCGTCGCGCGGTCCGCGCCGGGCGGCCGCACCGTCTTCCAGTGGGCCGCGGTCGCCGAGGGGGTCGGCTACTACGACGCCGGCAACTGCGCGTACTACGGCACCTGCAACGCCGCCGACCGGCTCAAGTCCGGTGTGCTGACGGTGAACTACACCTGCAGCCCGAGCATCAAGCTGATCGCGCAGGCGCTGGACACCACCCAACTGGGCACCGCCTGCACGAGCCTGACCGGCCAGGACGCGTACTTCCACGCGGTGGTCAGGGACAACGGCCCGGTCAAGGACGACGGCAACAGCACGATCGAGGTCGTGGTCTTCCACTCCTCGCTCGACTACCAGGTGCTGGCCGCCGCCATCTACGGCATCGACACCAACAACGGCGGGATGTACCTGGAGGGCGACCCGGCGAAGGCCGGCAACCAGCCGCGCTTCCTCTGCTACGAGGCCGAGTGGGCCCGCCCGTCCTTCGAGATCTGGAACCTCAACCACGAGTACACCCACTACCTCGACGGCCGGTTCGACATGTACGGCGACTTCAACGCCGGCATGACCACCCCGACCGTCTGGTGGGTCGAGGGCTTCGCCGAGTACGTCTCCTACTCGTACCGGAAGGTGAGCAACGACGCCGCCATCGCGGCCGCCGCCCGGCACACCTACAAGCTGAGCGACCTCTTCGACACCGCCTACGGCGACCAGGACCGGGTCTACCGCTGGGGATACCTCGCCGTGCGCTACATGCTGGAGCAGCACCGCCCCGACATGGACGCGCTCCTCGCCAAGTACCGGGTGGGGGACTGGGCCGGCGCCCGGACCCTGCTGAAGACCACCATCGGCACCCGCTACGACGCCGGCTTCGACAGCTGGCTGACCGCGTGCGCGAACGGCGCCTGCGCCACCGTCCCGACCGTCCCGCAGGCGCCGGAGTGCACCGCGGCCGACACCCGGCAGCTGGGCGCCGGCTGCGCCCGCAGCAACGTCGCCGCCACCACGGGCAACTACGCGCACTTCTACCTGCTGGTGCCGGCCGGCACCAAGCAGGTGAAGATCACCACCAGCGGCGGCACCGGCAACGGCGACCTCTACTACAACCCGGCGAGCTGGGCGTACACCGACAGCTACGCCACGCGCTCGGCGGGCCCGGACAACTCCGAGACGCTGACCGTGACCGATCCGCCGGCCGGCTACGTCTACTTCAGCCTCTACGCCCAGCAGGGCTTCAGCGGGGTGACCGTCACGAGCGACATGTGAGCCGGACACGGCGAACGGACGACAGGTGACCGCCCCGGCGGAGCGCTTCGGCGCCCCGCCGGGGCGGGTCCGTTCCCGCTCGCGTCCCGGGCTCGCGTCCCGAGTCCCCGTTCCGCGCGCACCCGCTGCGCGCCGCTTCCGCGCGCACCCGTTACGCGCCGAGGCGCACCAGGGCCAGGGTGATGTTGTCCGGCCCGCCGGCCTCGATCGCCGCCTTCCACAGCTCGAACGCGGCCTTGCCGTCGGACCGTTCGGCCCCGTCGTAGGAGCGGGCCAGCAGCTCGGACAGCTCCTCCTCGGGCACCGGGTCGGTCAGGCCGTCGCTGCAGACCAGGTAGCGGTCGCCGGGCGCCAGCGGGGCGACCCGGACGTGCGGTTCGACGAAGGTGAGCCCGAGCGAGCCGCCCAGGGTCTGGGTGACCATCGAGGTGGTGCGCCGTCCGGGCGGCAGCGGCGGACTGTCGTCCACGCTCACCCGGCGCAGCCCGTCCCCGGTGATCCGGTAGACCCGGCTGTCGCCGACGTTGAAGACCACCACCTGCTCGGGCAGCAGCACCAGCCCGGCGACGGTGGTGCCCATCGCGGCGAGCTCCGGCTCTCCGCCGGCGGCCGCGTAGACGGCCCGGTTGCACTCCTGCAGCTCCTCCCGGACGGCCTCCTCGTCGTCCAGGGCGTCCCCGGCGGCGGCGAGCCGACGGGCGACCAGGGCGCTGGCCACCTCGCCGCCGGGGTGGCCGCCCAGGCCGTCGGCCACCGCGACCACGCAGGGCGGGCCGAGTGGGAACAGCAGGGTCTGCGGGTTGCTGGTCACCGTGGCGCAGAGCGTCCACGGGCCGGCCGTGAGGCTGTCCTCGTTGTGCTCCCGCACCAGGCCCTGGTGGCTCAGCGCGCTCACCGCGATGTACGGCGCCATCGTCCGCCGCCCTTTCCGGAGTCCCCGCCGATCGCCGACGCCCCGCCTCCCTTCCATTGTGGGCGGGAATAACCATCCCCACTCGGCTGCTAAGGTGGTTGAAAGTTGGACTACCTGGGACGTGGTGATCAGCATGCAGTTCGGAATCTTCTCCGTCGGCGACGTGACGACCGACCCCACCACCGGCCGCACCCCGAGCGAGCACGAGCGGATCAAGGCCATGGTGGCGATCGCCCGCAAGGCCGAGGAGGTCGGCCTGGACGTCTTCGCGACCGGCGAGCACCACAACCCGCCGTTCGTCCCGTCCTCCCCGACGACCATGCTCGGCTACATCGCCGCGCAGACCGACCGCATCATCCTCTCCACCTCGACGACCCTGATCACCACCAACGACCCGGTGAAGATCGCGGAGGACTTCGCGATGCTGCAACACCTGGCCGAGGGCCGGGTGGACGTCATGATGGGCCGGGGCAACACCGGCCCGGTCTACCCGTGGTTCGGCCAGGACATCCGCCAGGGCATCCCGCTCGCGGTCGAGAACTACGCGCTGCTGCACCAGCTGTGGCGCGAGGAGGTCGTCGACTGGCAGGGCCGCTTCCGCACCCCGCTGCAGGGCTTCACCGCCACCCCGCGCCCGCTGGACGACGTCCCGCCGTTCGTCTGGCACGGCTCGATCCGCAGCCCCGAGATCGCCGAGCAGGCCGCCTACTACGGGGACGGCTTCTTCGCCAACAACATCTTCTGGCCCAAGGAGCACTTCCGGAAGCTGGTGAACCTCTACCGCGAGCGCTACGCCCACTACGGCCACGGCACGCCCGAGCAGGCGGTCGTCGGCCTCGGCGGGCAGGTGTTCATGCGGAAGAACTCCCAGGACGCGGTGCGCGAGTTCCGTCCGTACTTCGACAACGCGCCGGTGTACGGGCACGGGCCCTCGCTGGAGGAGTTCACCGAGCAGACCCCGCTGACCGTCGGCAGCCCGCAGGAGGTCATCGAGAAGACGCTGACCTTCCGCGAGACCTTCGGCGACTACCAGCGCCAGCTGTTCCTGATGGACCACGCCGGCCTGCCGCTGAAGACCGTGCTGGAGCAGCTGGACCTGCTCGGCGAGGAGGTCGTGCCGGTGCTGCGCGAGGAGTTCGCCAAGGGCCGCCCGGCGCAGGTACCGGACGGGCCGACCCACGCCGCGCTGGTCGCGGCCCGCGACGCGAAGGCCGGCGAGACGGCCGACGAGCAGAAGGTGGAGGCCTCCAAGTGACCGCGTACAAGCTGGTGGTGGTGAGCGCCGGGCTGAGCAAGCCGTCCTCGACGCGGCTGCTGGCGGACCGGCTCGCCGACGCGACCGTGCGCCGACTCGCCCTGGAGGGGCGGGAGGTGGACGTCACCGTGGTCGAACTGCGCGACCTGGCCGTGGAGATCGCGAACAACTTCGTGACCGGCTTCCCCGGCGCCGCGCTGCGCGAGGCGATCGAGGCGGTCACGGCGGCGGACGGGCTGATCGCGGTGACGCCGATCTTCACGGCCTCCTACAGCGGCCTGTTCAAGTCCTTCTTCGACGTGGTCGACAACGACGCGCTGACCGGCAAGCCGGTGCTGATCGCCGCCACCGGCGGCACGCCCCGGCACTCGCTCGCCCTGGAGCACGCCGTCCGCCCGCTGTTCGGCTACCTGCGCGCGGTGGTGCTGCCGACGGCCGTCTACGCGGCCACCGACGACTGGGGCGCGGCCGGGGACGGGCTCACCGACGGGCTGCCGCGCCGGATCGACCGCGCGGCGGGCGAGCTGGCGGCGCTGCTGTCCGGCCGGGGCCCGGCGGCGCCGGCGGTGCCCGAGCGGGTGGTGCCGTTCGCACAGCAGCTGGCGGCCCTGCGGGTCTGAACCACCACGACCGGAAGGGGCGGGTGCGGCGCATCCGCCCCTTCGGCGTGTTCCGGGGCGCGCCCGGCGGGGTCGTTCGGATGCGTGACAGGCCGCGCCGAATCGTCCGCTCTGCGATGTAATCATCCCCGTGATCAGATTGCTGTTGGTCCATCCGATCGTCGGCACGGCGTTCTGAACCCGGTGCCCCGAGGAGGACCACGACATGCAGCCCGAACCGCAGTCCCGGCCCGAACCGCAGGCCGTGCTCTCGCCGCTGACCGGCGCGGCGATCTTCCTGGTGCTCACCGTCGGGCCCGGCGGCGAGGGCGCCGTCCGCGCGCTGCTGCCCGACCTCGCCGGACTGCGCCGCGCGGTCGGTTTCCGGGCCCCCGAGGGCGGCCTCACCTGCGTCACCGGCATCGGCTCGGCACTGTGGGACCGCCTCTTCGCCGGCCCCCGGCCGGCCGCCCTGCACCCCTTCCGGGAGGTGGCCGGCCCCCGCCACCGGGCCCCGGCCACCCCCGGTGACCTGCTGCTGCACCTGCGGGCCGAGCGGGCGGACCTCTGCTTCGAGCTGGCCGGGCAGCTCACCGACCGGCTCGCCGGGGCGGCCGCCGTGGTCGACTCCGTCCACGGCTTCCGCTACTTCGACGACCGGGACCTGCTCGGCTTCGTGGACGGCACCGAGAACCCCGAGGGCCCGGCCGCCGCGAGCGCCGCGCTGGTCGGCGCGGAGGACCCGGGCTTCGCCGGCGGCAGCTACGTCATCGTGCAGAAGTACCTGCACCGGCTGGACCGCTGGAACGCGCTCAGCGTCGAGGAGCAGGAGGGCGCGGTCGGCCGCACCAAGCTCACCGACATCGAGCTGGCCGACGCCGTCAAACCCGCCGACTCGCACGTCGCGCTCACCGTGATCACCGGACCGGACGGCGAGGAGCGGAAGATCGTCCGCCGCAACATGCCCTTCGGCTCCTTCACGGACGGCGGCGAGTCCGGCACCTACTTCATCGGCTACGCGCGCGACCCCGGGGTGACCGAGCAGATGCTGCGCAACATGTTCGTCGGCGACCCGCCCGGCACCACCGACCGGCTGCTCGACTTCTCGACGGCCGTCACCGGCTCGCTGTTCTTCGTCCCGACCGCCGACTTCCTCGACTCCCCGCCGCCGGCGCCGGGCACCGCCGCACCCGCCGTTGCCGTCGCGCCCGCACCCGCCGCAGACGGCTCGCTGGGCATCGGCAGCCTCAAGCAGACCCCCTGACAGCCGCCCGGAACAGGACCCCGCGCATGAACAACCTCCACCGGGACCTCGCCCCGGTCTCCGCCCCGGCCTGGGCGGAGATCGAGGAGGAGGCCCGCCAGACCTTCACGCTGCACATCGCCGGCCGCCGGGTGGTCGACCTGACCGGCCCCGCGGGTGCCGGCCTCGCCGCCGTCGGCACCGGCCACCTGGCCGGCATCGAACCGCCGCTCGCCGGCGTCCGGGCGCACGCCCGGGCCAGCCTCCCGGTGGTCGAACTGCGGGTCCCCTTCACCGTCGCCCGCGCGGCGGTGGACGACGTCGAACGCGGCTCCCGGGACTCCGACTGGCAGCCGGTCAAGGACGCCGCCCGCACCCTCGCCCTCGCCGAGGACCGGGCCGTGTTCGAGGGCTACGGCGCCGCCTCCATCGAGGGCATCCGGGCCGCCTCCGGCAACCCGCCGGTCCCGCTCCCCGAGGACGTCCGGGAGTACCCCGAGGCGGTCAGCCGCGCCCTCACCGCCCTGCGGCTGGCCGGCGTCGGCGGGCCGTACTCCCTGCTGCTCGGAGCCGCCGCCTTCACCGCCGTCAACGAGACCAGCGACCACGGCTACCCCGTGCACAACCACCTGGCCCGCCTCCTCGACGGCGACATCATCTGGGCCCCCGCCATCGAGGGCGCCTTCCTGCTCTCCACCCGGGGCGGCGACTTCGAACTGCTCCTCGGCCAGGACGTCTCGGTCGGCTACCTCTCGCACGACGCCGAAACGATCCGGTTGTACCTGCAGGAGTCCCTCACCTTCCGCGTCCACACCGGGGAGGCCGCCGTCGCCCTGGGCGGCGCGGCGCAGGAGGACGGCCCGCGCGCCCCGGGACACCGGGAAGGGTACTGAGTGCCTTTACCAGGGGTACTGAGTGCCGTATTCTTTCGATGGAGCCTCTGACACCAGTCGAAGAGAGCCGACACGGTACGCCGGTCCAGGTGGTGCTCGCGGCGCGCGGGTCGCGACCGAGCCAGGCTTGGCACTCAGTACCCTCGGCCTGACCTGAGGCCATGGATCCAGTGCATCCGTGCACCCGTGACAGGAGAACCGCTCATGAGCTTGAGGATCGTCGTCTGTGTGAAGTACGTGCCGGACGCGACGGGTGACCGTCGTTTCGCGGACGACCACACCACCGACCGGGAGGGTGTGGACGGCCTCCTGTCGGA